>JAITRP010000075.1 GCA_031288305.1 Zoogloeaceae bacterium
AGAGACGGCGCAGTCAGGCCGCTCGATGAAGCAGGAACCCGCCGAAGCGAGTTATTCCAGCAATACGATGGAATAACCACAGTAGGAATCCCCTGCCTTCAGGCAGGGGAGGATGTCAAATATGCTTTCATTTTCCTGCTCCTGTGATTGAAAAAAATTCCCTGCCCGCACAATCTAGGCAGGTTGACAAGAGAATGCAAGAACCCGCGAAACGCCGCGAAACGCCGCGAAACGCCGTGATTTTTTTCGCGCCCGGTCAAAATATTTTTTGTAACAAGGCAAAAAAAAACCCGCCGTAGCGGGTTTTTGGTGGCGTTCGCGGCGTTTTGCCTACATGAACAGCTTTACCAAGGCGATAGCCGCGCCAAAAATGGCGGCAGTGGCAACGAATGGGTACCATTTGGCTTCCGCCTGTATCTTCATTGTCTCAGCCATCAGCTTGGCAATTTCCGCCTCAAACTTCCTTGCGTGCAGTTCTTCCATGTTCATTGCTCCTTTTCCTGAATTTCTACCAGCGCATCATTTACCATGCCGTTGACTTCTTCCAGTTCCCGGCACATGCGGGGAATCTCAAAGTCTATCAGCAGGCTCAGCTGCCTGTCCGCAAGCATCAGCGCCGCGATTGCGGCGATTTTTTCGTTTTTGCTCATGTTCATGTTGCATCCTTTTTCAATGGATAACCATGCAAGCCGCATGGCGGGCGGGGGCTGAAAAACCGGCAACAGCGGCTAGGCTTATTCCCGGTTTCCCGGTCTTGTATTCGCCTGCCCCCGCCCATTGAAAATGGACGAACAAAAACCGCGATACTTTCGGGCGCGGCTTCCGTGTTGCACGGGTTTTTCAAGCCCTTGCCGCGATAGTCCGCCGCCCGCCTCAAAAAGTCAACACCCCCCGTTCAATCTCCCTTGTGTGCGTGGCCACGCGCATGTATTCCAGCGGCCTCAAGTTCCACACGTCTTCCGCGCCCGCGCCCGCGCGACTGGCGATGTATTCCGCGTCCTGCCTTGTCGTTGCCCGGAACACGACAAGGCCGGATGCGTTGCCCAACGCCGTCTTGTCGGCTTCCTGCCATCGCTGGCTTATGGCGTAGATGTTGATTCCGCGCTTCAGGCCGCGCCGCAAGAGCATCCCCCAGTTGCCCGGCGCCCTGGCGCTGGAAGTCACATCCGCCACTTCTTCGGCTACCGCCGTCAGCGGCTCGACGTACCGCCCGGCATAGAGGACGCACCCCGACCACAGGTCAAATCCCTTGATGATGTCGCCCTGCTCGACATAGGCAAGCCGCATGTCGCCCGGCGCTTGCGCCGCCGCAACCAGCGCGGCGCGGCTCGATACCCGCCGGAATCCGGGAATCTCGCACCATTGCGCTTCCACATCCCAGACAACGATGCGCCGGGCGCTGGCTACCGAGCGCATCACATACACCGTCTTGCCGCTTCTCGACGCGCCGGATACGCATATCAGCTTGCCGTCAGGCATCTGGCGCCGCCGCTTCCTGCACCCCGGAACCGAAGACGACCGTCTTCACCCCCGGCGCTTGTCCAACCGCGCCGCCGTGTTCCGGCCTTTCCGCGCCTTCCATTGGCGACAGCCCGGCATCGCCTATCGCATGGCTATGCTTCTTGTACCGCTCCCATCCCTGCCGCCGTTCGCGCTCATCGCGCAACGCCGCGAAGGTGCCCAACGCCAGCGGCAAGGTAGCGACAACCAGCCCGGCTTCACAACCGACGGCAGACAGGTTCCATCCGTATTTTCTGGCGACCGGCGCCGCCGCCGCGCCCCATGCCGCGCATGCCTCCGGCGTGTAGACCTTCGCCGCTTCCGGCGCGTAAATCGCCAGCATGGAACCGAGCATCTGCGGCAACGCCGCCCATTCCTCCGTCGCCGCCGCCGCCGCCTTCTTTTCCTCTTCCTCAAGACGCGCCGCCGCGCTGCCGACCGACCCCGCCGCTTCTTCCAGCTTCGCCAAGGCTTCCTTTTGCTCCGAGGCTTCCTCAGCCCCCGCCGCCGCCGCCGGAATCGCGGCGTTTTGCGGCGTTTCGCCGCCCTGTTTTTCCGTTTTCGCCATCTCTCAATCTCCAAAAATTTCGGCCAAAGCGCCGCTTTTCACCGCCTTTGCGGGCGCATCCGTCGTTTTTTCCGCCGTCTTTTCCGCTTTCCCCGGCGTTTCGCCGCTTTTCGCCGCGCCTATGCCGTGCTTTCGCAGGAATTCCTCCGACTGCGAGCGCCAGTTGTGCTGGACATGCACGCCGCATCCATCGCAACGGTAATACGCCAGCCCGTTCCGCGTCCTTTTTATGGCGATGCGCTCCCCGCAAAAGGGACACGCCCCCCACCCTTCCCGCTCAAGATGCGTCATGGCTGCCCCCTTCACGGTATCGCGCCACTTGCGCGATAGCTTTTATCGATTGAATCACTGGTTCCAGATAGCCCCCTACTATCAACTGGATATGCGCGGGCATGGAATCCCATGCTTTTTGCATCTTCCTCAGGTTTGCGTCCATCGTTTCGACGCGTGTCTGCATTTCGTTTGTCATTTTCTGCCTTTTCTACCGTACAGTTATTGATACAAGTCCGAGGGGCGGAAACCGCAGGTTTACGCCCTACTGACCACCGGTACCGCACGGAAGGCCATGCTTTCCGGCCTTCCATGACGCCATAGATTGCGGGTTTGGCGTCATCCCCGTACTGCGACTGCGCCTCCGGATACGCCGCGCCGTTCTGGAAATCCCAACGTTCCCCGGCGCGTGTACGCGCGATTCCAAGCGGCATATCCTTGCGTTTCACGCCCGCGCCGCCCATTGCCGTCATGAATCCAGCCCATGAAACCGTATCGCATGCCGCCCGCCGCGCCGCCTCCAGCGTCTTGCCATGCCCGGCATCCGGCGCGAGCCTGCGCAATTCCCGCCACAACGTGACCGGCGGACATCCGAAGGGCTGGAATTGCCGCACTCTCCAGCACGCCGCCCATGCTTCCACGCGCTCCGAGGCGGTAACGGCCTCCATGCCGGACTCAAAATCAAGCTGCACGGAATAGCCGTCTATGTTCTTGGAGATGTATTTGGCTACATACCCCGCCGCCGTGCCCTTGCTGGCTTCGATGCGGATGAAGGCGCACCGATGCTCACGCGCCCCCGGTTCGTTCCCGTCCTCAAGAAGTGCGTATTCTTTCAAGGTTTTTTCAAATACCGGCAAGCATTCCTTGGGCATGAAGGCCAGCAAATGCCAATGAACCGTACCGTCATGGTGCGGCTCAGCTATGCGAACGCCATAGCGCATCACGCCGCGCCGGTTCATGGCGGCTCTTGCCCTTGCCCACAGCTTGCACAGGTAATCCTGCGCATCGCGCGGCGTAGCTCCATTCCATTTGGGATTTTCCGCGCCGCCCGCCAGCATCCGGTGCATTTTGGAAGGCGTGGTAAGCGTGACGAACAGCGCCTTGTGTCCCGCCGCCGCCGCGAATTCCTCGCATCCGCGAATGCGCACCATCAGTTCGCCGCGCCGTATCGCCTTGTTGGAAACGCCCTTGGCCGCCAATTCCGACAGCGTGTAGTCCTGACCGGTGCATTCGTTGTGCGCGATGGTGTCCGCCAAGTATCCGGCATTCCTTCGCGCCTGACGCCCGCGCCGCTTCACCGTTTCATCACTGGCGTATACTTCCCGCTTGGCATGAACGCGCCCCATTTCCCGCGCCGCCGTTTCCACGGCCATGTCCCGCGCCCGGCGCAAGCGTTTTATCCACCATCGGTTGCACGTCATTCGCGCGATTGCTGGCCTGTCCCGTATGGATTCATCCGGCGCTTTTATTCCGGCCTTGCCCGCCAGTCTCGACAATTCCCGCCTTGCTTCTTCCACGCCGCCCACGCACCGCCGCGCGGCATCCATGAATTCAGAAGCAAGTCTTTTCGCGGTTTCCCGTATGTCGTATTCATCCGCCGCGATGAACCGGCTTATCTTTTTCAGTTTTTCCGCGAACTCCCTCAGCCATGTATTGGCCTTGTATTCCTCCTTGGTCTTCTCTCCCATGCCCCCGCGGATATTCCGCGCGAGGCACAGCATGCCGTCATGCCGCGCCCGCGCTTCATCTCTCCAGCCTTCCGGCACGTCTACAAGCCATTCCTCACGGAATACCGAAGAATCAAGAAAACGAAGGCCATGCCTTTTCATGCAAACGCCCCGGCATCCATGCCGTTGATTGCCTGATAGACCTTGTCCACCTTGCGCCGCAACCGCTCTACCTTGTTCCTGATGACGGCGCGGTATTCCACCGGTATCGCGGAATAACTACCGGTTGCGAACTTCTCGACTTCGAGGAAGTCCTCTGCCCGCAGCGCGTTTTGCAGAATCCAGCGCCGCGTATCCAGACTCAATCGCGCCCATCTTCCGTCACGCGCCCGGCCTCTTGCCTCTGTCAACAGGCTTGCCTCTGACGCCTCCGACATTTCCTGCAAGAGCCGTTCAATCCGCGCCCTTGTATCCGGCCTCATTTCCCGTTTCATTTTGCATGTCTCCTCTTTTTCACAATCCGCCCCCCTCTTCCATGATTTTCATTGTCAAAACCTTGATCAAATCATCCCTTGATATTCTGCGGCCTTCATAAAAGTTTGTTTTGCGCCATATCACGTTCGACGATTGTCTGCCCCTCCTGCTGTTGTCTGGCCGGCATTCCGCCTTCAGGTAAAGGCCGAATATGTTTTTTTCATGTATTCCCATCATGAGATAGGGAAAGCTACGCCGAAACATGTCTTCTTTTGATTCGCTTTCCATTTCCCAAACTATGAGCCGCGCCGTATCCATTGCCTGTTTTTCGTCCATTGAAAAATTTTTCATGATGCGCCCCCCTCTTCCATGATTTTCGTTGTCAAAACCTTGATCAAATCAGCCCTTGAAATTCTGGTCTTGCCTTCGTAGAAATTCGTTGTGCACAGCTTCCCGGCTATCTGTCCGCCCTTTCTGTTGTTTGGCCGGGATTCCGCCCTCAGGTCAAGACCGAATATGCTCTTTTCATGTATTCCCTTCACAAGGTAGAGATTGCTTATTCTCCACATGTTGGATTCTGATTCATTCTGCATGTCCCAAACGATACCTGTTGCGGTATCCATTGCTGCCTGTTCTACGTTCATGATTTTTCCTCACATTTGTCATGTCCTCACGCTTGGGATGGCGTCAGGACTGGCGTGCGTGAAACGTGAGGAGGGACACCCACGCCAGTTTTTTTCCTGACGGGGTGCATGTTTCCCATATCTCAACATTTTGTCAACTGGCTAGAAACGTTGAAATAATCTCAATTTGTTGTATAACGTGAATAAAGGAGGGACACACAATGTCTAATACAATTGCATACCTTGACGCCCTAAAATCCAGTAATGGAGGGATTTCCGATTATCGCGCCTCTCAATTTTTAGGCGTTACCCGTTCTGCCGTGAGTAAATGGCGTAATGGACATGGTTCTATGTCAATGTCACATGCGGAAAAGGTAGCCAAGGCCATTGACGCCGATCCGGATATTGTCATAATCGAGACCATCCTAGACCGCTGCAAAGATGATGAAGAAGCCGCCGTTTGGAAGCGCATCATCAAGCGCCTGTCATCCACGGCAATCCCCGCCTTGGCCGCGCTGTTCGTGCTTTTCCCCTCCCCCGACGCATCCGCCGCCCCGAAAATACAGACTACTGAAACGGCCAGCAATTTGTATTATGTCAAATTCCAGACGCCGCCAACGCCCGCGCCGACCTCTTTCAGGCACAGGAGGAACTGAAAAAGGAGAAGGCCGCCGCCTATTATCGTGACATCATCCGCCGGGAATCCGCTAGCGGCGAGCTTTGCCGCCTGTTTGAACACCTTTCGGGCAAAAAAAGGCCGGGAAACCTCCCGGCCAAGTCCATGCGCCCTGAATTCTAACGTTTCTTGAATCTGCCGTCTTTCCGTCTAGGCGGCATGCGCCGCCCTCGTTTCTTAGCCATTTCGTTTCCCTTCATGATTAACAAATCGTCAATGCGCATGTGCGCACGTTCTGAATTTTGAAGCGCCCGGTCTACACGTTCATGCATCCGCGCCAATCGCCAGCGTCACCGCGATTCCGGCGACCGCCTGACCTATATGGCGTCGATCAGCCCTGGCACTGGCTCCCAAGACCGCCTCCAGGACGGAGAGACCCGTCCATGTGGACGGTTCTCTAAGACGTTACAGTAACTGTTCCATTTCGATGCTCCTTCCTCAGTCAAATTACGAAAAATAATTTCGGCCAACGCTTACGTGCTTGTCTTCCCGTAACCGTCGTATCGCAAAACCACGTACCCTGCTCGTTTTGGCGTTGACTGAAAAAATTCGCCACATCCGCGTCGCGGGTTTTCCCGATTTACGGAGACATCGTATTTTGTGCGCTGGGCGGACTACGCCGTGAGGCCGATCAGAAAGTTCTTTATGAGCGTGTCCGCCATTTCCTCGGCGCGTTGTCCGCCTGCCAAGTCCGTGCGTTGGCGGATTTTCAGCGTGCAGATGCCCTGCACCCCTGCCCACAGGATGCAGGCGATGCGACAGGCTTCGGTGTCGTTTTGCACGAGCGGACGCAAGGCGGCTTCCACGAGGCCGAAGACGCGCTCCAGTTTGTGGCGGTACCATTCCGGCAGGGTCGCCCTGCCCGCGACGTGCTCGAAGAGCATGTTCCAGCGCGGGGATTCGGCTTCGACGTAGGCGATGTAGGCGTGCTGCGCCAGCGCGCGCAGCGTCTTTTCGGGATTGCACTGCTCGTCCGGGGGCGTTGCCGTTTCGAGGCGGGCGTACAGTTCGTCCAGCGTGCGCCCGTTGATTTGCAGGATCAAATCGCCGTGGTTCTCGAACAAAAGATACAGTGTGCCGACCGTGTAGCCGATGGCGGCGGCCACCTTGCGCGCGGAAAGGCCGCCGTAGCCTTCGGCAGCGGCGATGCGTTCCGCCGCGTCGAGCGCCATGCGGCGGATTTCGTCACGGCTGTGTTCGTTTCTGCGTGCCATGAGGTTCTCCTGTCCAGACTGCGGCAGTCTACCTTCTAATGAACGCTGAATGAACGCTGTTCAATTGCACTGGAAACTGGACGTTGGGCTTGCGCAGTCTGTCTTTGTCGCGACGCTTTTTACGGGTTGCAATTGAACAGTGTTCACGTCACAGGGACACAAGGATGCAAGATGCGTTTTTTCACGGAGGTTGGCGAAACCGGCCTTGCTTTTAGACTTCCAATGAGGCTATTGTTTAGGACTTTTTGCAGAACGCGAGTGAACATGGACGAAACCTTATATCGTATCGGCATCGACATTGGCTCAACGACCGTCAAGGTGGTCGTGCTGGACGGGCAAGACGAGGTAATGTTCAAGTCCTATGCCCGTCACTTTTCCGAAGTGCGCCAAACGGCGGCGCGCGCCATTGGCGCGCTGGCGGATGATGGCGCGCTCGCGCCCTCCTCCAGGGTTTCCGTGGTGCTGACCGGTTCCGGCGGCGTGGGCGTGGCCGAGATGCTGGAGCTGCCTTTCGTGCAGGAAGTCATCGCCTGCGCCAAAGCGGTCGAGGCGCGCGCGCCGCAAACGGACGTGGCGATCGAACTGGGCGGCGAGGACGCCAAGATCACCTTTTTCACCAACGGCATCGAGCAGCGCATGAACGGTTCCTGCGCCGGGGGAACGGGCGCCTTCATCGACCAGATGGCGGCCTTGCTCAAGACCGACGCCCTGGGGCTGAACGAGCTGGCGAGCCGCGCCAAAAATCTCTACCCCATCGCCGCGCGTTGCGGCGTATTCGCCAAGACCGACGTGCAGCCGCTTTTGAACGAAGGCGTGCCGCGCGAGGACATCGCGCGCTCGGTGCTCCAGGCGGTGGTGCACCAGACGATCGGCGGTCTGGCCTGCGGGCGCAAGATTCGCGGCAACATCGCCTTTTTGGGCGGGCCGCTCAACTTCCTGCCGGAACTGAAAAAACGCTTCATCGAAACGCTCGCCGTCAAACCGGAAAACCAGGTGGCGACCGAAGACAGCGAACTGTTCGTCGCCATTGGCGCGGCGCTCTCCGGCAATCCCGCAACGGCGCGCCCGTTCGCGGAGGTACTGACGGCATTTGCAGCATTGGCCACGCGCTCCGAAGCGAGCACGGCCACGCTGCGTCCCCTCTTCGCAAACGAAGAAGAACGCCTTGCCTTTCATACAAGGCATGAAAAGGCAAGGGTCGAACGCGGCGATCTCGCGGCCTATCGCGGCGCGGCCTTTCTCGGCATCGACGGCGGTTCGACCACGACCAAGGCGGCGCTGATTGGAGAAAACCGCGAACTGCTCTACACCCATTACGGCAGCAATGAAGGCGATCCCCTCAAGGTCGCGCGCGGCATTCTCGCGGAGGTTTACGCCCAGTTGCCGGAGGGCGCGCGCATCGTCGCCTCCTCGGTGACGGGCTACGGCGAGGCGCTGATCCGCGAAGCCTTCCAGCTCGACCACTCGGAAGTGGAAACCATCGCGCATTACAAGGCGGCGCAGCATTTCCTGCCCGGCGTCGATTTCATCCTCGACATCGGCGGCCAGGACATGAAATGCCTGCGCATCCGGGAGGGCGTGATCGACAACATCCTCCTGAACGAAGCCTGCTCCTCCGGCTGCGGCTCGTTCATCGACACCTTCGCGCAATCGGTGCGGATGCCGGTTGCCGATTTCGCCCGCGCCGCGCTCGATTCCCGCGCACCCTCGGATCTCGGCTCGCGCTGCACGGTGTTCATGAATTCCAGCGTCAAGCAGGCGCAAAAGGAAGGCGCTTCGGTGGCCGACATCTCGGCGGGGCTTTCCTACGCCGTCATCAAGAACGCGCTCATCAAGGTCATCAAGATCAAGAGTCCCGAAGACCTGGGACAAAAAATCATCGTCCAGGGCGGCGCTTTTTATAACGACGCGGTGCTGCGCGCCTTTGAACTGGTTTCCGGGCGCGAGGCGGTGCGCCCCGACATCGCTGGTCTGATGGGCGCTTTCGGCTCGGCGCTGATTGCCAAGGAACGCTGGCAGGGAAAGGAGAAAAGCGCGATGCTGCCGACAGAGGCCCTGCGGGATTTCACCGTCAAGCACACCATGCTGCGTTGCGGCGCTTGCGCCAACAGTTGCGCCATGACCGTCAACCGTTTCCCGGACGGGCGCAAGTTCATTTCCGGCAACCGGTGCGAGCGCGGGCTGGGCAAGCAGAAAACGGCGAACGACGCACCCGATCTCTACGCCTGGAAATACGCGCGCGTCTTCGGCTACGAACCCAGGAAGAACGCGCCGCGCGGCGTGATTGGCGTGCCGCGCGCGCTCAACATGTACGAAAACTATCCGCTCTGGCATACCTTTCTCAGCGAACTGGGCTATGAAGTCCTGCTCTCGCCGCCCTCCTCCAGGGCGATCCTCGAACAGGGCCTGGACACCCTGCCCTCGGATACGGTCTGCTACCCGGCCAAGCTCGTGCATGGGCATATCGTCGATCTCGTCCACCAGGGCGTCAAACAGATTTTCTATCCCTGCATTCCCTACGAGCAAAAGGAATTCAAGGATGCCGACAACCACTTCAACTGCCCGGTCGTCACCTCCTACCCGGAACTGATCCGCAACAACATCGACTATCTGAAGGAAAACGGCGTCGTCATGATCCAGCCCTTCCTGTCGCTGGAAGACGAAAAAAAGCTCGCCCGGCAACTGACGCGCGTTTTCCCGGACATCGCCCCCGGCGAAATCCGCCGCGCCCTCGCCGCGGGCTGGGCCGAACAGGCGCGTATAAAAGCCGAACTCGTACAACAGGGCGAGGCGGCGCTTGATTATCTCAAGAAGACCGGCAAGCACGGCATCATTCTTGCCGGGCGGCCCTATCACATCGACCCGGAAATCCACCACGGCATTCCGCAGATGATTACTTCTCTCGGCATGGCGGTGCTCACCGAGGATTCCGTGGCGCATCTGGGCAAGCTGGACGCGCCATTGCGGGTCGTCGACCAATGGACCTACCACGCGCGCCTGTACCGCGCCGCCGCGCTGGCCGCGCGGGAACGCGCGCTCGATGTCGTGCACCTCAATTCCTTTGGTTGCGGGCTGGATTCCATCGCCGTCAGCGAAGTGCAGGAAATCCTCGCGCGGCGCGGCAAGATCTACACGGGTCTCAAGATCGACGAAGGCGGCAATCTGGGCGCGGCGCGCATTCGCATCCGCTCGCTCAAGGCGGCGCTCCTGGAGCGGGGAAGCCAGCCGGTCGCGCAGGTCATCCACTTTCATCCGCCGCGCCAGAACCCGCGCGCCGCCTTCACCAGGGAAATGCGCAAGGGCTACACCATCCTCGCGCCGCAAATGTCGCCGATGCACTTTCAATTCATGGAACCGGCGTTCAAGGCATGCGGCTACCAGGTAAAAGTGCTGGAAAACGTTTCGGCGAACGCCATCGACCACGGTCTGCGCTTCGTCAACAACGACGCCTGCTTTCCCTCGATCATCGTCGTCGGCCAGCTTGTCGAGGCTTTGCGCTCCGGGCAATACGACCCCGCCCAGACCGCGGTGATGATCTCGCAGACCGGCGGCGGCTGCCGCGCCACCAACTACATCGGCTATCTGCGCAAGGCGCTCGACGACAGCGGTTTTCCCGGCGTGCCGATCATCTCGCTCAACGCCGTGGGCATGGAAAGGGGCGACGGCTTCCGCTTGAGCCTGCCGCTGCTGCACCGCCTGATGATGTGCGTGGTCTATGGCGACCTGCTGATGCAGATGCTGTTTCGCACCCGTCCCTACGAAAAGGAAGCGGGCGCGGCCAGCGCGCTCCATGAAAGCTGGGTCGCGCGCTGCAAGGAAGCCGTTTTCGACGGCGGCTTTAAGCGGTTCCGCAGGAACATCCACGACATCGCGCGCGATTTCGACACCCTGCCGCTCACCGACGCCGTCAAGCCGCGCATCGGACTGGTGGGCGAGATTCTCGTCAAGTTCAACCCCGGCGCGAACAACGACATCGTGCACATCATCGAAAAAGAAGGCGGCGAAGTCGTCATGCCGGGGCTGATGGATTTTTTGCTCTACTGCGCCTACGACTACGATTTCAATCACCGCTATCTGTCACGCAGCAAATTCGCCGCCCTGGCGGGCAACGCCGCCATCAAGGCGATGGACTTTTATCGCCGCGACATGAGGAAGGCGCTGGCGGCGAGCGAGCGTTTCGTCCCGCCGCCGACCATCGACCAGCTCGCCTTCGGCGCGTCCCCCATCCTGTCGCGCGGCAACCAGACCGGAGAGGGCTGGTTCCTGACCGGCGAGATGGTCGAGCTGATCGAGGAAGGCGTGCCCAACATCATCTGCATGCAGCCCTTCGCCTGCATGCCCAACCACATCACCGGCAAGGGCGTCATCAAGGCTTTGAAGGATCGCTATCCGGGTGTAAACATCACCGCCATCGACTACGACCCCGGCGCGTCGGAGGTCAATCAACTGAACCGCATCAAACTGATGCTCTCGGTGGCGTTCAAGAACGCGCGAAGGGAAAACGAGGAAGAAATTTTCGGGCGCTACGCGTAGTTGGCGGCAAAAAGTAAAAACCTGCTTTTTTTGGGGGAGGGGGAGACAACGCAACCCCAGGGCCAAAGCAGGATTTTACTTTTTGCCGCACACTTGTTTTGCGGTACGATCCCGCCGTTTTTGCGATTCTTCCCGGAAGAAACTTCTTCCCGACGCTTTTCTCCCTCATGGGATAACCTTCATTTGCCCGAGATTCCTGCCGCCTCTTTTGCGTCTCTTGCCGGTTTGCCGTTGCCGCCTTTGCCGCTTTCCGGTCACAAGCTGGATTGGCCGCCGCTCTCCGGCAGTCAAGACGCCTTGTGGCTGGCGCAGGCGGCGTTGGCCGACGAGGGACGGTTATTGGTCGTCGTTACCGCCAACGCGCTGGACGCGCAGCGCCTGCAAGAAGAAGTCGCCTGGTTTGCGCCGAATCTGGAAGCGCGTCTTCTGCCGGACTGGGAAACGCTGCCCTACGACAATTTTTCGCCGCACCAGGATCTGGTTTCCGAGCGCCTGGCCACGCTGTGGGCGGTGTGGCAAAAGAAATGCCGGATACTGCTGGTTCCCGCCGCCATCGCGCTCTACCGTCTGCCGCCGCCCGCCTTTCTGGCTGCCCATTCCTTTGTTTTCGTCGCGGGGGAAAACCTGGACGCGGAGCGGTTTCGCGCCCAGGTGACGCTGGCGGGTTATCATCACGTCACCCGGGTGGCGTCTCCGGGCGAATACTCGATTCGCGGCAGCCTCATCGACCTTTTTCCCATGGGGTCGCCGCTCCCCTACCGGATCGATCTGTTCGACAAGGAAATTGATTCCATCCGCGCCTTTGACGTGGATACGCAGCGCACCCTGTATCCGGCGCAGGAAATTCGCCTTCTGCCCGCGCGGGAATTTCCCATGAACGAACAGGGACGCGCCTGCTTTCGCCGCAAGTTCCGCGATCTGTTCGAAGGCGAGCCGGCGAAGGCGCAGGTTTACAAGGATGTTTCCGTTGGCATTGCCACGGCGGGGATAGAGTATTACCTGCCGCTTTTTTTCGAAGAAACCGCCACGCTTTTCGATTACCTGCCGGAAAACGCTCCCCTGCTTGTCCTGCATGGCGACGTTCCCGGCGCGCTGGCGGATTTCTGGCGCGAGACGCGCGCCCGTTACGCCATGCTTTCCGGCGACCAGACGCGTCCCTTGCTGCCGCCTTCCCTCCTTTTCCTTTCCGAGGAAAATTTCTTTCTTGCCGCCAAATCCTGCGACCGTGTCCAGATGGCGGCGCAAGACGCGAGACCCATAGCGGATGTTGCCGTTGACCGGCGTGCCGAAGACCCCTTGCGCGCGCTAAAACGCTTCCTGGCGGATTTCTCTGGCCGGACGCTGCTTCTGGCGGAATCGCCGGGCAGACGGGAGACGCTGGCGCGGATGCTGGCGGAACACGCGCTCCAGCCTGCTCTTGCCGCCAGCCTGGAGGACTTCTTGACGGGCGCGGATCATTTCGCGCTGGGCGTCGCGCCTCTGCATTCGGGATTGCTGCTGGAAAACCGCCTGGCGCTCATTACCGAATACGAGCTTTACGCGGGCAGCGCCCGCGACGCCCGCAAAACGCGCGAAAAGAAGGCCAGTCTGGACAACTGGCTGAAAAACCTGACCGAACTGAAAACAGGCGATCCGGTCGCGCATGAATTCCACGGCATTGGCCGCTACATGGGGCTGGCGCACATGGATTTCGGCGAAGGACAGCAGGAATTCCTGCAAATCCGCTATGCCGACGACGCCCGCCTGTTCGTGCCCGTCTCCCAGTTGCACCTCATTTCCCGCTATTCCGGCGCGGATTCGGAGAACGCGCCGCTGCATACCCTGGGATCTGGTCAATGGGAAAAGGCCAAGAAAAAGGCGGCGCGTCAGGCGCGGGATGCCGCCGCCGAATTGCTCGCGCTCTATGCCCGCCGCGCCGCGCGTCCGGGGTACGCCTTCTCTTTTTCCGAAGCAGATTACCGCGCCTTTGCCGAGGACTTTGGTTTTGAGGAAACACCGGATCAGAGCGCCGCCATTGCCGCCGTGCTGGACGACATGCAATCCGGCAAACCCATGGATCGGCTGGTGTGCGGCGACGTGGGATTCGGCAAGACCGAAGTCGCCTTGCGCGCGGCCTTCTGCGCCGTGGCGGGCGGCAAGCAGGTAGCCGTGCTCTGCCCGACGACGCTGTTGTGCGAACAGCACTGCCAAACCTTTTCCGACCGTTTTGCCGGCTGGCCCATCGTGGTGGCGGAGCTTTCCCGCTTCAAGACCGGAAGGGAAAGCGCCCAGACCCTGCAGGCCCTGGCGGAAGGCAAGGTCGATATCGTCATCGGCACGCACAAGCTGATTGCCAAAACGGTGCAATTCGCGCGCCTGGGACTGGTGGTGATCGACGAGGAACACCGTTTCGGCGTGCGCCAGAAGGAGCTTTTGAAAGCCCTGCGCGCCGAGGTGGATGTGCTGACGCTTACCGCCACGCCCATTCCGCGCACACTGGCGATGAGCCTTGAGGGACTGCGCGATTTTTCCGTCATCGCCACCGCGCCGCAAAAACGCCTGTCCATCAAGACCTTCGTTTCCAATTTTTCCAATGGCATCGTCCGCGAAGCCGTGCTGCGGGAACTGAAACGCGGCGGACAGGTGTATTTCCTGCACAACGAAGTCAGGAGCATCGAAAGCATGCGGGTCCGGCTGGAAAAGTTGCTGCCCGAAGCCCGCATCGTCGTCGGTCACGGCCAGATGCGCGAGCGCGAACTGGAACGGGCAATGCGCGATTTCGTTGGCCAGCGCGCCAACCTGCTGTTGTGCACCACCATCATCGAGACCGGCATCGACAATCCGCATGCCAACACCATCCTCATCAACCGGGCGGAAAAACTCGGTCTGGCGCAGTTGCACCAGTTGCGCGGCCGGGTCGGGCGTTCCCACCATCAAGCCTACGCCTATCTGCTGTCGGAGGACGAAAAGGCCATGACCCGGCAGGCGCGGCAACGCCTGGAGGCCATACAGTCGATGGAGGATCTGGGGTCCGGCTTTTATCTGGCGATGCACGATCTGGAAATTCGCGGCGCGGGCGAGGTGCTGGGCGAGAACCAGTCGGGCGAAATGCAGGAAATCGGCTTCAATCTTTTCGCCGACATGCTGAACCGCGCCGTTATTGCCCTGCGCCAAGGCAAGATTCCGGACGAGGATGAATTGACCCGCCCTGCCCGCCTTGCCGCGGAAATCAACCTGCACCTCCCTGCCCTTTTGCCGGATGCCTACTGTCCGGACATCTGCGAACGCTTGAGCCTCTATAAACGCCTGAGCGAAAGCGGCGCGACGGAAGAAATCGACGCCTTGCATGAAGAACTGATCGACCGTTTTGGCCCCCTGCCGCCGCAAGGAGAATCGTTGATCGCTGTCCACCGGCTGCGCCTTTTCCTGCAACCGTATTGCGTACAGAAACTGGATGCCGGCGGCGACCGCATTCTGGTCGCCTTCAGCCCCGAATTTGCCCGTTCGCCGCCGTTCGATCCCCTGAAAATCGTTCATCTGGTTGAGCGGGACAAGAACTACAAGCTGGCCGGTCAAGACAAACTCGCCTTTTCCCGCCACATGCCCGGCTTGCAGGACAAGGTGGCGGCAACGCGGGAGATGTTCGCGGCGCTATTGAACGGCAAAAAATAAAAAAAACCTGCTTTTCATGCGCTTCTTCCGGGAAATGCCGATATGCTATTGTCAATGTATGGATGGGGTACGACCGGGCGCGATCCAAAGTGGAGGAAAAACCACCCGGGACGAAGCGTAGCCACGCTCCCTCCCTTGCTGGAGCCGAAAGCGAAAGAGTACCAGCCCGCAGGCTGGTCTGGCGAAGCCAGATGCAGCAAAGCTGCACGCAAGGGGAGGTCTGGGTTCCGATTCCCGCCGATCAAAAGCAAAATTTTGCCAGCTGGTACTCCTGTTACCGCACCCGAAACTATGCCGCCAGGGCGGGGAGCAGTCTGGTGTTCAAGTATCTGCCGGAAAACGTCCGCGTGGGCTGGGGGAAGATCAACGCGGTCGTGCGCGACATCAACCCCGTCCCGAAAAACCTGGACAACCCGGACACCACGACCAAGAAATAACCTGACCAAAAATATACAGAGTGCCCGCCCCTTTACCGGTGCGCACAAGAAAAAGTTTTACGACTGGCTCTTCAACAACACAAAACCGACTGGCAATACCCCGCTCAGGTTTGGGCTGTATGCCGCTGGAACGTATTTGGGGTTGATTCAGAAAACGGAAAAAATCGTACGTTAGTTTGATTGCATATCTCGAAGTGGCCTGAACTTGCCCGTGCCGATCTTGGCGCTATTGCGCCAGACGTAATCGCCGGTCAGTC
>JAITRP010000076.1 GCA_031288305.1 Zoogloeaceae bacterium
ATTCCCATGCATGTGGTGGCGGAATATTACTGTCGGCAAGCGGGTCTCACGGTCTACAAGACGCCGGATCAGTGGAAGGCGGAAAACCCCGGCGTGGCGGAAACCCTGACATGGGACGATGTTTGGCCGAGGCCCAAAATACTGGAAGGGCAATGGAAAGGATGCGAGCGGTTGAATGAACGGTTTGTTTCTTGTTACCATAAACGAGATTTCTGGCCGCTTCCTGTGCGTGCGCCCGAAAACGAGATTGTGGATACTTTATCTGGCGAGGTGCTGGTGCATAGTCGTTCTGTATATGCAGGATACTCGGGCAGATACTCGGACGCGATGAGTCTTTTACGCTTCTATGTGGGTGAGAGAAACTGTCCTCGGTATGGAACAGGATTTCCTACTGCTGAAAAGGCTTTTCGGCAGATTGAGAAAGGTCTCGATCCTCCCAACGGTTGTTATCGTGATGCGGGGTGTCGAGAAATTTTTGACCAACTTGGATGGAGGTTTGACCAATGAACACGAAGGATCTTTTTGACTACGCGGAACTGGCTGAGGCAAGCTATGTTCGTTTTGACCTGCTGAAGAAAGATTTTTCCGATGAGAGTGTAAAAACGGCGCTGACCACAAAGGAAGCGGATGGCAAGGAATACAAAGGCGAATTCAGCGCCACGCAAGCGGACGACTTTGTCGCCAAATGGCAGGTTGTCAGCCATATCCCCGATACGGATTCTGGATTTTCCGCCACGTTGTTTCGTGAAAAGGAGACGGGCAAATATGTTTACGCGCTGCGTGGTACTGCTGGGAAACAGGATTTGTCGACGGATTTTGGCGATCTGGTCATCGATGGTCTGGCGTTTTTCCAGATTGTGGATATGTATAACGACTGGAAGCGACTGATCACGCCAGACGGACAATCCTACGAGGCGGCAAGGCTGTCGTTGCAAACAGCAGAAACCGCCGCCCTGGCGGCGGAATATGCCGTCAGTCCGATAGCGGGTTATGCCTATGCGGAATATTTGCTGACGGATGGCAGCCTGATCATCGACAGGCCATCCGGGAAGGTTTACCGCATCGAACTGGGCGATTCGCGGGACTTTTTCGATACCCAAGACCCGCTGGCTACGGGGATTGGCGCCATTACGCAACAGAACTTCGAATTGGACGTTTCCGGTCACAGTCTGGGCGGGCATCTGGCGGCGGCTTTCACCCGGCTTTTCCCGGATACCGGCGCGGAAGCGTTCTCGCTCAATGGCGCGGGCTATCCGACTGAAAATCTGCCGGGGTTGAGCGGCAACGCGCAAGAAAACATCGCGCATGTATTCGCCACACTGAAAGGCGCTTCCGGTTTCGACGCGGGACGCATTCACAACCTCCATGGTTCCGCCGCACCGGAATTCATCACGATGGATTCCTGCAACGGGCTGAAACAACAGGGTAGTCACGATGAAATCTTCACCGAATCCTGGGATGTTTCCAACACGCTTGGGCATGGCGTCAATCAAATGGTCAACGCTCTGGCCATCATGAACCTGTTCATCCGCCTGGACGAGAATCTCGGCAAAGGAACTCCCGCGCTTGTCAGCGCCACCTCGATCCGCTCCCACGGCATCCGCTTTGCCAGCACCGCCAACGGACGGATGCCGAAGATCAATCATCTGCTCAAGACGGGAACAGAAAAAATCATCGGTACTCATCATTTCTTTCACTATTTCTCTCAGATTTCGGAAGGAATCAGTGTAATTCCTCGGTGATTCTCAGGGGGTGACAATCAATGCGCTTCCGCTTGGAAAAAGGAAGTAAGGTATTTCGCAGGGACGACTATGTAATCTCTTCTCAAACAAATCACCGCTTCTTCGGGACTCAAATCGTCTTCCAGGTGACTCAAGTCCGTCATTGCGTCCAGGAAGCGGCCACAAATAAAGTCTTCAAAGGTCAGGTAGTTGATTTCGCTTTCCGGGTTATCATGCCAAAGCAAGGCGCATCCTTGTTCGCCACTCGCCAGCTTTATGAGCGCATAGATGTCCCCGCCCCCGCTTTGCGCGAATGGCACGAAGAAGTTTCCATGCTGATATTCGGGCGCCAACCATTCAGACAATACACTACTCGGCTCATTGTCATCGAGCCACTCCAAATCGTATGTGGCCGAAAGTGCTGGCGGGTTTGTCGTAAGTATGCGAGAGAAATTCTTGTTGAAGTCAGCCGGATATGAGGCCGCGCCAGAATCAATCAAGGATTCAAGCATGGTTGGAATGACAATACCGAATCTTGCGGAGATTGCCTTGAGTTCGGAAGTGTTTCGCATCTCTATGTCCTTATCCTTGGATTTTCAAGCATGGCGCAAGCTCTCGCGCTCAAATCGTGCCACCCATTCCACCTGGGCCTTTGTATCAGGCATTGGCAATGTTCGCGCGCGGCTCAGGAGCGCAAACACATCCGCCAAGGGCACGCCAAGATTCAGGAGGATACAAGCGCCCAAGACTCCTGTGCGTCCAATACCGGCACGACAATGGAGCGCGACCGCCTTTCCTTGGCGAAGCTGTCCGACGAGTTCATCGACCAGCGCCAGGGTCGCCGAAACAGACGAGGGCGTTCCGCGATCCGGTATTGGAAAAGAGTGAAAGGCAATTTCGCAAGTCTTGCACAATACCGGCTCGTCAATGAGACCAAGTTCACGCACTTCGTGGTTCTCAAGCAATGAAACGACCGTATCGACGCCAGCTTGTTTCCACCCGTGGATCTCATCACAGAGCCAATCTCCGGCACGCGGTCGAGGCATCAATGCCAGTCGATGCGGAAGGATATCGGGAACCCAGTACAGTTCCGGCGTCATGGCTTGCTCCAATCATGAAACATCAGGGACGCGCGCCCGCGGCGCGCCATAGCCCAGGATTTCAACATACTCATCCGTCTCCGTAAACAGATCAACCCCGATCTGGCTGACTTCGCGCTTGAAAGCCTCCGTATCGTTCCCATGACTCTTGGGAATCCTGACCCAAAGGATTTCCTTATAGAGAAACGGCCCGCCAATACCCGGATCACGAATACCGCGTTCTTGAATGCAATCCAAAGTAAAATGCCCCCACGATTTGTCGCTATTCTGTTCATTCCATTCGTGTGATCCGGCATAGGCAATCCGAATCCGCACATGCAGACGGCAGATGATTTCCCAGATGCTTCGCCATTTTACATTGTTCATCAACCTGGCGCTGAAAATCTTTCTCAGCTTTTCATCCAACTGCTTTTCCCAAGGGCTTTTTGCGGAGATTACCTTGCGTTCAGAAGTGTTTCGCATTGTCATATCCGGTAAATTTTGATTCCGTTGCTTTTACCACAATCCAATCCCTCTCCTCTTCGTCTCTATCGATGCGTAAATCCAATTCTTTTTTACTTGAAAGACATCTCATTTCGACATGCCAACCCGGATTGTCGATAGTTGAAATCTTGACTCCATTGGAATGCTCCCATGTATCATCGCATTGTGATGAATACCACCGTTGCAATGCTTCAATTATATTTTTCATTTACACGGCACTTTTCTAACGCACGGTTTTTCGCGCAAGCATGTTATCGTTTTTTTCCAAGACATTTCCACTTTGGAGAAGCGAAAGTTTTGCCAACAGCATCCTTGTCTCACTCATCAGCGCACCACAAGGCAAGTCAAGATGATGGAGATTTTTCAGATTCGACAGGGTATCGTAAGAACCATCAAGAACCTTGACAAAACATAATCTTAGCTCTGTCAATCCCGCAAGGCTGGAGATTGGCAAAAGCGAACGGATGACGGCTTTTCTTGGGGATGCCAAGCCATCCCCAAAGATAGCAAGTTTTCCAGATTTTTGAGGCGTTGAACAGGAGCGTAGTCGGTGATTTTATAGAAGCCTTCAATCGACAAGTCTTTCAGAGAAAGAAGTTCAGTCAAGGGCGTAATATCTTTTATTCCGCTGGAGTTTCCAAGATGAAGATATTGAATATTCCTTAATCCAGAGATGGAAGAAATGTCTTTTACTCCGCTCCACTTGATATATAAAGCCTGTAGATTGTCTTGAAAACAAATGCTGTCGAACAATTCCTGTGGAACATGGGAATGTAGCCACAAACGACGAATGGCGTGCTGCCGCGCCGAAAAGAATTCGCACCAGGCCCGGACAATCTTTTTTTGCTGGGCAGGGGTATGGGTGCAGGAAAGCTGCGTGCAAGCAATGGCGAGATCTTCCGACCCGTCGTATTCACCGACTTCCGTAATCGACGCTGGCCCAGGATTTTTATGTATGTGCCAATATGGCAAATAATCGATAGTCATGTAGATGTCCGTCTTGAATCTCGGCGTGACTATCTTCTTGTTATAGTCGTTTCAAATATGGGGAAAACCTCCTGTTTTTGTTCACTCAGAGTATTTGAAACGGATTTCATAATAAAATCTGTACTGCCTTTAAATTTTTTATTGTGGTTTGTATTGCGGCAATTTTGGTTGGCAAGTAGAACATATTTATACTCCTTGTCAATTCCAATATATTGACGATCCTCAACTATCGCTGCTGATGCAGTTGTTCCACTACCAACAAAACAATCAAGAACTATGTCATTTTTATCTGTGAAAAGTTGTATAAGACGACGTGGCAACTCAAACGGAAACTTTGCCTCATGGTCATTATTTGACCTAACCGAAGCAATATTCCAAACAGCGCGAGATCCCCAATTTATCCATTCATCTTTTGTTAGTCGAGAACGATCAATTGTAGTTATTCCGGGCTTCCAAAATATATAGACATATTCGAATTCGTCTACTGCTCTATACGAAATAGAGTGCCATTTACTGTTTTCCCAAGCGGGGTCCTTTACCCATATCCTACGATCATAAAGATATAACGATGAATCATACGCCATCTGCTCGATAAGATTGCCTGCTAACTTAACTCTCGTTTGCGTTGAATATTTTCCTCCCCGTATATTATTTCCATTCATTCTGCGGTCAATTGTTTGTTCGCTGCATCCCATTATTTCTGCAATTTGTTTACGCGAGAGATCAGGATGTTTACTCCATACTTCAATAATCTGTTCTTTGGTAATCGAAACCTTCCTTCTGCTGATATTCTCTGCCATTATTTTAGGTAAGGATTCGTCTTTAAAGCATAGAATATCAGCAATGTTGATTGCCAAAAAACCACCTGGCTTCAATATGGAGAAATGGAAACGAATTACATCGGATAACAACGATTTCCACTCGTCAAAACATATGTCTTTTTCGTATTCTTTGCCAACATGATAAGGAGGAGACCACACACTCAATGCGATAGAATTTGGCCTTATTTTCGTGAGAAGTGATTTTGCATCTCCACAATGAATTTTATTAACTTCAAGGTATTCCATGACGCCTCCTTTAATCTTGCCATGTAAACGAAAGAGTTTTGTTCTCGCTGTCAAAACGAATTTTTTGCACCCTCCAGCTTGCCCTTTCTCTCAATTTATTAAAACTAACACGGACACGAAAATCCTCACCCCGCGAAGGCGCATTTCGCCCAGCCTTCCAAAATCCTTCTTCAGACGTTGGGTTGTACCTGTCCTGTAACATCCCATTGGGTACACAACAGACAATTATATCGTTTAGAAGATGACGTTTGTCACCGTCATCATCGTAATGATAATGCAGGAACAGAGTAGAGCTTAAAAACTGTTTCCCTTCATGCGTATAAATCGCTGGCAAACCTCCTTGCTCACGAATTTCTTTTCCACTGCGTTTTTGGCGAATCTCAAGAGATGTTTGTGTTATTTGTAATGTAGCATTCGCATTGCTTTTTTCTGCTTTGGAGTCAACAAATAATGCTTGCCGAACAATTTGATTTGGCAGTATAATGTATCGTGCTTTTTTATAATCAACAGTTCCAAAGATGCGGCATGAAATATTATATCCTGCAAGTCTGTCAACAATATCTCGAGTAATGTCTTCAGCAATATCTTTAACTTTATCCGGTGAGTAATAAAAAATTTCGTGTGCTTCAAATCCAAAATCAAGAGTGGCTTGAGTTAGCCACCTTAATGTCAATTTTTCAATGTCTTCAATTCCATCTTGTGACAAAGAAGAAATGTCATTGAGAATGGTCATTTACTTCATCTCCTTTTGTTGGTCAAATCATAACGTACATCATGATAGCACATTTTACCACCCCAACACCTTCCGCAAAAACTTCCCCGTATGACTTCCCTTCTTCTTCGCAACCTCTTCTGGCGTCCCGGTGGCGATGATGCGTCCGCCGCCGTCTCCGCCTTCTGGTCCCAGGTCGATGACCCAGTCGGCGGTTTTGATGACGTCCAGGTTGTGCTCGATCACCACCACGGTGTTGCCGTGCGCTACCAGCCGGTGCAGCACGGAAAGGAGCATTTCGATGTCGGCGAAATGCAGGCCGGTCGTGGGTTCGTCGAGGATGTAGAGGGTGCGGCCGGTGTCGCGTTTGGAGAGTTCGAGCGCGAGTTTGACCCGTTGCGCTTCGCCGCCGGATAAGGTCGTCGCGCTCTGGCCCAGGGTGATGTAGGAAAGACCCACATCCACCAGGGTTTGCAGTTTGCGGGCGACGTTGGGCACCGGGTCGAAGAAGGCGCGGGCTTCTTCGACCGTCATGGAAAGAATTTGGTGGATGTTCTTGCCCTTGTACTGGATTTCCAGGGTTTCGCGGTTATAGCGCTTGCCGTGACAGATGTCGCAGGGCACGTAGATGTCCGGCAAGAAGTGCATTTCCACCTTGAGGACGCCGTCGCCCTGGCAGGCCTCGCAGCGTCCGCCCTTGACGTTGAAGGAAAAACGCCCCGGCGCGTAACCGCGAGCGCGGGCTTCCGGCGCCTGGGCGAACAGTTCGCGGATGGGCGTCAAGAGTCCTGTATAGGTCGCCGGGTTGGAGCGCGGCGTGCGGCCAATCGGCGACTGGTCGACGTCGATCACCTTGTCGAAATGCGTGAGGCCCCGGATTTCGTCATGCGGCGCGGGTTCCGCGCTCGCGCCGTGAATCGCGCGCGCGGCGGCGGCGTACAAGGTATCGTTGATGAGCGTGGATTTGCCCGAACCGGAAACGCCGGTCACGCAGGTCAGGACACCCACGGGCAGTTCCAGGGTAACATCCTTCAAGTTGTTGCCGCGCGCGCCCAGGATTTTCAGGGTTTGCCCGCCGGGTTTTCTGCGTTGCGCGGGGATGGCGATTTTGCGCCGGCCGGAAAGAAACGCGCCGGTGAGTGATTCCGGGTGCGCCGCGATTTCCCGCGGGTTGCCCTGCGCGACGATGGCCCCGCCGTGCGCGCCCGCGCCGGGGCCGATGTCCACCACGTAGTCGGCGGCGCGGATGGCGTCCTCGTCGTGTTCGACCACGATCACCGTGTTGCCCATCTCCTTCAAATGCGCAAGCGTCTCCAGAAGCCTTGCGTTGTCGCGCTGATGCAGGCCGATCGAGGGTTCGTCCAGCACGTACATGACGCCGGTCAGCCCCGATCCCACCTGGCTTGCCAGGCGGATGCGCTGCGCCTCGCCGCCGGAGAGGGTTTCGGCGGAACGTTCGAGACACAGGTAATCCAGCCCCACGTTGATCAGAAAACTCAAGCGGGCGTGGATTTCCTTCAGGATTTTTTCCGCAACCCGCGCCCGGTGGCCGGAAAGTTCGAGACGCGCGAAAAAATCCCGCGCCTCGGCCAGCGGCAGGCGGTTGATGTCGTGCAGGGTCTTCGCCTGTTCGCCTTCGCCCACCCGCACATGGCGCGCTTCCTTTCGCAACCGGCTGCCGCCGCATTCCGGGCAGGGCTGGTTGCTGATGTAGCGGGAAAGCTCGGCGCGCTGGCTTTCGGAATCGGTTTCCCGGTAGCGCCGCTCCAGATTGTGCACGATGCCCTCGAACGGATGCTCGCGGATGAAGCGCGTGCCGCGCTCGCTCACGTAGGTAAAGGCGATGCGCTCGCGCCCGGAGCCGTAGAGCGCCCGATCCTGGATTTCCTGCGGCAAGTCCGTGAACGGCGTGTCGATGGAAAAATCGTAATGCGCCGCCAGCGAGGTCAGCAGGTGGTAATAGAAGAGGCTCTTGCGATCCCAGCCCTTGATGGCGCCCGCCGCGAGCGAGAGATGCGGCGCGGTGACGATGCGTCCGGGATCGAAGAACTGGATGACGCCCAGGCCGTCGCATTTGGGACAGGCGCCCACGGGATTGTTGAAGGAAAAAAGGCGCGGCTCCATTTCCTGCAAGGCGTAGTTGCAGGCAGGGCAAGCGAAGCGGGCGGAAAAAAGATGCTCCTTGCCGGAATCCATTTCCAGCGCGATGGCGCGGCCTTCGGCATGACGGAGCGCCGTCTCGAAGGATTCCGCCAGCCGCTGGCGCATGTCCTCGCGCACCTTCAGGCGATCAACCACCACGTCCACGCTGTGCTTTTGCGTCTTGGCGAGCTTGGGCAGCGCGTCGATCTCATGGATTTCGCCATCGACGCGCAGTCGCGCAAAACCCTGGGCGCGCAGTTCGCTGAACAGATCCTGTTGCTCGCCTTTCCTGTTCGCCACGACCGGCGCGAGGATCATGAGCCGGGCGCCCTCCGGCAGGGCGAGCGCGTGATCGACCATCTGTGAGACCGTCTGCGCGGCCAGCGGCAGGCCGTGTTCGGGGCAATAGGGCGTGCCCGCGCGCGCGAACAGGAGGCGCAGGTAATCGTGGATTTCCGTCACCGTGCCCACGGTGGAACGCGGATTGTGGCTGGTCGCCTTCTGTTCGATGGAAATGGCCGGCGAAAGCCCTTCGATGGCGTCGACATCCGGCTTTTCCATGAGTTGCAGGAATTGCCGCGCATAGGCGGAAAGCGATTCCACATACCGCCGCTGCCCCTCGGCATAGAGCGTGTCGAAGGCAAGCGAAGACTTGCCGGAACCGGAAAGCCCGGTAATGACGATGAGGCGGTCGCGCGGCAGATCGAGGCTCAAATCCTTGAGATTGTGCGTGCGCGCGCCGCGGATGCGGATGTATTCCATACGGGACGAAAAAAGGAAGGAGGTTGGTACCGCCAAAATAAAGCATCTTCGCGGGATGCGCAATCGGAAAATTTGTCCGGAGGAGGTTGGGTTTTGTAGGTTGGATTAGCCGAAGGCGTAATCCGATATTTCGTAATCCCACGATGCGCAGCATCGCAAATCAAAAACAGCGGCGCAAGCGCCGGTGATAAACGATTGTCGGATTGCGCTACGCTTATCCAACCTACGCCGCTTCTTTTCTTCAAGCAGGATGACGCGGTTCTTGTAGTCGTCGAATTCTTTTTGTAGCTCTTCTTGCGAAGCGCTCATCACATACTCGATATAGGCGATGTTTTTATCGAGAATTTCCATGTATCCGTATTTATCGGTTTTCCGGATTTTGGCTATATCATATTTATGCCACTCCATGTTATCCAAATGATTGGAATAGCGCTAGGATGAGCCATCAGAATAAAAATAGACGCTATATTCTATATATGCAGTTATATCGGTGAAATGTGCCTTGCCTGCAATCTTGTAAAGTTTGCCGTTTTGAGCGTAGCGATATTCTCTTATATCGTCTTCCAAAAGATAATCACGGGACTCTACTTGATATGCGATGACAACATACATGCTCGTAACGTCAAAAGAGTTGTGGGATATGCGCCAGCCTTTTACGCTGTGTTCTTTCAAAATATCGTGCGGACTCGCCGTATCCTTGCCGGGTTTTTCAGATATCCAATCTCCTCCGAAGTCAGGTAGCACATCATGTGGTATTTTAAATTCCTCTTCCAATGGCTTGCGGTCATATTCAAACCCCTTCATAGGCAGGAGTTTATCGCCGCCTATAAGCAAGAGTCTATAGGATATCGCCGTATCGAACGAGAGAGTAAGTATCCCCCCCCACCCCCCTGCAGGGCCGGGGGATATTTACTCTGTCATAGTCCGCATAATAGTCAACTACATTTTTTTCATGTTCGGCAAAAACTTTTTTGATATTTTATTGTTTATCTTGTCATATCTTTCTTCAAGATATTTCGGATCGCTGAATGAGGGCAGGTAGCCAAAATACATCGCGCGCGATTTATCGTGAGAAAGGTATATTTTATACTGATAACCTATGTCGTTGAACGAGTGTTCTTTCATCTCTTCCTTGCCTTTTTTGAGGCTAAATACCTGGGATTCATGATTTACATCCCCAAAAATCATAAAGAGTTTACCGTTCTTGGCGCAACGAAGTTCCTCTATATAAGACGTGCTGATAATTTTTTGTTTGGTGGCGTTGCTTGCATGGCTATGCGCTATTTGTTTGATCATGCCCGTAATCTCCAGAGCGCCGTAAGAGAGATAAAACTTTTTACTGGCATCCGCGAAATCATGAAATGGATATAGCTGCGTGGTAAACAGCGAAAAGGCATTCGACTCGCCAATTGTAACGAGAGTCTCATACACATAATCGTGACCGTCGTCGTTCTCTGTATAATTATCAAAATGTATGAGATTCCCACTTGGATTTCCATCTTTGCCAACCAATGAAAGCGTGAGCGCCGCCTTTCCTCTAACCCACAAAAACCCTTGAGTCGTATCGGAAAATTTCACCTGCTTTTTGATTATCCAATCGTGTTTATACGGCGGATTTGGATTTTTCCGTAGATATGGATTTTCCAGCGCGGCGTCAAGAATGGTTGGCTTCAAATATAGATCTGTCCAGCATCCCGCATCCGTTAAATACAAACTGATGGTTACCAACCGCATGTCCTTCATAACGGGAAGTTTGAAACAGATTGTATTGCCATGAACGAGAAAATCGACAGCTTCTTTGGATACCTCTTTGCTTATGATTTGCATATTTATTTCGGCAACGGCGCAATTGATTTTTGCGCAGATGGCTTCATAATCTATGTTTTCATGATATTCGCCTTTTATCCGCAAATCTTTCATCGTCTTCTGCATGGTGATCTCGTTATCAATCGCGGCGGGATTGTAAAAATCCGTAATCTCCAGCTCAAACTCGAGATCCTTGGCAAGAAGTGCGCTCGAAAACAGGAACAGGAATAACATCATCTTTTTCGTTTCAGTTTACCTTTAAACAAGGAGGCAATGCCATAGACATGATCCTGGCGGTGCGCCGGGACGCGAGAGAAAACGTTCTTGACCATCCTCCGTTTTGAACGCAAGAAAGGCGCTTGATCGAGCGGGCAAACTGGACATCCTTTCCTGACTGATCGGCCCAACTCGTTGGAACGTACTACATGACGAAAGACTTTTCAGGGCGCGGGTAATCGCGGGGAACGATTCAAAGTGGAAACCCGCACGCGCTCCAACCTCGTCAAAAGCAAGGGCGAAACCCGTGGCAATCCAGACTCTTTTCGTTTGCTCTACCGTTCCAGAAAACTGAGCTGCCGCTTGGGTCGCCACGTCGCGCAACCCAATCAATAACGAAGTCCTTGCTCCCTGCGAAGGCCACAGGCCGGAGGATAGCCGCAGCCTACAAGGACTTTGCCGCATCTGGCTTCGCCAGAGATAAATTGTTGGCATGGCATCCTTCGCCTTCCATTGCGCCCAAGACTCGCTTTCCGCCAGGACATGCTTGCGTTCGCCGTTATAATTTCTCCCTTGTTTTTGGAGTTCTTCGCATGACGATTTTGGGGTGGATTCTCGCGGCCAGTGTAGCGGGAGGGGCTTTGAGCGTGCTGGCGGCGATGTTGCTGTGCAACGCCGTGGGCGAAAAGCGGCTGCCTTTGCTGGTTTCCTATGCCATTGGCGCGTTATTGGGCGCGGCGTTTCTGGAAGTGATTCCGCACGCCTTCGGTGGCGCAAGCAATCCGGAACGAGTGGCGGCGAGTGTGCTTGCGGGGATACTGGGCTTTTTCGTACTGGAAAAGCTGGTGCTTTGGCGGCATTGTCATCACCACCATTGTGAGGCGCACGACGCGCTGCCGCCGGGTCACGACCACGGGCGTTCCGGTCTGCTGATCCTCATTGGCGACACTTTTCACAATTTTGTCGACGGCATTCTGATCGCCGCCGCCTTCATGCAGGACATTCGTCTGGGACTGGTCACTTCGCTGGCCATTATCGCGCACGAAATTCCCCAGGAACTGGGTGATTACAGCATCCTGCTCGCCTCCGGCTACACCCGCGCAAAGGCGCTGGCCTTCAACCTGCTTTCCAGCTTCGCCACGCTGATTGGCGGCATACTGGCGTTTTACATCCTTTCCGACTTGCAGGACTGGATTCCCCATATCCTTGCCCTGGCCGCCGCCAGCATGATCTACGTAGCAGTGGCCGACCTCATTCCCGGATTGCACAAACGCGCCGACCTGAAAGCAACCGGCGAACAGGTGCTGCTGATCGGCCTGGGCGTCGCCAGCATCCTTTGCGCTCAAGCGCTTTTCACGCATGGGTACGCGGGACACGGACACGCCGGACAGACACACGACCATGCGCAGGAAATACGGGTAATCCCCGGCTACACAAACACGCCGTTCGGCAATTGAAGGCAGAAGCGTCAAAAAATAACCCTGCTTTTTGACGAACGCTGAGAAGGTGATGCGCAAGGGGACGGAAGACGGCAATCTTCCGTTTTTGGCGTGATCTACGCCGGTTCAACGCCGGACTTCCAGCTAGGCGTTGAAATATTCCAGTTCGACCTCATCAAGACGACCGACCAGCGCCAGGCAGTTTCAGGCGCGTCAGGACGTGCTGGTAATGTCCCCAAGTTCAGGCCTTGCCGGGCGGCGGCCAGTTCCCGTTCCGCATTGAGGATGTTCAGCGTGTTCCGGGTTCCGGCCTGGAAACCCGCGCATGGATACTACCCGACAAGAAACCCTGATGCAACGTTGGCATGTTGTTCAATACGAGTTGCTCCCTGAGTTGCGGCACGAAATCGAACTGACGCCGAAACTGGAGTGTCTCATCCACACGCCCTTGCTTTTCATTCCCTTTTCACCCATCGGGTGCCCCTCCTTTATCGACTATGACCCGCTCTGCTACTCGCTTTGCGCCAGTTTACCCGGGGGCAACCGAGGAAAATAAGATGATAAACCGCCGCATGGATTGCCACGTCGCTACGCCCCGAAGAATGACGATGTCCTCCCCCCCTGACAAGGGGGGGGATTGAGGGGGGTTGCACCCTGCAAAGGGTTTGCGGCGGTTCGGCCTGCATCAGACCTTGGTTCCTGTTCCACTGCCGCAAATCCCTCCCCAGCCTCCCCTTGTGTGCGGCTTCGCCAGACCAGCATACGGATGTCCTTCCGCCTTCGGCTCCAGCAGGGGAGGGAGTTTGGCCGCGCTTCGTTTGGGACAGGTTATTGACACGGCATTCTCCGCTTTGATTGCGCCCGCGCGCATCGCCGCTGAACTGTACGCAAGGGGCTTGATTCCTGTTACTCTCCAGTCTTTCCCTACGCCATTTTCCCCCATGGATTTCCTGTTGCTGTTCAAGGCCCTGATGCTTGGCATCGTCGAGGGGCTGACCGAGTTCCTGCCGGTGTCTTCCACCGGACACCTGATTATTGCCGGAAGTTTGCTGGACTATACGGACGCGCAGAGCACCGTGTTCGAGATTGTCATCCAGTTGGGAGCGATTCTGGCGGTGTGCTGGCATTTTCGCGCGCGCATCGCGCTGGCCTTGCGCGGCTGGCGGCGTGACCCGGCGCAGCGGCGTTTCTGGCTGTTGCTGGGGCTGGCCTTCCTGCCCGCCGCCGTGCTGGGCGTATTGCTGCACGCTTTCATCAAGGGCTATCTTTTCCATCCGCTTTCCGTAGCCTGCGCGCTGATTGGAGGCGGTGTGCTGATGCTCTACATCGAGCGGCGCGCCGCCCGTCGTCCGGAAGCCATCCGCATAACCGCCATGGACGACATGCGCTGGCCGGACGCGCTGAAGGTGGGTTTTGCCCAATGCGTCGCCATGTGGCCGGGCGTATCGCGCTCCGGCGCGACCATCATGGGGGGGATGCTGTTCGGGTTGTCGCGCCAGACGGCGACAGAGTTTTCCTTTTTTCTGGCGATTCCCACCATGTTCGCGGCTACGTTCTATGATGTGGCGAAAAGTTGGGATCTGCTGCGCGCGGACGATTTGCCCGTCTTCACGGTTGGTTTTGCCGCTTCCTTCCTTTTTGGACTGTTGGCGGTCAAGGGGCTGATTTATTTCGTCTCTCGCCACACCTTCAACAGTTTTGCCTGGTATCGCATCGTCTTCGGCGGCGTGGTATTGCTGACCGCCTGGCTGGGCTGGGTACAATGGACGGCGGACTGAAAAGAATTCTCTACCTGCACGGCTTTGCTTCCTCGCCGCGCTCCTGGAAGGCGCTCGCCCTGCGCGAAGCGATGACGGCGCGCGGATTGGCGGAGCGCCTGGATACGCCCGCAATCCCCTGGCCGCCAGACGCGGCAATGGCGATGCTGGAGGCGAACGTCGCCGCGCGCATCAAGGCGGGCGCGGCACTGACCTTGGCAGGCTCGTCGCTGGGCGGTTACTACGCCAGCTGGCTGGCGGAACGCCATGATCTCCGGGCGGCGCTGATCAATCCCGCGGCGGCGGCGCATCTGGACTCAGGGCATTTCCTGGGCGTCCAGAAAAATCCCTACACGGGCAAGACTTTTTTCGTGGAATCCGCGCATATCGAGCAGTTGCGCGGCCTTGCCGTGGAAACGCCCACGCCCGAACGGTATTTGCTGCTATTGGAGACTGGCGATGAGGTGCTGGATTGCCGCCTGACCCAGGCGCATTACGCGGGAGCGCGCCAACAGGTTTGCGCGGGCGGCAATCACAGTTTTACCCGGTTTGTCGAATTCATCCCGCAAATCCTTGAATTCGCCGGTTTATAATGTTCCGATGAACGAAAACCTACTTTTTGAAGAAGGCGGAAGTTTCCGGGCGGGCAGCATCCTGATGGATAACGAAACCAGCCTGCAAGTGGAACTTCCTGGCGGAAAACGCAGCAAAATCAAGGCGTCGCAGATATTGTTGCGCTTTCAAAGCCCCGCGCCGGGACAGATTCTGAAAGAGGCCGAGCCATTGGCCGCCGATATTGATGTTGCATTTCTTTGGGAGATTGCCGGTGAAGGCGAATTTGCTTTTCTTGATCTGGCCGAAGACTACTACGGTCATGCGCCCGCAGCGCCCGAAGCGGCATCGTTGCTGCTTGCCCTGCATGGCGCGCCTGTTTACTTCCAGCGCAAAGGCAAGGGACATTTCCGTAAAACCCCTGCCGACACTCTCCGCGCCGCTCTGGCCGGTATTGAAAAAAAGCGTCAGCAGGCGCTCGCCATCGAGGGCTGGGTACAGGATCTGATTGCCGGAAGACTGCCCGCCGAACTCGCTCCCCACGCCGCCAGCCTGCTCGCCAGGCCTGATCGCAATCGACCGGAAATCAAGGCGTTCGAGACCGCCGCCGGCGCGCTTTCCTGCTCGATGCCCGAATTGCTGCTGCGCGCCGGCGCGCTGAAATCGTCTCATGATGTGCATCTGCAACGCTTCCTGGCCGAGCAGTTTCCCAGGGGCACGGGGTTTCCTCCCTTCGATTTGCCCGTTCTGCCCGATGATTTGCCAAACGCCAATGTGCGCGCCTTTTCCATCGACGACGCCAGCACCACCGAGGTCGATGACGCCTTTTCGCTGACCGCCTTGCCGGATGGCGGCTGGCGCATCGGCATCCACATTGCCGCGCCGGGTCTGGCGCTGGCGCATGGCGATGCGCTCGCCGCCATTGCCCGCGCCCGCCTATCCACCGTCTATATGCCGGGGCAGAAAATCACCATGCTGCCGGAAGCGGCGGTAGGCGTCTGCACGCTGGCGGAAGGACGCGCTTGTCCAGCGGTATCGCTCTACCTGCAGGTCGACGCGGCGCAAAACATCGCGGCGCATGCTTCCTGTATCGAACGTGTGCACATTGCCGCCAACCTGCGCCACCACGAAATCGAACCCTGGTTCAACGAAACGAGCGTGCACGGCGCGCTGCCGAATAAACCCTTTTGCGAGGAGTTGTTGTTCCTCTGGCGTTTTGCCTGCGCGGCGGAAGCGCGGCGCGGCAAACCTGCCGCCACGCAAGGCGTAAACGACTACAACTTCGAGATTACGGGCGATCTCCTCGACGCGGAAAATTGCCGCGTCCGGATCAGCGCCAGGAAACGCGGCAGTCCGCTGGACAAGCTGGTGGCGGAACTGATGATTATCGCCAATACCATCTGGGGCGGCCTGCTCGCTGAACGTGGGATTGCCGCTCTGTACCGCGCGCAGACCGGCGGCAAGGCGCGCATGACGACCGCGCCGCAGCCGCACGAAGGTCTGGGCGCGCCGCAATACGCCTGGATGACGTCACCCCTGCGCCGCTATTGCGACCTGGTGAATCAATGGCAACTGATCGCCGCCCTGCAAGGAACGCCGCCGCCCTTTGCCCCGCGTTCCGCCGAACTTTTCGCCGCCCTGCGCGACTTTGAACTCACCTACGCCGCCTATGCCGAATTCCAGCGCCGCATGGAACGCTACTGGTGTCTGCGGCATCTGGCGCAGGAATCGATTGCCGCCGCCGTGGCCGTCGTGCGCCGCGACGACCTGGCGCGCTTCGAAACCTTGCCCTTGTTCGTGCGTCTGCCCGGCGCATCTCATTTTCCTTCCGGCCAACGCTTGAAGGTGGCTATCGACCATCTGGATTTTCTCGCGCTGGAAGCGCATTGTCATATCGTGGAAGCGATGGACGCGCAGGACGCGCAATCACTGGCGGAAGATGACGACGAGGCGTTGCCGCCGGAAGAGATGGCGCCGGAAAACCCTGCCGTGCCGTCCGCGTGTTCCATTGCACCGACCGTTACCGAATCCTCGCCGGTCTGAGAAAATCATGTCGCTGGGCGCCCGTCTTTCCCGATTCGTTCAGGCGCATTCCCTGGGTTTGGCGTTTACGCTGTCCTTTTTTGCCCATACGCTTCCCGTCGGGCAGAGTTATTTTTTCCCACAGGGCGAACCCCGAAAACAGGTGCGGGATCGCGGGCTGGAAGTCATCCTGGTCAACAGCAAGAGCGCCAACGCGCCCAATGCCAAGGAAGTCCAGGCGCTGGCGCAGACGAATCTGGAAGGCGGCGGCAATACCAGGGAAGACCGGCGCGTTACCACGCCCCTGCCGCCCAACCGGCTGACGCAAACGGGCGATCAGCTCGAACAGACGCGGCGGCGGGTGGACGCGCTGGAAGCGCAAAGGCGCGAACTCACCGCCATGGCCAGCAGCCTCAAGACCCGGCGGCAGGAAAAAGACGTGTTGGACCCGCAGTCCGCCCCGCCCGTCATCGGCCAGGACCTGCTGGAATCCGCGCGCGCCATGGCGCGCCTGGAAGGCGAGATTGCCCGGAATACCGACGCCTACAACAAACGGCCGCGCAAAGCCTTCATTGGCGCGCGCGCGCAGGAATACCGCTTTGCCCAATACATCGAGGACTGGCGGCAAAAGGTGGAACGCTGGGGCGCGCTCAATTATCCGGAAGCGGCGCGCGGCAAACTCTACGGCGCGCTGGTGCTCACCGTCACCCTGGACAAGAACGGCAAGATACTGGAAATCAACATCGATCACCCTTCCCCGCACAAGATTCTGAATGACGCCGCCTATCGCATCGTCAAGGACGCTAGCCCCTACGCCCCCTTTCCCCCCGCCATCTCCCGTGATTTCGACCAGTTGGTCATCACCCGAACCTGGACCTTCACCAGTGACATCAACATCGAGAACAGATGACAGGGCTTCAGAGGACAGAGGACAGGTGAAGCCGTGCGAGATAATTTGAGGGTTTTTGCAAGATAAATCGAGGGAGGGATTATCGCAGTGTGGTGTTTTTTTTGCAACAGAGGGGCGTTAGCGGGGCGCGATAAAAGCGTAGAATGTCATGTGAATAGATCGTCCCAAACGAAGCGCCGCATACTCCCTCCCTTAACAAGGGGAGGGCTGGAGAGGGATTTGCGGCAATGGATATCTGATGCAGGCCAAACTCCCCTCAATAATTCCCCCTTGTGTGTGGCTTTGCACAGCCTGCAAGGCTCTCGCCACATTCCGCTACGCGGAACCAGCCTGCGACTGTCCTTCGGTCTGCGGCCTTCGCAGGGGAGAGGAAAACCGCACTTCCCCTGATACGCCCAAGCCATACACAACCTCCGCAAACCAGAGACGGCAGGCCTATTGGGTTGATATTACTTTGACATCCTCCACTTTTAATAAGAAGGGAAATCCCCGGTTCTGCCGGGGAGACCGTAAAAGTTTGACATTCAGGGGCGTCCATCATTGAAACTGCCAGAGTGAGCCGCCAAGCACACTTTGAAGAGGAGGTTTCATGATGGACGAAGCAGAGAGCCTGAGGCACAGTCGTTGGGAGTGCAAATAC
>JAITRP010000186.1 GCA_031288305.1 Zoogloeaceae bacterium
TCAGGGCTGCCGGTCTAACGTCATTGGGAAGGGGTTTCTCTCCCCTCCCCAATGGCTACGGTCGAAACCCCGGCCTTCAGGCCGGGGTCTCAACCTTCGCACCGCCCTGAAGGGCGGGGGTTTCAAACCGGAGTTAGTTTTACGATGAAAAAAGTCTTTCTGCATGTCGTGCCGGTCGTGCTGGCTGGCCTTCTGGCCTTGGCCTCCATGGTGTTCTTCACCGTGGATCAGCGCTATTACGCCCTGCTGTTCCAGATGGGGGAAGTCAAACTGACGATCACCGAGCCGGGGCTGCATCTCAAATGGCCGCTGATCCAGAATGTGCGCGTTTTTGACAAACGGGTATTGACCATCGACAGCCAGGATCCGGAATTGTTCATCACTTCGGAAAAGAAGAATGTGCAGGTCGATTCCTATGTCAAGTGGCGTATCGTCGATCCCGAACTTTATTACGTTTCCGTGGGCGGCGATGAATCCCGCGCCAGCACCCGCTTGATGCAGACCATCAACGCCGGTTTGCGCGCCGAGTTCGGCACGCGCACGGTGCGGCAGGTGATTTCCGACGAGCGCGAGAAAATCATGGAAGACATGCGCGTCAAGGCCAATGAGGACGCGAAGAAAATCGGCGTGTTGGTGTTGGATGTGCGCCTGAAGCGGGTGGAACTGCCGACCAATGTCGCGGACAGCGTCTATGAGCGCATGCGTTCCGAAAGAAAGCAGGTGGCCAACCAGTTGCGCGCCGAAGGCGCGAAGCAATACGAAACCACCCGCGCGATCGCGGATCGCAAGCGCGTGGAACTCCTGGCGCAGGCATATAACGCCGCGCAGAAAATCATGGGTGATGGCGATGCCCAGGCTGCCGCCATTTACGCGAAAGCCTTTAGCCGCGATCCGGAGTTCTATGCGTTCTATCGCAGCATGGAAGCCTACCGCGAGACCTTCAAGAGCAAACAGGATGTGCTGGTGGTGGAACCCAATTCCGACTTTTTCCGCTACCTGAAGAATGCCCGATGACACAGAGCCTGCTTTTTGCCTTTGCCCTGATGCTGGTGATCGAGGGACTCATGCCTTTTGCCGCGCCCGCCGTCTGGCGCGAGGCGTTCCGGCGGCTGGCGCAGCTTTCCGACGGACAGATCCGCTTTCTCGGCCTGTCTTCCATGCTGCTGGGGCTGGTGTTGTGGTTTGTCCTGTCGCTGGCGTTGCGATGAACTGGCTGTTGCCCGAACACCTGGCGGACGCCCTGCCGCGGGAGGCGGCGCGCATCGAGGAGATGCGGCGGCGGATACTGGACGGCTTTGCCCGTCACGGTTTCGAGTTGGTGATGCCGCCGCTGGCGGAGTATCTGGAATCGCTCCTGACCGGCGCGGGGCAAGACCTGTCGCTATGCACCTGCAAGCTCGCCGACGCGTTTTCCGGGCGCACGCTGGGCGTGCGCGCCGACATGACGCCGCAGGCGGCGCGCATCGACGCGCATCTGCTGAATCAAGAAGGCGTAACCCGGCTCTGTTATTGCGGCAGCGTCCTGCGCGCGCGTCCCGCGAGCCTGCTTTCCAGCCGCGAACCCTTGCAGACTGGCGCGGAAATCTATGGTCACGCGGGCGTGGAGGCGGATATCGAAATCCTGCGTCTGCTCGTCGAGACGCTGACGCGCGCCGCGCTGCCGGATTGCCGGGTGGATCTGGGGCATGTCGGTATTTTTCGCGCGCTTTTTCGCGCCGCGCGAATTGAAGCGGAGGCGGAAGAAACCCTGTTCGGCCTGCTGCAAAACAAGGACGTGCCGGCGCTTGCCGCCTTCTGTGCCGGATTGCCGGAGGACGGCGCCCCTTTCGGCGCGGCGCTCATGGCGCTGCCGCGGCTTTACGGCGAGCCGGAGACGGTGCTGGCAGAGGCGCGCGCGCTGCTGCCCGGATTGCCGGACGTCGACGCCGCCCTGAAGACGCTGGCGCGATTGGCAAAGGCCGTGCCCGGCTTTCCGGTTTCCCTCGATCTGGCCGATCTGCGCGGCTACCATTACCACAATGGCGCGGTCTTCGCCGCCTATGCGCCCGGCCATCCGGCCGCGGTGGCGCTGGGCGGGCGTTACGACGGCGTGGGCAAAAGTTTTGGCCGGGCGCGTCCGGCAACGGGATTTTCCCTGGATTTGCGCGAACTGGTTCGCCTCTTGCCGCCCACTGACGCGCAAGAGATCATTTTCGCGCCCTATAGCGGCGATGATCCTGAACTCGCGGCGGCCATCCGGCGTTTGCGCGGCGCGGGCGAGCGCGTGGCGGAACGGCTGCCCGGCGAGGAGGGCGCGGCGCAAAGCGGTCGCCGGCTTGTGCGGCAAGACGACGGCTGGAAAATACTCATGACGAAGGATTAAGGACATGGCCAGAAATGTAGTGGTCGTCGGCGCCCAGTGGGGCGACGAGGGAAAGGGAAAAATCGTCGACTGGCTGACCGACAGCGCGGCGGGCGTGGTGCGCTTTCAAGGCGGGCACAACGCCGGTCACACGCTGGTGGTCGGTTATGGCGCGGCGCGGCGCGAGTACAAGCTGAATCTCGTTCCCTCCGGCATTGTCCGTCCCGGCGTGCAGTGCTATATCGGCAATGGCGTGGTGCTGGACATCCGGCATCTGTTGAAAGAAATCGACGCGCTGGAAGAGGGCGGCATCGAGGTTTTGGGGCGTCTTGGCGTCAGTCCCGGCTGTCCGCTGATCCTGCCGTATCACGCGGCGATCGATCAGGCGCGGGAAGCGAAGCGCGACCCGAAAGTCAGGATCGGCACTACCGGCAAGGGCATCGGCCCCGCCTATGAAGACAAGGTGGCGCGGCGCGGCCTTCGGGTCTATGACCTTTTCGAGCGCGAACGCTTTGCCGAAAAGTTGGCGGAAGTGCTGGATTATCACAATTTCACGCTCACCCGTTATCTGGACGCCAAGGCGGTGGGTTATGCACAAACGCTGGAACAGGCGCTTGCCGATGGCGAGCGCGTCAAACCGCTGGTAACCGATGTTTCCGCCGCGCTCCATGCCTTGTATCGAAAGGGACAAAACCTGCTCTTTGAAGGGGCGCAGGGAGCGCTGCTCGACATCGACCACGGCACCTATCCGTTCGTCACTTCCAGCAATTGCGTGGCGGGACAGGCGGCGGCGGGTTCCGGCATCGGCCCCGGCATGCTGCATTATGTGCTGGGCATCACCAAGGCGTACTGCACCCGCGTGGGCGGCGGCCCTTTTCCTTCGGAACTGGATATTGCAACAAAGGGGGCGCCTGGGCATCAGATGTCGAAAAGAGGCCGGGAATTCGGCACCGTCACCGGCAGGGCGCGGCGTTGCGGCTGGTTCGACGCGGCCTTGTTGCGCCGTTCCGTCCTGATCAATGGCTTGTCGGGGCTGTGCGTCACCAAGCTCGATGTGCTGGACGGCCTGGAGACGCTGGACATCTGCACTGGCTACCGGCTGGATGGCCAGCATATCGACCTTCTGCCCATCGGCGCGGACGAGGCGGCGCGCTGCGAACCCGTTTTCGAAACCCTGCCCGGCTGGACGGAACACACCAATGGCCTGAAGCGCTGGGAAGATCTTCCGCAAAATGCTCGCGCCTACCTGACCCGCCTGGAAGAACTCTGCCAAACGCCGATCGCCGTCATCTCCACCGGCCCGGAACGCGCCGAAACCATCCTGCGGCAACATCCGTTCGGCGAGCCGCCTTGCCTCGCGTGATAGAATCGCGCGTTCTCACGGTTTCCCTTTTTTCAGGAGTATCTCATGGCGATTGAACGCACCCTTTCCATCATCAAGCCCGATGCCGTACAAAAGAATGTGCTGGGCAGGATTTATACGCGTTTTGAGGAAAGCGGCTTGCGGATCGCGGCCGCCAGGATGGTCTGGCTTTCCGCGCAGGAAGCCGGGCAATTCTATGCGGTGCATAGGGAACGGCCTTTCTTCAAGGATCTGGTGGCCTTCATGACATCCGGCCCGGTGATGGTTCAGGTGCTGGAAGGCGAAAACGCCATTGCCAGGAACCGCGAACTGATGGGCGCGACCGACCCGAAAAAAGCCGCGCCCGGCACCATCCGCGCCGATTTCGCCGAATCCATGGACGCCAACGCCGTACACGGATCCGACGCGCCGGAGACCGCCGCCGTGGAAATCGCCTTTTTCTTTCCCGGCATGAATCTGTATGGTGGAAACGTCAAAAAGTAAAAGACCGCTTTTTGCCGGGCTATAGCGCGAAAAAGGGCAAGCGGAGCTTGCCCTTTTTTGGAGTAAAGGCAACGCAACCTCAAGACCGCGCTGGTTTTGCGTTGGGTTTTCACGGTTTGAAGGCGAAGCTTGCTTTGCCTTCAAACCCAAACTTCAACCGGCAAAAAGCGGGTTCTTGCTTTTTGACGTACATATTATGTCCCTGCCAAACCTGCTCGATTTTGATGCCGCCCGGTTGGCCGCCTGGTTTGCCGAAGCTGGAGAAAAGCCGTTTCGCGCAACCCAGGTGTTGCGCTGGATGCACCGTTATGGCGAGGCGGATTTCGCGGCCATGACTGATCTTGCCCGATCCCTGCGCGAAGAACTGCCCGCGCGCGCCTGTATCGCGCCGCCGCCGTTGCTTGCGGCGCGCAAGACAAGGGACGGCACACGCAAATTCTTGTTCGATGTGGGCGACGGCAACGCGGTGGAGGCCGTGTTCATCCCCGATGCGAGGCGCGGCACCCTGTGCGTTTCCACGCAGGCGGGCTGCGCGCTTGAATGCGCGTTCTGCGCAACCGGAAAACAGGGCTTCAACCGCAATCTGGGCGTTGCCGAAATCATCGGCCAGCTTTGGCAGGCGAACAAGGCGCTGGGGCGCGATCCGAAGGGCGAGCGCGTCATTTCCAACGTGGTGTTGATGGGCATGGGCGAACCGCTGGCGAATTTCGACAACAGCGTGACCGCGATCAAACTGATGCTGGACGATAATGCCTACGGACTTTCGCGGCGGCGGGTGACGGTTTCCACGGCGGGACTGATTCCGGCCATGGATCGCTTGCGCGAGGAGTGTCCGGTGGCGCTGGCGATTTCCCTGCACGCGCCCAACGACGCGCTGCGCGATACGCTGGCGCCGATCAACAAGAAGTATCCGCTGGCGGAGCTGATGGCGGCTTGCAGACGCTACCTGGAGAAAGCGCCGCGTGATTTCGTCACCTTCGAATATGTGTTGATCGATGGCGTAAATGATCACGAACACGATGCCAAAGCCCTGATTTCCTTGACGCGGCAGGTGTCTTGCAAGTTTAATATGATCCCTTTCAATCCTTTTCCCGGATCGGAGTATCGCCGTTCCCGTCCCGAGCGCGTTCGACGTTTCGTTGATGTCCTTCTGCGCGCGGGCGTCGTGGCGACGGTACGCAAGACCCGCGGCGAGGAGATAAACGCCGCCTGCGGGCAACTGGCCGGACAGATCCGGAACAAGACAAAGCGCGTCGCGCAAACGGCGCGCGGCATGTTGGAGGAACAGATATCATGATACAGAACATAGCGCGGCGCGTGCCGCTCATGGCGGCATGGATGGCGGCGCTGACAGTCTTGCCGCTGGGCGCGCAGGTTGTGGTGCCGGAATCCATGCACAGCAGTGAAACGGTGAGCAACGTCCGCAACCAGGCGCAAATCCATACGGAACTGGCGGCGCTGTATTTCCAGGCGGGCAGCATGCCGGTGGCGCTGGAGGAAACCAACATCGCCATTGCCGCCGATCCGCGTTACGCCTCGGCCTACAATGTGCGCGCGCTGGTGTATGCCATCCTGCGCGAATTCGGCGGGGCGGACGCCGATTTCAAGAAAGCCCTGAGTCTTGCCCCGAATGATCCGGACATCAACAACAATTACGGCTGGTTCCTGTGCCAGCGCGGCAGGGGACGGGAATCCTTTTCCCATTTCATGATCGCCGTCAAGAATCCCCTGTACGCCACGCCGGAGCGCGCCTACATCAACGCCGGTTCCTGCGCCATCAAGACGGGCGATTTGGAAGACGCGCGCGCCTATCTGCTGCAGGCGCTGCGCATGGCCGGCGACCGGGAAACCATGTCGCTGGCGCAGATACAGCTCATTTCGCTGGCGTACAAGGAAGGCAAGATGACGGAAGCGCGCAATCGCCTGCAGGAAATCCTGCAGGCAGGAGTGACGCCGCCGCCGGACGCCCTGTGGCTGGGCATCCGGGTGGAGCACAAGCTGGGGCATCTGTCGGAGGAAAAAAGCCTGGCGGCGCAATTGAAGCGTCTGTATCCCACATCGGCGGAATACCAGGCGTACCTTTCGGGCAACTACGAATGAGCGAGACGCGTACCCCCAAGGACGGCAAGACGGCGGAGGCCGCTCTGGATGCGGTTGCGGAAACCCCCACGGGATTGCGGCATGTGCGCGAAGCCTTGCAGTCCAGGCTGGCGGAACAACTGGAGCAGAACCCGTCCGCGGATTCGCCGCCGGCGGACTTGCTGTCGGCAAACCCGCCGGCGGCGGAGGTGCGGGTTGGGCGGCAATTGAGGGCGGCGCGCGAGGCGCTGAAGCTCTCCGTGGCCGACATGGCGCGTCGCCTGCGCCTGGGTGAGCGCCAGGTTCTCGCGCTGGAAGAGGGCGATCTTGCCGCCTTGCCGGGGAGAACCTTCGTGCGCGGCTTTGTCCGCAATTACGCCCGCGCGGTCAATCTGGAGACCGCGCCGCTCCTGAAGATACTCGATGGCGTCGATAAACTGTCCGCGCCCCGGCTGGATCTGCCGGAATCCACGCATGTCGTCATGCCCGGCAATCAGGAGCAGGGCAAGCGGGATTCGGCGATGGTGGCGGCAACTGGCCTCATCTTGTTGCTGATTGCCGTCCTGCTGTATTTCTTCCTGCCGGAACAAGCCTGGATGCGTGTCCGGGACGGTCATTGGCTGGAAAACCGGCAAACGGAAGAAAACTGGACGCAGCTTGTGGACAATCCGGCGCCCGCGCCGGTCGAATCCCCGCAGGCGTCCGTCTCGCCCGCATCCGTCGCGGCGGCGGATGCGCCCGCGCTACCGGACGCCGTGCCCTCCCCAGTGCCCTCCCCATCACCGCCGCCCGCCGAGGGCGACGCGCAATTTTCCTTTACCCAGGAATCCTGGGTGGAAGTGCGCGACAGGAATAATGTCGTCATCAGTTCGCGGCAGCACGCGGCGGGCACGCGCCATGCCGTTTCCGGCGCTTCCCCCCTGACGGTCACTGTGGGCAAGGCCTCCGGCGTGACGCTTGCCTACCGGGGAAAGCCCGTGCCCCTGCGTCCCAGCGCGGAGAACGATGTCGCCCGCGTCGTCCTGCCCTGAGCGTTTCATGACCGCGCATTTTTGCGGCAAACTGCCGGGGCAACCCGATACCCATTCCTGTCGGGTCGGCGGCGTGCCGCTTGGCGGCAAGTCGCCAGTGGCGGTGCAGTCGATGACCAATACCGATACGGCGGATGCCGAAGCCACGGCGCGCCAGTGTTTCGAACTGCATCAGGCGGGTTCCGAACTGGTGCGGATTACGGTGAATACGCCGGAAGCCGCCGCCGCCGTGCCGGAGATTCGCCAGCGTCTCGACGATCTGGATTGTCCGGCGCCGTTGATTGGCGACTTTCACTACAACGGTCACCGCCTGCTTGCCGATTGTCCCGATTGCGCCATTGCGCTTGCCAAATACCGCATCAATCCCGGCAATGTCGGCTTCGGGCAGAAAAAGGACGCGCAATTTTCCGCCATGATCGAGATGGCCTGCCGTTATGAAAAGCCGGTGCGCATCGGCGTCAATTGGGGCAGCCTCGATCAGTCCGTGCTCGCCCGCCTGATGGACGAGAATAACCGCCGCCGCGCGCCCGGAAGCTTCTCGGAAATCATGCGCGAAGCCATGCTCGCTTCCGCCCTGGAATCCGCCAAGCGGGCGGAATCGCTGGGATTGCCCGGTCAGCGCATCATTCTTTCCTGCAAGGTTTCCGCCGTGCCGGATCTGATTGCCCTCTACCGGGAACTCGCCGCCCGGTCCCGTTACGCCCTGCATTTGGGACTGACGGAAGCCGGCATGGGTTCCAGGGGCATTATCGCCTCCACGGCGGCGCTGGCGGTTCTGCTGGAACAGGGCATAGGCGACACCATCCGCGTCTCGCTCACTCCGGAACCCGGCGCGCCGCGCACAAAGGAAGTCGAAGTGGCGCAAGACATCCTGCAAAGCCTTGGGCTGCGCGTGTTCGCGCCACAGGTGATCGCCTGCCCCGGATGCGGCCGCACCACTTCCAGCCTCTTTCAAGAACTTGCGCAACGGGTGCAGACTTTTTTGCGGGCAAGGATGGCGGAGTGGCGGAGGCGGTACGCGGGGGCGGAACATCTGCGCGTGGCGGTCATGGGCTGCGTGGTCAATGGCCCTGGCGAATCGCGGCACGCGCATGTCGGCATTTCGCTTCCCGGCGCGGGGGAAGACTTGTCCGCGCCGGTCTATGAGGATGGCGTCAAGACCGCGACCTTGAGGGGCGAACATATCGCCGACGAATTCCTGGAAATCATCGCCCGCTATGTTGCCCGCAACTACGCGCGCAAGGAGGAATAGTCGCTCGTGAGCCAACCCCTTAGCCAACGCCTGCAATCCGTGCGCGGCATGAACGACATCCTGCCGCCGGAAGCCGAACATTGGGCGCGTCTCGAAGCTGCGGTCATTGCCTGTCTGGAAGCCTATGGCTACAAGCCCATTCGCCTGCCCATCGTCGAGCCGACGCCGCTTTTTACCCGGGCAATCGGGGAAGTCACCGACATCGTGGAAAAGGAGATGTATTCCTTCGTCGATAGTCTGAATGGCGAGGAACTCACCCTGCGCCCCGAAGGCACGGCGGGTTGCGCGCGCGCCGTCATCCAGCATGGCCTGGCGAATCAGTCGACGCAGCGTCTCTATTACCTGGGGCCGATGTTTCGCCACGAGCGCCCGCAAAAAGGGCGTTACCGCCAGTTCCACCAGATTGGCGCGGAAGTCTTCGGCCTTGCCGGCCCGGACGTGGACGCGGAACTGATTCTGCTGACGCGGCGCTTGTGGCGCGATCTGGGGCTTGTCGGCATGCGCCTGCAACTGAACAGCCTGGGGCAACCGGAAGAGCGCGCCCGTCACCGCGCCGATCTGATCGCCTATCTCGAAGGTTTTGCGGCAAGTCTGGACGAAGACGCCCGCCGCCGCCTGCAAAGCAATCCCCTGCGCATTCTCGACAGCAAGAATCCGCAGGTGCGGGAGATTTGCGCGGGCGCGCCCCGTCTCCTGGAGTATCTCGGCGCGGAATCGCTCGCCCATTTTGCCGGTGTGCAGCGGATCTTGCGGGACGCGGGTGTAGAGTTCGACATCAATCCGCGTCTGGTGCGCGGTCTGGACTATTACAATCGCGGCGTGTTCGAGTGGGTGACAGACAAGCTCGGCGCGCAGGGCACGGTCTGCGCGGGCGGACGCTACGACGGTCTAGTTGCGCAACTGGGCGGCAAACCCACGCCCGCCTGCGGCTTTGCGCTGGGCGTGGAGCGCCTGATGGCGCTCTGTGCCGCCCAGGACGGCATGGCCGCGCCGTCGCCGCCGGAGGTCTATCTGGCGCATCAGGGGGAGGCGGCTGGCCGTCTGGCCTTTCGCGTGGCGGAGATGTTGCGCGATACGGGCGTGAAGACGCTTTTGCACTGCGGCGGCGGCGGTTTCAAGGCGCAGATGAAAAAAGCCGATGGCGCGGGCGCGGCATTCGCCGTTATCATTGGCGACGATGAGGCATCCAGCGATGAAGTGCAGCTAAAGTCGCTGCGCGAGGCAACGACCGGACAGCGGCGCGTGCGCGTCGACGCGCTGCCCGGCCTCATTCACGAACATTTTTTCAACGATACGGCAAGAAAGGAAGACAAACATGGCGGCATATGATCTGGAAGAACAGGAACAGGTCGAAAACCTGAAAGCCTGGTGGCAGCGTTACGGCAATCTGGTGGTCGGCTGCGTTTGCGCGGCGGCGCTCGCCATTTCCGGCTATATGCTCTGGAACGGTCATCAGGCGCGGCAGGCCGCGCGATCCAGCGAAATCTACGTTGCCTTGCAACAGGCCATCGTTCGTAACGACGGCGTCCAGGTGCGCGGATTGACCGGCGAACTCACGAATCAATTCGCCGGCGCCAGCTACGCCTCGATGGGCGTACTCCTTGCCGCTCGCCACGCCATTATCACGGATGACGCCAAGACCGCCAGGGCGCAGCTTGCCTGGGTGGCCGAAAACGGCAAGGATGAGTTTGTCGATATTGCCCGCCTGCGTCTGGCCGGGCTGTTGCTGGATGAAAAGGAATATGACGAAGCTATCGAATGGCTCAGTCATCCGCCCGCTGCCGCCTTTGCCGTCAGCTACGCCGAATTGCGCGGCGACATTTTCCTTGCCCAGGGAAAGAAGGCGGAAGCGAGGTCCGCCTGGGAAGAAGCCAAGACGTTGCTGGAAAAGGAGGACGCAAAGGAGCAGACCAGGAGGGAAGACGCAATCGTCCTGATGCTTTTGCGGCAAAAACTTGACGCGCTGGGCGGCGCGGCCTGATGCGTCCCTTGTTTTCCCGCGCGTGGCGCGCCGGGCTGGCGGCGGCTGGCGTGGCGCTCTTTTCCGGTTGTTCATGGCTGAATCCCTTTGCCGGCTCATCGCCCAAGATGGCGGCGCTTCCCCCCATCAAGGCAACGGTGGAAGCGCGTGTTGACTGGTCGTATTCTATCGGCAAGGCTGGGAATTTCGTGTTCTATCCCGCCGCCAGTAATGACGCTGTATTTGTCGCCGCCCAGGACGGCAGTCTTGCCCGCCTGGAAAATGGCATTGAAAAATGGCGCGTCAAGACCGGCAAGCCGCTTTCCGCGGGCGTGGGCAGTGATGGGGAGCGGGTGGCTGTGGGGACGCGCAAGGGCGAGGCGCTGGTTTTTTCCGCCCGGGATGGCGCGTTCCTGTGGCAGGCGGAAGCAAGCAGCGAAATTCTCGCGCCGCCTTTGGTGGAAGGCGATCTGGTGATCGTCAAGAGCGGCGACCATCGTCTTGCCGCCTTCGATGAGACGGGCAAGCAAAAATGGGCATCCCAGCGTCCGTCGCCCAGTCTGTCGCTGCGCGGCGCATCCCCAATGCGAGCGATGGAAAATCTGGTCCTGACCGGTTTTCCCGGCGGCAAGCTGGCGGCGATTTCCCAGGAAAATGGCGCGCCGCTTTGGGAGGGCATGGTGGCGCTGCCCAAGGGCGCGACCGAACTGGAGCGCGTCGCCGACGTTTCCGCGCCGCCTGCCGTTCTCGGCGCAACGGTCTGCGCCGCGGCTTTCCAGGGGCGCGTCACCTGTTTCGATTTTGCGCAGGGCGGCAATGTCTTGTGGACGCGCGACAATCTTTCTTCCCATGTTGGCCTGGCGCTGGATGACCGCGGCGTCTATGTCACGGATGATGAAAGCGCCCTGCACGCGCTGGATCTGGCTTCTGGCGGCAGCCGCTGGAAGATGGAAAAGCTCCTGCGCCGCAAGCTCACCGCGCCGCTGGCGCTGGGCGCGTACCTGGCGCTGGGGGATGTGGAGGGCTATGTGCACATCGTCGACAGGGACGATGGCGCGCTCGCCGGACGCCTGAAACTCGACGGCTCGATTGCCGTCGCGCCCCAACCGCTGCCCGGCGGCAAGTTCCTGATACAAACCCGGTCCGGGCGCGTCTATGGCGTGTCGCTGCGCCAGTTCAGAGGACAGAAACCGGAGTGAGCGCTGCGCGGCCCTTGCAGGCGCGCGCGCCACAGAACCAACGGAGCCAGCCATGCCCAATCCGCGACCACTGGATACAGAACACAGATCACAAAGCGAGCGCTCTGTCCTCTGTCCTCTGAACCGAACATGATCGAAACCGACGACCTTGCGGCGGCGCCGGAAGAGCGCCTGATTGCGCCGCGGGCGCGTTCCGGCGCGGAGGAAGCGCAGGAGCGCGCCCTGCGTCCGCGGCGGCTGGCGGAATATACGGGACAGAGCCGCATCCGCGAGCAACTGGAGATTTTCATCCAGGCGGCGCGCGGGCGCGGCGAATCGCTGGATCATGTGTTGCTGTTTGGCCCGCCGGGTCTGGGCAAGACCACGCTGGCGCACATCCTGGCGCAGGAAATGGGCGTCAATCTGCGCCAGACTTCCGGGCCGGTGTTGGAGCGCGCGGGCGATCTCGCCGCGCTGCTCACCAATCTGGAAACGCACGACATCCTGTTCATCGACGAGATTCATCGCCTTTCCCCGGTGGTGGAAGAGATTCTTTATCCGGCGCTGGAGGATTTCCAGATCGATCTGCTGATTGGCGAAGGCCCCGCCGCCCGCTCGGTGAAAATCGACCTGCCGCCCTTCACGCTGGTGGGCGCGACCACGCGCGCCGGGATGCTCACCAATCCCCTGCTGGATCGCTTCGGCATCGTCGCCCGCCTGGAATTTTATTCCGCCGAGGAGTTGCGGCAGATCATCCTGCGCTCGGCGCGCTTGCTCAATGCCGTCATCGACGCGGAGGGCGCGCTGGAAATCGCCCGCCGTTCGCGGGGCACGCCGCGCGTCGCCAACCGCCTGCTGCGCCGGGTGCGCGATTATGCCGAAGTCAAGGCCGATGGCCGCATCACCCGCGCCGTGGCCGACGCGGCGCTTTCCATGCTGGAAGTCGACGCGCTGGGGCTGGATCTGATGGACCGGAAACTGCTTGCCGCCATCATCGAAAAGTTCGCGGGCGGCCCGGTCGGCGTGGATAACCTTGCCGCCGCCATTGGCGAATCCCGCGACACCATAGAGGACGTGCTCGAACCCTATCTGATCCAGCAGGGCTACCTGCAACGCACGCTCCGGGGACGCGTGGCGACGCCCGCGATTTACCGGCACATGGGGTTGCGGCCGGCGGCGGGCATGCAGCCAGCGGGCACGCAGTTGACGGCGCTGGATGAAAATGGCAATCCGGTGACGTGACGGTGTATCATTCGCGTCGTATTTTTCAAAAGGGGCGGCAACGTCATGGCGGTTCCGCAATTGAGCGTCTTTCTGGAAAACCGGCCGGGGCACATGAAGCGCATTCTCAATGCGCTGGAAGCCGCCCGCATCAATGTGCTGGGGTATTCGGCCTCCGATACCGGCGATTACGGCATCGCGCGTTTTATCCTGGACAAGCCGGAGGCGGCCTTCGACGTGTTGCGCGCGGAGGGTTGCGCCGTCACCCTGACGGAAGTGCTGTGCGTGCATCTGCCCAACAAGCCGGGCGAGCTGGCGCGCGTCATCGGCGCGATTGCGGACGCGGGCATCAATGTGCAGTACAGCTATTCCCTGATTTCGAACGTGATCGCCATTTATGCGGAAGACATCCCCTCCACGGAAGCGGCCTTGCGCGGGCAGCCGATCGAGCTGCTTTCCCTGGACGCCGCCGCCGCGCGCTTTCCCTTCGATTGAGCGGATGGATGCCGCCGCGCCGCAAACGGGAAATGCCGTGACCTACCTGGACGCCGACATCGAAACCGCGCCGCGCGCGCGCATTCGCCGCGCGCAACTGGAAAAACTCAAGAAGCAGGTCGCCTGGGCCTACGCGCGCGTTCCCTGGTACCAGCAGCGTTTCCAGGAGCTTGGCGTCCGTCCTGAGGACATCCAGAGCCTGGAGGACGCAAGACTCCTGCCCTTCACCGACAAACAGACCCTGCGCGACACCTATCCCTTCGGCCTGTGCGCCATCCCGCTCGACGAGGTCGTGCGCCTGCACGCTTCTTCGGGAACGACGGGCAAACCCATCGTCATCGGATACAGCCGGCGCGATCTTGAAACCTGGAGCGACTGCGTGGCGCGTCTGGTGACGATGGCCGGCGTCACGCGCGCCGACCGCGTGCAGATGGCCTTTGGCTACGGCATGTTTACCGGCGGCTTCGGGCTGCATTACGGTTGCGAAAAACTGGGCTGCATGATGGTGCCCGCCGGTTCCGGCAACACGGAGCGCCATCTGATGATGATCGAGGATTACAAGACCACGGTGTTGATCTCGACGCCTTCCTACGCCATGCACATGTGCGAGGTGGGCGAGGCGCTGGGGTTCGACTGGAAATCGGCGAGCCTCAGGGTCGGGCTTTTCGGCGGAGAGCCGTGCACGCTGGGCATGAAGCGTGAAATCGAGAGCCGCATGCACATCGTGTGTACCGACAACTACGGCCTGACCGAGGTCAATGGACCGGGCGTGGCGGGGGAATGCCTGTCTTCGTGCGAATACCAGCACATTGCCGAGGATCATTTTTTGTGGGAAGTCATCGACCCGCATACTGGCGAAGTGTTGCCGGAAGGCCGCGAGGGGGAATTGGTGCTCACCCTGCTCGACAAGGAAGCGTTTCCGATGCTGCGCTACCGGACGCGCGACCTGACGCGCGTCATCACCGAACCCTGCGCCTGCGGCCGCACGCACGCGCGCATGGCCAAGGTGCGCGCCCGCACCGACGACATGCTCATCGTGCGCGGCACCAACATCTTCCCCAGTCAGGTGGAAGACGCGCTTTCCGGCATCGAGCGCCTGACGCCGCATTACCGCATCACGCTCGACAATGAAACCGGAATGGACAGGATGACGGTCATGGTGGAACTGCGGCCGGAGGCTTTCAGCGATTCCTTCGAGGAAATGGATCGTTTCCGCCGCCATGTTGTCGACCGCCTGAAACAGTCCCTGATGATGACCCCGGTCGTCAAGCTGGTCGAGCCGGGCGGCATAGAGCGCAGCTTCGGCAAAAGCAGGCGGGTGGAGGACAGAAGACGGAAGGCGTAGGACAGAGGACAGAGGACAGAGGACAGAGGGCAGAGGACAGAGGACAGAGGACAGAGGACAGAGGACAGAGGACAGAGGACAGAGGACAGAGGACAGAGGACAGAGGACAGAGGACAG
>JAITRP010000190.1 GCA_031288305.1 Zoogloeaceae bacterium
TGAGACCCCGGCCTGAAGGCCGGGGTTTCGACCGTAGCCATTGGGGAGGGGATGCAAACCCCTTCCCAATGACGTTAGACCGGCAGCCCTGAAGGGCTGCCGCTAATTTCTTGCTGGAATTTTCAATCGGCGATAGCGCTTCGGAGTTCTCTGGCGCGGGAGCGCATTGCATGCCGTCCTCCCTTGTGGAGAAGTGTGGCGCGCAGCGCCGGGAGAGGGCGCGCGGCGGTTCAGGTGGTTCAAAAGGGCAAAGCCGTTGAACGGTCGCTTCCCCCTCTCCCCTAACCCTTCCTCCACAAGAGGGAAGGGGGACGGGAGCGTCCGCCCGGTCTTCGGGCATTCTGAATTCTACAAGGCTCATTTCGCGTGAAACGCTACGCCAAGAGACGGCGAAAAGTAAAAATCACTTCTTGCCGTCGTCCTGACCGGAGAGGACTTCGTCGAGAGTCTGTCGGCCGCGGGTGGAAATGACCCAGTGCAGCACGTTCTTGTCGCTGATGCGGGTTTCGATGATTCCCGCGTTTTTCAGGACGGCAAGACGCTGGCTGATCAGTTCGCGTCCCAATGTGGTTTTTTCGGTCAGCGCCGCCAGATTGCCATAGACATAGCTTTCGTCCGCCAGCGCGCGCAGTATCTCGATGTCGTTGTAGGTCAGCATTTCGCGCAGGTCGGCGTCCGGCGTCCTGTCGGCGGCGGGCGCAATATCGCGCGCCGCCAGGCATTGGCGCAGGTAATCCTGTTCGCGCCGCAGGGTTTCGATTTCTCGATACAGATCATTTTGCAGCCGCTCGTTTTCTTCCTGATAGAAAGCGGCCGGATTTTCGAAAATTCGGCGCGCGGCGACCACATAAATCAGGCAGAAGGCGGCAAAGACGAACAGCGATCCGGAATGCGCGCGGGCGGAAGCCAGCAGGTTGCTGGAAAGCATGTTCAAAAGGAGCGGCGCGGTCAGCGCCGTCACCACGCCAAAAACCAGATAACGCCGCCAGTCCTTGCTTTCCCGGCGGCCATATTGACGCTCGGCCATGTAGAAATTAGCCAGGCCGCCCAGCACGCCCGCCGCGATCATCACCAGCAAGGCCAGCAACAACGGCAGATCAAAGAAAGCGTCCAGGGCGGAAGTCACTTCCAGAGATGGTTGCAGTTCCAATTTCTCCCCCTTCTTTATGCGGATTTCAGGATTTTTCAGCGCGGCGGCAGCCGCAATTTCGGCAAATTCCGGCGAACGATACGCCTTTTATGCGATGTCCGCCATTTCCTTTGCGCTGAAACTGCGTCCCTCCACCGCGTCCAGATGCCGGATGAAGCCGCCAAACGCCGCTGGCAGCGGAGCGATGAGCGTCAAACGGCGAGCTTCTTGCGGGTGCGGAAACTCCAAACGACAGGCATGCAACGCCATGCGGCGCAAGCCTTCTTTCTGCAAGCTCTTGTTGAGCGCGAAATCGCCGTATTTTTCATCACCCAGAATCGGAAAGCCCAGGTGCGCGAGATGCACTCGCAACTGGTGGGTGCGCCCGGTTTTCAACTGTCCTTCCAAGAGGGAAAAGCGCCGCCAGCGGGCAAGGAGACGAAAGATGCTGTGCGCGGCCCTGCCTTCCCCCGCATCCACGCGCACCCGCCGCTCGCCGGATTCGCTCAGGTATTTATGGAGCGGCGCCTTGACCTGCTGCAGGGGATTCATCCAGGCGCCTTTTACCAGCATCAGGTAACGTTTGTCGGCCACCTCTCCGGCGGCGCGAAACATGTCGTGCAGGGCGTTCAACGCCGAACGCTTCTTGCCGATCAGCAGCAACCCGGAAGTTTCCTTGTCCAGCCGATGCGCAAGTTCCAGAAAACGCGCTTCCGGTCGCTGGCGGCGCAGGGTCTCGATGACGCCAAGGCTCACTCCGCTGCCGCCATGCACGGCGATGCCGGCAGGCTTGTCGATGACCAATAGCGCCGCGTCTTCGTAGAGAACCGGCAGATCGATTGCGGGCGCGGGCAAGATGTCGCCGCCTGCGCGTTTGGCGACGCGCAGGGGCGGCAGACGCAGCGTGTCGCCGGTCTGCACGCGATAGTCGGCGGCGCGGCGTTTCTTGTTGATCCGCACTTCGCCGCTGCGCAGGATGCGGTAAATATGGCTCTTGGGCACGCCCTTGCAATGACGGAACAGATAATTGTCCAGTCGTTGTCCAGATTCTTCCGCGGTTATTTCCCGATAGCTCACCGCGCGGGTTGTAGATTTTTTTCCTGTCTTCATCATTTTTGCACTATACTGCCTGCCGATTTTGCGTCACGAAGAGCAAGAAACGTTGCGCCATCAGACCGATCAGCCTGTTTCCCGCACGCATCAGGAGCGGAAAAGACAACAGCCTGCCGGCAGGCCCGGCCTCCTGCGAGCGGCAGGCGTTTTCCCCGGCACATTTTGCGCCGGATGAGCCAGACCTTGGCGTCACGCAAAACCCTGGTTAAGTTCGCTCACCAAAAGTAGCGATACTACTCGATTCGCGTGTTGCGCACATCCGCGAACATCCATGCAGAATTCATCGCCGGGAGCCTTCGACCGCTTCCGGCTTTTTTGGAAAGCTGGCATTCTTTTCAGACCGACACGGCGCGCATGATCCTATCGCCCATCTGACCCCGTCCGCTGCCTCCCTCCCTTTCTGCGTGGGTGCTTCGTCCTGCCATACGCTGGAGCACAAAACCACATGAAACGCATGTTATTCAATGCGACACAGGCTGAAGAACTGCGTGTCGCCATTGTCGATGGACAAAAACTCATAGACCTCGACATTGAATCGGCCGCCAAGGAACAAAAGAAAAGCAACATCTACAAGGGGATCATCACCCGGATCGAACCTTCGCTGGAAGCCGTCTTTGTCGATTACGGCGCGGAACGGCACGGGTTCTTGCCTTTCAAGGAAATCTCGAAACGTTATTTCCAGCCGGGCGCGGACAACCGTTCCAACATCCGCAACGCCCTGCGCGTCGGCCAGGAGATCGTCCTCCAGGTCGGCAAGGATGAACGCCACAACAAGGGTGCGGCGCTAACCACGTTCATTGCGCTGGCTGGCCGCTATCTGGTGCTGATGCCCAACAACCCGCGCGGCGGCGGCATTTCCCGGCGCGCGGAAGGCGACGAGCGCGCCGAACTGCACGCCATCCAGGAACAGCTTGAAGTTCCCGAAGGCATGAGCCTGATCATCCGCACTGCCGCCATCAGCCACCAGATCGAAGATTTGCGCTGGGACCTGAATTATCTGCTGCAACTGTGGCGCGCCATCGAAGGCGTTGCCGAAAAATCCAGCGCGCCGGTGCTCATCTACCCGGAAGGCAGTCTGGTGGTGCGCGCCATCCGCGATTACTTCCAGCCCGAGATTGGCGAAATCCTCATCGATACCAGGGAAATTTTCGAGCAGGCCGAAACCTTCATGGCTTCCGTGATGCCGCACGACGTGGGACGGGTCAAGTTCTACCGCGACGACGTGCCGCTGTTTTCCCGCTTCCAGATCGAGCACCAGATCGAAACCGCTTTTGGCCGCCAGGTGAACCTGCCTTCCGGCGGGGCCATCGTCATCGATCATACCGAGGCGCTGGTGGCGGTGGATGTCAACTCCGGGCGCGCCACACGCGCCGCGAACATCGAGGAAACCGCCTTTCGGACCAATCTGGAAGCCGCCGATGAAGTCGCGCGCCAATTGCGCCTGCGTGACCTGGGCGGGCTTATTGTCATCGACTTTATCGACATGGAATCGGCGAAGAACCAGCGCGAGGTGGAAAATCGCCTGAAGGACGCGCTGAAATTCGACCGCGCCAGGGTGCAAATGGGCAAGATCAGCCGCTTCGGCCTGATGGAGCTTTCCCGGCAACGCCTCCGTCCGGCGCTGGCGGAAACCAGCTACATTCCCTGTCCGCGTTGTAGCGGCACCGGACATATCCGCTCCACCGAATCCGCCGCCCTGCATATCCTGCGCATTCTGGAAGAAGAAGCCATGAAGGACGGCACGGCCGCCGTGCACGCGCAGGTTCCGGTCGATGTCGCCACCTTCCTGCTGAACGAAAAACGCCAGGACATCCAGTTCATCGAACTGCGCCACAAGGTTTCCATCCTGCTCATTCCCAATGTGCATCTGGAAACGCCGACACACGATATCCTGCGGCTGAAACACGACGACCTCAACGTCGAGGACCTGCGCGAGCCTTCCTACAGGATGATGGAAGCGCCCAGCGAGGAAAAACCGGGGACAAGCGGCGGCGGCAAACCGGAACCGGCGCGCCCGCGCCAGGAAGCCGCGCTCAAGAACATCACGCCGGAAATCCCCGCGCCTGTCGTCCGCAAGGCGCCGCCAGCGGAACCCGCTGGCGGCGGCATCGTCGCGCGCGTTCTTTCCTGGTTTCGCGCCAGCGCCAACTCGACGACGCCCGCCGCGCCCGCCAATGAACAGCGCGAAGGCGCGCGCAGCGACAATCGCCGCAAACCGCGCGATGCGCGGCGCGGCGAAGGCGCCGCGGGCAAACCCGAGAAAAGCGAACGCCCGCCACGCGGCGAACGCAATCGCAGCCGCGAAACTGCGGCGGCTACGCCCGCCGCCAATGTCACACGCGAGCCGCGTGAGCCGCGCAAGCCGCGCGAACGCCGGGAACGCGAGCCTGCCGCGGAAAAAACCGCTCCGGCAGCGGAAATCGCCGCCTCCGGCAACGCGGACGGCAACGAGGAGAGCGGCAATCCTCGTCGGCGCGGCAATCGCCGCGGACGCAACAGTCGCCGCGACGCGGTCACGGAAGAAAGCGGTTTGACGCAGCCAAGGCATTTGCCGGATTCCGCGGATAGCGATGACGCAGCCGCGAGCGAACGCCAGGAATCCGCGCCGCGGGAGAGTCTGCATGCTGCTGGCGTCGCCAGCGCTCCGGTTGCGCTGATTGCCGAGACCACCCATGAAGCGGGTGGCCCCGCTTCGGAAATAACCGTTTTTCCGCAGCCCGTCAGTCCTTCCAGCCTGTCGACCGCTACCGCGCCCGCCGTGGTCACCAGCGTTGCCGCCAATGTGGCGGTATCCGACGCGGTCGCCTTCTCCGACGAAAGCGGCTCCCCGCTGGTTCCGCCGCCCGCCGAAGTGCCCAGCACGCCCCTGGTGTTCATGCGCGCTCCAGAAAACAAGGGGCAGCGGTTAGAGGAACGGCAAACGGAGGACAGGAACATCCCGGTTCTCCCGGAATCGCCGGAACTCGCGCCGACGCGCCCGACGCCGGTCGATCTGGAGAATGAATTGGCAAAAAGCGGACTGGTGCTGGTGCAGACGCTTGCCGCCGCGCCCCCGGAAACGCCCGCTCCGGCAACCCCCAAAATCCGCCGTCCGCGCCGCCAGAAACCGAACGCCGCCCAACCGGAAGAACCGCTGGTGCTGGTGGAGACCCAGGGGACGGAGAGCGGACATCCAGGAGCCGACACGCCGTAATCCTGTGCTTCGCATGGCGCGCGCAAGCGGGAATTCCGTAAAGTCCATAGGGCCGTCGGATTCCCCGCTCTTTCTTGTCATTTCCTCCATCCGGCAGTAGCCTTTCCGGCATCCAAGGAGTGCTGACGTGTATCTGATAGAGTGGTTTGCGTGGCAAGAACACATCGCCGGAAAAAGGAGGGCGCCGCTGTCTGGCGGCAAGCCAATGGGCGGCGGCAAGCGCTTGCGCAAGCGTCTGGAGGAAGACGAGCAACGCCGTGAGGAATTGAACGCGCAACGCCACAATGAAGCGTATCTGACTGGGCCGGTTTACGCCTGCAACGACACGTATCTGGAAATGCGCTGCGGCGCGTTCGAACACTTGCGCGGCATGACGACCCTGATCAGCTTGGTGTGCGTCGGGTTCTTGTCGTTTTATTTATATCTTACGTTGCTAGACACCGTACTTGATCCAAAGGATTTTGATTTCTGGGATATTCCTTTTTCCATATTTACGGGATGTTTCTCCATTGGAGGATTTTATCTTTATTTCCGCTATCTTTTCCGTTTTCAGTTGCTGGAGAGTTTTACGACGCGGCACCTGCTCATTCGTTTCAACCGCGTCACCCGGCAGGTGTATCTGCATCGTCCGAAATGTTGTGGTGGCGTGATTGTCATGCCCTGGGAAGGCATTCACCATGATTTTCCGGGGTCTTCGGCGCCCATGGAGATTTCATGGGATAGGCAAGACGGCGAATACGGATTTCCAGTGACAGTCGCCATGGTGGGAAGGCCGGTCGACCGGATAGAAGATCATTACGCGCTTTGGGAATACATACGCCGGTACATGGATGAAGGGGGATTGCAAGCGGTCAGGCCGCCACTCGGATTTTCCATGCAAGGGCCTTGGCCGTGGGTAGCATTCATGCCGCAATTCGAGGGTTTGGGACTATTTTTCCGGGGCATGTCGCCATTACTCTGGTGGTTGTTCGTGATCTTGTTTCCGGCTTACATGGTGCTGGGTCTCGGGCACTGGATTTCCTTGCTGCTTTGCTGGAAACCGCGCTGGCCGAAGGAAATCCGCGAAGCTGGCTTGCCCGGCAAGCCAGCGCCGAAGATCACCATGATCGACGATTACCCGCCCAAGATCATGGAACAACTCAAGGCTAACGCCTATAGATGGAAAGCGCCGCCGCCTGAACCGGAAGAAATGAAACTGGAAAACACACGAATCGATAAAAATACCAACTAGTACTTCGTACCATCAAACAATTTACATTTCAGTCATCTGAAAGTTGAAGTTTTTCCACTGGAATCGAACAGGGCAAGCGTTTATTTCGTCGATGCCTTGCAAGATGCGCGAGCG
>JAITRP010000026.1 GCA_031288305.1 Zoogloeaceae bacterium
GGCGGCAGGCTGATGCTGTGCAGCACGATGAGCGAAACCGTCTCGCCCGCCGGACGCGCGTCGAAGTTCGGACTGACGATCCGTCGCGCCGAAGAAAGCCAGCCTTCCTGAAATTCCATATCCATCTTGCCGATTCCTGTCCAATTTCCCAAAAACCGCATGGCATGCGAACGCGCGGACTTCATGGGGCAAGGCGACCCGTGCCGCAGCTATCTCGCAAGGCATGGATTGTAGCTTTATTGAGCGCAGGAAGCCTAAATCGGATAGGTCTCGGCTGCGATCCAAAGTGGAGGAAACCCGTGCGCACGCCCTCGTTTTTGACGAGTTTGAAGGTGAGCGCACAAGTTTTGCGTTCGCGCTTTGCTCGGCAAGATTTTCCTCCACTTTGGATCGCGCCCGTAAGCTTTATCAAGGTTGAGCATGGCTTGGCGATCAGGGAAAGCGCGGGTGCCCCCCTTGTGTGCAGCTTCGCAGTCTGCAAAGGCTTTGCTGCATCTGGCTTCGCCAGACCAGCCTGCGGCTGTCCTTTCGCCTTCGGCTCCAGTAGGGGAGGGCTGGCGCCCTGCAAAGGGAGCGCGGCGGCGCTTCGTCCTGGGCAGTTTTTCCTCCACTTTGGATCGCGCACCCGCTATTCAGTCAGGATTCCGCGCCCTGCCCGCGCTGGAGTAAGATTGCTGCTGCCTTCCCTGGAAAAATCGAGTCACCGCCATGCGAAAAAACCGCTATTTTTCCCTTTGCCTGTCCAGCCTGTGCGGCCTGTGCGCCATGCTCTTCTGTCTTGCCGGAGCGCAGGCGGCGGATATTCATTACAGCCACGCGACGCGCTTGACCCTGCGGGAAGCGCCCGACGCTGGCGCGGCGGCGCTGGCGCGGTTGTCGATCAATCAGCCGCTGGAGATCGTCGCGCGGGAAAATCGCTGGTGCCGGGTGCGGCTCGTGGAACCCGTAGATTCCGCCGATGCCGCGCGGGAAGGCTATGTCCATTGCGCCTTCCTGAAGGATAAAAAGCTCGATTTCGCGATGCTGGAAACCGAAGCGGCGCGGTTGTTCCTGGAATTGCATCGGGAAAACCTGACGCCAAGCGAGGAAGCGCGGATTCTGGAGGCGCTCTTCACGCGGATCGAACGCCATTTCGCGCTTTCGCCTTCGCTGTACGCCTATAACGATTACCGGGCGCTGCTTCGGGATGCGCGGCGGCGCGGTTCGGAAAATCCGGAATTTCAATTACCGGCGCGTGAGAAAAAGCGGGCGGCGATGTTGCGCGAATTGTCGCGCCAGACTTGGGAAGAGGAGTTTCCCGTGGTGCGCCAGACCGTGGTGACGAGCGGGATAGAAAAAACCTTGCGAAAACTGCGCTCGGAACGAGGGTGGGATAGCCTCCCTTACCGCCTCCCGGAATACCGGATTCTTGGTATACGTGATGATCCTGAACTGGTCGGGGAAGAATATCGTGAATATGATAATAAAATTTTCCCCGCGCCACCCAAGGCATCTTTTTTCAGTCGAGGCAAATGGGCTATTGGCTGGGCAGGCGGTCCCATGATTCATCGGCGTCACGGCAGCCATCCGCCCACTTATTCCGTGGGATTCAGCAGTGGGGGAAACGAGTTCGTATTCAATCGCGTCTATGAGATGGCAAAAGCGCTCAAGGCGCCGGTCAATGTCAGTTTCGTCGCGGTCAGCGATACGTCGGAAGTGTCAATACTGGAAACGAAACTCCCCATCTGGGCCATTACTTCGGATGGCCTGGTCGCGGGCCATTTACGAGAAGCCCGTCTTGGTCCGGACGTCAGCGCATGTTCCGTCAGCCCAGGTTCTGCCGAAATCGTATTCGACCGCCCGCTCAAGGGCAAGATATATGGCGTTTTCGCCAGCAATGCGCCGATCGATCCCGCCAAGGCGAAAATAACTGTCCGCGACAAAACCTATTTGGGGGGCAGCTTTCTGGGAGATGAGCAAGCCAGGATGACCTACCGCGAGGAAGCCAGCGTGGATATCGACAGCGACGGCGTGGACGACCTGTCCATCATGCTATCCACCGATCAATCGGCCGATCTGGAACCCTATCAGCCACGCCATGCCGTCTTCAATGGAAACTTGGGCGGATTCCTGCGCGTGTCCGGATATTACGACTATAACGTCTATTCCCTGCTGGTCAATGAGGACGGACAATGGCGCACATTGTTCCTGTACGACATCGTGACCTGCACATAAGAGAAAAAAGCATGACAAAACGATTTTCGCAATACCTTGCCGTTTTCCTGTGGACGCTCCTGGTGAGCGTTCCGGCGCAAGCGGATTCGCTTGAAAAAGCGGAAGGTTGGGTACGCTGGATGCAGGAAACGCCCGGCGCGGATGGCTGTGCATATAACGATGGACTTTTATTGGGATACGGTATCCCCTATGGCGGATTGGTTCGTATCTGGAACGAAGATGAAGCCGTATCTTTTTCCGAGCAAGCGCCGTTGCATTACCTGGAGTTTTTGGACGCAAGCCTGAAAGCATGTTCCCTGCCCGCCGGAAAGGACACTCCTGACCCCAATGCCTCCGAAAACAAATGGCTGGAACGTTTTGACTTTTATCAGCATCCCGACTACGACGCTCATTTCGATCATGCCGACGCCTTGGCGCTTGCCGGACCCTCGGTAAAAGACGGGGTAACGCGCTACTGGAAACAAGACGGCAAAACTCACATCCGTTTTGCGCTCAATGGAACTGCCAGGGATTTGCGCTCCTGGGCCAAGCGGCGGGGAATCGCCCTGCAATTGACCCGGCAGCAAACCAACGGTCCGGTGTTTTACGGCGACTTGCCGATTCTCCGGGGCAAGACGGCAATTCCAGTTTTCGTCGTTTCGCCGGAGGGACTGACATCCGCCAGGATCGTGGATTTTTCTGGCGATTGGGTAGAAGTAGTCTTGGGAAACGACACAATGCCGCCCGTCTGGGCCGTGATTGCCCTGCGCGATCCCGGTCTTGCCAAAAAGGCGAAAGTCACGCGCCAAAGGCAATTGGAAACACAGAAAGAGGGTACCCATTACCTTGAACTCAAGCGCGGTGTGCTGCGGCTCGAATTTGAAAACAACGCCTTGCCGCCCCTGACCCTGGTTGCGCGACAGTTGGCTTTCTGGGAAAGCACCGTGGAAATGGGTGAAAAAGAGGACGAGTGGATCGAAACGGAAAAAACCCTGCGGGGCAGCGTCTGGGGAACGGAAATCTTCATTCCCGACGAAGCCTATGCAAAAGAAAGGGAATGGAACCCTTCCGCCACCTTTACCTTTGGCCGCGCCATCAGCTTCCTCGGCTCCCCGCGCTGCCCGCCGCCCGCGCCGGAATGAAGTTTTCAGGCGGAATTCTCCCCCGCCTCCCGGAACAGCCCGCAGAGAAAGAGCGTGCTTGAGAGCGTTTCCAGCAGTTCCTCGTAGAGTTGCATCCCGATGTCGTCATAGCGGATGTCGAGCGCGATAGCCGCGAGGCCGCAGGCGATGGCGGGCCAGAACCAGCGCCAGGCGGCGCGGGACGCCATTCTTTTGAGGAAGAAGAGGAGAACCAGTCCGGCGCAGGCATAGACGGCCAGCAGGGCATGAATCCAGGAACGCGCGGCAGGCGCGGCGTCGGCGACCGTGTAGAAGAGAAAATCCTGCATCTGCTCATGGAACATGAAACGCTCATCGAGCGCCGCGAAGAAGAGGCACAGGGCCAGAGCGCCCCAGAACCATCGCGCCCGCCCTGTGTCCGCCCGCGCCGCATTCTGGGCAAGCAGGCCGCTCATGCTGGCGCAGGCGACGAGCAACATGCCCTGCTGCCAGGCAAGCGGCGCGTCTTCCGCGGCAAAGGCAAAAAGCAGATCGGGACGCCAGGCCACGCCAATCCCGACGGTAACGGCCAGATTGAGGCCGAGGACGAGATACGGAACCACACAGCCCGGCGCGCGCTTTCTGGGCAAATCCTCGTGGCTAGCGCCGATCCAGTCGAATGGTTTCATGTCGCGCATCATACTCCAGGGGGTATGAAGATCGGCGGCGATGCGTTTTCGCGGGTGCAATCCAAAGTGGAGGACGTCAAGGTGATATTGACTTGATAAGTCTGCTGTCCCTGGTTTGCAGGGGTTGCGTATGGCTTGGGCGTATCAGGGGAAGCGCGGTTTGCCCCCCCCCTGACAAGGGGGAATGGCCTGCATCCGATCTCCATTGCCGCAAACCCCTCCCCAGCCATCCCCTTGCCAGGGAAGGGAGTATGGCGGCGCTTCGTTTGGAATGATTTATTGACATGGCATTCTCTGCCTTTAATTGCGCCCCCATTCCTGTCCAGTCCGTCTACCCTTCGCGCTCCGATACTGGTAGAATTCGCTCCCCTTGTGCGCAAGACGCATGGGGTTCCTGCCGGAAGCGCGTATTTTCGCGTCGTCTTTCGGGTTCATTTGTCTGGCGCTGGCTCTTTCAAACCGGGGCGGCGCCGTTTTTGGAAAGCGTGTTTGAAATGGCTGTTACGACCGAACAAAAGGCAAAAATCGTTGCCGAATTCCAGCGTGCGCCCGGCGACACCGGGTCTTCCGAAGTGCAGATCGCGCTTTTGACCGCCCGCATCAATGACCTTACCGGGCACTTCAAGGAACACAAGAAGGATCACCACTCCCGGCGCGGGCTGCTCAGCATGGTAAGCCAGCGCCGCAAGTTGCTGGATTATCTCAAAGACAAGGATCTGAACAGCTACCGCAACCTGATCGAACGTCTGGGACTGCGTAAGTAAGGGCGCGCGCATCTTCACGCGGGGGCGGCGCGCTCCATGTCCATTTTTGCGCAATCCGTCGCCAGGAGCGCCTGCCTTGCCGGCAGGACGCTCTTTTCGTTTTTCCGCAGGCAAGAAGGCTTCTGGCGCTGAAACGCGCCAGGGAAGCGTATTGAATTGTTGTTGAATTGAGTGAGAGGAAAGAAAAACATGTTTGAGATTGTAAAAAAGACCTTCGCCTATGGCGATCATCAGGTCACATTGGAGACGGGCGAGATTGCCCGTCAGGCTTCTGGCGCGGTATTGGCGCGCATGGGGGAAACCGTGGTGCTGGTCACGGCAGTGGCGGCGAAAGACGCCAAGCCGGGTCAGGATTTCTTTCCGCTGACTGTGGATTACCAGGAAAAATTCTATGCCGCCGGACGCATCCCCGGCGGCTTTTTCAAGCGCGAGGGTCGGCCTTCGGAAAAGGAAACCCTGACTTCCCGCCTGATCGACCGTCCCATTCGCCCCCTGTTCCCGGAAGGCTTCTATAACGAGGTGCAGGTAGTGGCGACCGTGCTTTCCCTCGACCCGGAAATCGACCCGGACATCCCGGCGTTGATTGGCGCTTCCGCCGCTCTGGCGATTTCCGGCGTTCCCTTCGACGGCCCCATCGGCGCGGCGCGTGTTGCCTGCATCGACGGCCGGTATGTGCTGTGTCCCACGGCGACGCAGTTGAAGGAAAGCCAGCTGGATCTGGTGGTGGCGGGCACGGAAAGCGCCGTGCTGATGGTGGAATCGGAAGCGAAAGAGCTTTCCGAGGAAATCATGCTGGGCGCGGTGATGTTCGGTCACGAACAGATGCAGGCCGCGATCAACGCCATCAACGAACTGGTGGAAGAAGGCGGCAAACTGGAATGGGACTGGCAACCGCCGGTGAAGAACGAACCCCTGATCGCCCGTCTCGACGCGCTCGCGCGCGCCAGGCTCGAAGAAGCGTACAACATCACCGGCAAGCAGGAACGCAGCCAGAAGGTGAAGGAAATCCGGACGGAAACCATCGCCGCGTTGTGCGAAGGTGACGAGGCCGCCGACGAAGGCGCGGTCGCCGAACTCTTTTTCAACCTGGAAGCCGCCATCGTGCGCGGGCGCATTCTCTCCGGCGCGCCGCGCATCGATGGCCGCGATACCCGCAGCGTGCGTTCGATCCGCATCCGCACCGGCGTGTTGCCGCGCACCCACGGTTCCGCCCTGTTTACCCGCGGCGAGACGCAGGGACTGGTTATCGCCACGCTGGGCACCAACCGCGATGAGCAGATCATCGACGCGCTGGCGGGCGAATATCGGGAGCGATTCATGCTGCATTACAACATGCCGCCGTTCGCCACCGGCGAATGCGGGCGCGTGGGTTCGCCCAAGCGGCGGGAAATCGGGCATGGCCGCCTGGCCAAACGCGCCCTGCTGGCGGTGCTGCCGAAGCCGGAAGATTTTTCCTATTCCATGCGCGTGGTTTCGGAAATCACCGAATCCAACGGCTCCTCCTCGATGGCCTCCGTCTGCGGCGGCTCGCTGGCGCTGATGGACGCGGGCGTGCCGCTGAAATCGCATGTGGCGGGCATCGCCATGGGGCTGATCAAGGAAGGCAACCGCTTTGCCGTGCTCACCGACATCCTGGGCGACGAGGATCATCTGGGCGACATGGACTTCAAGGTGGCCGGAACGCGCCAAGGCGTCACGGCGCTGCAAATGGACATCAAGATCCAGGGCATCACCCGGGACATCATGAAGATCGCGCTGGCGCAGGCCAATGAAGCGAGAATGCATATCCTCGGCCTGATGGAAGCCGCTGTTTCCGGACACCGGGAAGAAATGTCCACCTACGCGCCACGCCTTTACACCTTCAAGATCAACCCGGAAAAAATCCGCGACGTGATCGGCAAGGGCGGCGCGGTCATCCGCGCTCTGACGGAAGAGACCGGCGCCACCATCGACATTGCCGATGACGGCACCATCACCATCGCCGCCACGAGCAGCGAAGCCGCCGCAGACGCGCGCGCGCGCATCGACATCATCACGGCGGAAGTGGAAATCGGCAAAATTTACGAAGGCGCGGTGCAGAAGATTCTCGACTTCGGCGCTTTCGTCAATCTCCTGCCCGGCAAGGACGGCCTGTTGCACATCTCGCAGATTGCCAACGAGCACGTCAATCGAGTGGAGGATTACCTGAGGGAAGGCCAGGTGGTGCGCGTCAAGGTGCTGGGCGTCGATGAACGCGGGCGCGTAAAACTTTCCATGAAGGCGGTGCTGGCGGAAGAAGCGCAGCAACAGGAGCAGGAACCGCAAGCCTAATCCAGCTTTTCACGCTTTTAATGAATGGACGCCCATTGTTTTTCCGGCGTCCATTTTTCATGGAAGGCCGCGCACCGCCGCCCTGTCCTCAGTTTTCTGTTTTGGGCAGGTAGAAATCGACGCGGCGGGTTTCCCGGATGCGTCCGTTTTCGATCCGGCCTTCGACGATTTCATAGCCCATCAGCGCGAACAGCCGGTTGGCGATGAACAGGGGGCGGGAATTGCCGTACCAGTCCACGCAGGAGGCAACGCAGTGGTCATCGATCTGGCCGATCTGGCTTTTGTCCGCTGCCGTGAGACTGCCCAGTTCGGAGAGCCTGCTGGGCTGATCCCGTGTGTAGTGCGTATAGCGTAAAAACACCACGCCGCTGGAAGTCTGCCGGAGTTGCCGCCAGCCCTGCCTGCCGCTGCCAGCAAAGGGGAGTCCCAAAAAGCCGCCTGTGGCGTCGGGTTTGTAGAAAAATCCGTGACTGCGGGTCTCGCCCTGCGCGGCATTGGACAGTTTGAAACTGTCGCCCGCTTGGGAGATGACGCCGAAAGCGTAGGGTGAAGCAACGTACACCGGCGTGAAATACAGGTCGTTCCCCCGTGTGCCAACGAGCAGCGGCGTCTTGCCCAGCGCCTCGATGCGATCAATGCTGTGCGCCAGCGAAACGCTTTGCAAGCGAATATCGGGCCGTACATATCCTTCCCTTGGTTTCAATTTCCAATGGAATATATAGGCACTAGAGGGAGCGGTTTGTTCCTTGCGTCTCCCCCAGGTCTGCCCCGCGCCATAGACGAGAACATCGTCGATATAACGATTCTGGAGACTGCCCCCGCCTTCCGGCGCGTCCAGCGGCGTGTAGTTTTCCTTTGCGGCGGATGTCGATCCGTCACCGAAGTCAGCAAGCGGCACGCGCAAAAAAGCCAGCTTCTGGCGGTCTTCTTCTTCCGCCGCCCACATGGACGCCAGCGGCCCATCGGCGCGCAACAGCACATTGAGATGCGCGTCCTCGCTCTCCAGGAAAGAGAATTGGTCGATGGGACTGCCGAAGACCTTGAGGGCGGACGGCGCGGCGTTCTGCGTCAGCGGCAAACGAAAGACCGCGGCGCTGACCGGTTTTTCTTCCGCACTGCCATGACCATAGCGCCAGGGCGCGGTCCAGACATACACCGCATTTTTGGCGACATAGAATTCGCGCCCGGCATATCCCAGCACGGATGAGGCCGCGCAATCCAGCGCGCCGCCGGTAATCTTGCAGGTGGTGACGGTATGCAGCGCGATGTCGTCCTCGCCGGGATCGAGATCGTCCGTCGCGCGGTAAATGCGGGTGGCGGGGGCAATCTGTTTGAATTCGCCGGGGTTTTGCGCGTCCCGCCAGTGGCGCAGCGCGGGCAGGCTTTGCAGGGGATCATGAAGATTGAGATAGAGCGGCGCATAGAAAATCAGCGTATCGCCAATCAGGCGGCTGGCGTAATTGCGCGAAGAATAATAGTCGTTGGAACGCAAAACATAGGTGGATTGGTAGGTGAGCCTGCCGTCCTCCCCGATCTGGAACAACACCACTTCCGTGCCGCCTTTTGCGTAGCTGTAGCCAATGACGAGGACGGTATCGCCGGAAATCAGCAGTTCGTCGTACCAAGCGCCCCCCCCGTCGGAATCGGGCGCGAAGATCCGCAGTTTGTCGTACCAGGCGCGCGCCCCGTCGGAATCGGGCGCGAAGGCGTCCCGCATGTCGACGGGCGTCAAGGCGTCATCGCCAATCTTGACGGTAAAAAGCCGTCCCCGGCGCAGAATGACCAGGTGCTTCCCATGCAGCTTGACGATGCCGCCCTCATCGACGCCCGCGCTCTGCGTATTGGTGATCGACTCCTGCGCGGGCGGCGCGGCTGCGGGTTCGGCTGCGAGTTCGCCGAGTTCAAACCTGCGCTGCTCGACGCCGCCATAAGCCTTTTTTTTCTCCTCCAGCCAGGCGAGCCATTCCTCCTCGGAAGCAAACGCCCGCAAGTGGCTGCCCGCCGCCTCGCCCTCGAACGCAGGCGGTGGCGGCGGCGTGACGCTGGGGGAAGCGAAAAGCGTGACCGTCAGGCCAAGCGCCACCACCGTACCCATGATGCCAAACGCAAGAGATGAACGCGCCATGATATTCCCCCAACAAAGTTCGGAAGCGCCCATGCTACTACGACGCCCATCGCCTGTCACATGCGGCGCCCAAAGCCGCGCGCAACGGGAAACCATGAAATCGTGGTATGCTCTTCGCCGGCAACGCCATGAACATCCGCCTGAATCGAATCGCTTGCGAGGCGGCAATCATGCGGCTTGAACAGACATGATGACACTTTCCATTCGGGAATTCCACAGACCAAAAAAGGTTTCACGGATCGGCGACGCGGCGCTATTGACCGTCGTCATCCTGGCGGGAACGGTTTTTCCGCGCCTGATGTTTCTGGGCTTGTTTCCCGCGTCGGACGAAGGTTATTACGCCTATGCCGCGCAACAGATTCACCACAGCCTTGTCAATGGGCAGGGCATTCCGGATTCCGGCGGACTTTCCTTGTATCCCATGTTGTGTTCATGGGTATTTTCCCTGCAATACAACCCCATGATTGCGTTGCGGCTGATTGACTTGGGCGTGGCCATTGTCATGGCGTTCTTGTGGTACAAGGTATTGGCAAGAATATGTAATAACAACACGGGCGCGGCGTGCATCACCTTTATTTTTACCTTTACCCTGAATCAGTTCGGTTTTATTGAAAGTGGATTCAAGAACAGCATTACCGTGGCTTTTGTGCCGCTGCTCCTGGCATTGTATATTGGAATAGGAGCAGTGCAGGAAAAGGAATCCGGAAACGCCTGGTGGATGGCGGGCGCTTTGACGGCATTGTCTATTGTTTTCCGGGAAACCTTCGCTCCTTTTGCGCTGGTTGGACTGGTCAGCGTATTCATTGCGCAAGGCAGGAAAGCGGCTTTACAATTTTTTGTTGGCGGCATGGCGGCGGGCATCGCATTGGTCGGCGAAATTCTTCTTGCGCGCGGGGGAATAGCGGAAACCATCGCGCACTATCGCGCGGCAGGTATCGTATTTGACGCCGTTTCGGGCCTGCGTCTGAAAAATTTCTATTCATATGGGTTGCAGGCCGCGTATTCTTCTTCCATCGCGCTGGCGTTCAGTGCATTATCCATCATGGTATCATCGATTGTCTTCTTCTTTCGTCGTGACCGGTCTCTTTTCTTGACCGTTGTTTTCTGGTTGTCTTTCATTGGCGTTGCCCTGTTCGAGCCAGTAGTGAAAGTATGCTACCCCTACCATTTCACAATTTTATTCCCTGGTCTTTCCGGATTGTGTGCATTGGCGCTGCGCGAGATCATCCGGCTGTGGCCTGTCATGAAATGGGCGCATGGAAAAGTAAACAACATTCTTGTTGCGGCAGGCATCTTGTTGTCGACGATTTGGCTTTATTTTTCTTGTTCCATGCTGGCAATGATCTATTGGCCATTTACACTCGAAACATTGGTTGCCGCTCCCGGCGGAAAATGGCCGGAAAAATTCGTGCATCAATCAGAACTCTTGTTCATAGCAGCGGAAATCGAAAAGGTAATTCCTGAAAAGGGTACGCTCAGTATCATCATGCACATGCAAAGCCTATATCCATTGACAGGACGCTTCCCGCCTTCGTATCGATTGAATGATCTGAGTACAACCGCAATTTTATTGCGGTTTTCCGTTCCGGCCATCCGGCAAGCTCTGCTGGATTGCGCGCCAGATGTCATTGTGTTCACAACGAAGGAGGACAGGTCTATATTTGAATCCATTCTTGCAACGGAGATTTATGAGCCAGTGGTGAAAATTCCATTCACCAGGAAAAAGATGGATCATTTTGACGGCGTGATGATTTTCCGTAAAACGCAAGAGACGGCCTGTCTTGAGGCTCAAGGGATGGCGGATTGGCTATAAGGATGCGTCAAGAAGCAACGCCCTGATTTTTGCCGCGGATCCAGTCAGCGGACCGGATTGTTTTCTTTCTCTTCCCATATACGCGCTCTGTATACGCGCTTGATTTGTTCGATGCCGCCGGACCAAAGGCCAAAATGTCCCGTGTTCTTCGCGTTGAAAACCCCTTCCATCACAACATAACTGTCATTATGCGGCAACAGGAATTGATCGAAGAATTCATTGCGGGATCGCAGTTTCTCTTCTCCATCCCCTTCTTCCCAGTCATACCAATCCACCCAGATGCCATTCCTGGACAAGAAATGCATGGCATCGTCCCGATGCAGATAGAGCGCGTGTCCTTCAAATTCCAAGTGCATGAAACCGCTGACCAAAACGGTTTTGCCATGATATTTTTCCGGGTTGGCAATCAACTGGATCAAGGAAACCAGCGCCATCTCCTCAGCGCGTTCTTCCACGCTCTCCTCCACGCGCTCTTCCGCGCCCGCCGTCATGACCATCAGGCACAGCGCGAGGAAAAGCAGAAGTTTCATGCGCATCGTTTGTCTCCCGAGAGGATAGCCGCCCTGCATTTTTTTCATTTCTGGCATTGCGGGCAATAAAAGCTGGAACGCCCGGATTGGCGAATCTGGCGAATGGGGTTGGCGCAGCGCGGGCAAGTCTGCCCGGCGCGACCGTAGACGGCGCAGCGCAACTGAAAACTGCCCGCGCCGCCATCGCTGTGCACATAATCGCGCACACTGCTGCCGCCCGCTTCAATGGCTTCTTGCAAGGTTTCCCGAATGGCAGGCGCAAGTTTCCGGATTTCTTGGGGACGAAGCCCGGCAGCCGGACGCAGCGGGGAAACAGCGGCGCGAAACAGGCTTTCCGCCGCGTAAATGTTGCCCACGCCGACAATTAGACGGGCGTTCATCAGAAGCGGCTTGATTGGCATCATGCGTCCTTTCAGCAATGCCGCCAGATAATTCGCCGTAAAAGCCTCCGACAGGGGTTCCACGCCCAGATGTTCAAGCAGCGGATGCGTTTCCGGCCGCTCGCCTTCCAGCCAGAGCGCCAGCCCAAAACGGCGCGGATCCTTGAAGCGCAGGACGGCGCGGGGAAAGCACAAGTCGAAATGATCATGCCGCCCCGCGGGCGTGCCTGGCGGCGCCAGGCGCAGGCTGCCGGACATGCCCAGATGCAGCAGCAGCCAGCCGTTTGCCGTCGGCCAGTGAAACAGCAGATACTTGCCGCGCCGGATGATGGCCGCCAGACGATGCCCCCTCAACCTCGCCGCCAAATCCTGCGGCATGGGCAGACGCAGGCTGGCGCGCCGCGCCAGGCAATCCACCACGGGTTCCTGCAACAAATGCGGCAACAGCCCCAGGCGGCTGACTTCGACTTCCGGGAGTTCAGGCATGGCGAGGACGGAAAATCAGGACGCCGCCGCCCGCGCGGCGTAAATCGCGGGCAGGTTGCGCCATGCGCCGCAGATGTCCATGCCGAAGCCGAAGACGAAGCGGTCGGGGACGGCAAGGCCGACGAAATCGGCCTGGACGGGCTTGGCGCGCCCGGTGATCTTTTCCACGAATACCGCCGTCAGCACGCGCCTTGCGCCCATTTGCCGGATGCGCTCGCGGATGGTGGACAGGGTGGCGCCCTCATCGAGAATGTCATCGACCACCAGCACGACGCGCTCCTTGAGGTCTATCCACGGGCCGCTACGCCAGACGAGCTTGTTGTGGCCGCTGGTATTCGCGCCATAGCGGCTGGCATGCAGGTAATCGAAATCCAGCGGAAAATCGAGCCGTTGCAGGAGTTCGCCAACAAAAGGCACCGCGCCGCTCATCACGCACAACACCACCGGATTTTCTTTTGCCAATTCCGCCTTTATACGCGCCGCCACTTGCTGGAGCGCGTTTTGCACCGCGGTTTCCGAATGGATCAGTTCGGCGTCTTTCAAAAGCGCCAGAGCTTCTTCACGGTTCATGCCTCTTTCCTGAACGGTTCAAAGGGTTTTCAAATACGCGCCAAAGGCCGCGCCCACATCGGGGTGGCGCAGGCCAAACACGACCGAGGCTTGCAGGTAGCCCAGCTTGGAACCGCAATCATAGCGTGTACCCGCGTAACGATAGGCCAATATCCGTTCTTTTGCCATCAGCGCGGCAATCCCGTCCGTCAGCTGAATTTCGCCGCCCGCGCCCGGCCGGCCAGTTCCCAGATGGTGAAAGATTCGCGGCGAAAGCACGTAACGTCCCACCACGGCAAGATTGGAAGGCGCTTCTTCCGGCGTCGGCTTTTCCACGATGGCGCTCACCTGCTCGACCCGTCCGGCAAGCGAACGCGAAGCGACGATGCCATAACTGGCCGTCTCCGCCTGCGGCACTTCCTGCACCGCCAACAGGGAAGAATGGTATTCATCATAAACATCCATCATTTGCTTCAGCACCGATGGCCGCGCGTCCAGCAAGTCGTCGGCGAGGATCACGGCAAAAGGCTCGTCGCCCACCACTTCCTTGGCGCAGAGCACCGCGTGCCCCAGTCCCAACGCCTCGGCCTGGCGGATATAGACGCAATGCACCGAACGCGGCAGGATGTTTTTCACGACCATGAGCATCTCGGTCTTGCCTTTTTTTTCCAGTTCGGTTTCCAGTTCGAACGCCTTGTCGAAGTGATCCTCGATCGCCCGCTTGCTGCGCCCGGTGACGAAAATCAGTTCCGTAATCCCCGCAGCCACCGCTTCTTCGACCGCGTACTGAATCAATGGCTTATCGACTATCGGCAACATTTCCTTTGGACTGGCCTTGGTCGCCGGCAAAAACCGCGTCCCCAACCCCGCCACGGGAAATACCGCCTTGCGAATCTTCTTCATGTCCTTCTCTCCTGTCAATGCATGCGTCAAAAAGTAAAAACCACTTTCCGCCGGTTTATCTTGAGGTTTGAAAAACCAGGAAAAGCCTGGCTTCAAACCGTGTAATTCCCTTTTCAAATCATCCGTGACGTTGTCGACTTCGCCTTGCCGTGCTGCACGGTCTGTGGCTCGTTTTCGCGTCGCGAATGACCTGGAAATGGAATAACCCCAACGAAAAAATCGTCCGGCCTGCGCGGTTTCGTAGGCGCGCGCTCTTCTGCGCCCGCAACCCAATCCGCCGCGTGACGCGTGACGGTCAACGGGCGCGCGCAGTGCGCCCCTACGACCGGGCAGACGGGCGATAGCGGGTTCTCATTGCCTTTACTCCCAAAAAGGGCGAGCTTCGCTTGCCCTTTTTTGCTGATCCGAACCGGCAAGAAGCGGCTTTTTACTTTTTGCCGCCTCCGCATTAGAACACATACTCGCCATGTTCATCGACTTGCACCTGCAGCGCCTGGGCGTTTTTTGCAAAACGCGCATGACCTTTCTGCAGGATTTTCCAGAAGCGGAGCAAGGCGGGATGTTCCGCGTTTTGCGCGGCGTATTTTTGCATGTTGGCCTCCGTCATCCGAAAAGGGAAAATATAGACGGGAATCCTGCGTTGACCGCTGTTTTTGGCATGAACGGCATGAAGATAGATTTCCCGGATTTTATCGTCGGTCATGGGCAGGCAGCCGATGCTGACGCAATTGCCGTGAATGAAGATGTCGCCGCCCGGATTCTTGCCCTTGCTTTTTATTTTGTCGGCGGCATTGGGATAATTGATGCCCAGGGAAAGGAGATAATTGCTCTGCGGATTGAAGCGGTCGATATGATAAAACCCTTCGGGAACCTGCTCATCGCCCGCCTGGCGTTTCGGCCCCAGTTTTCCCGGAACCCGGCAGATTGCATAGTCCCGCAGCTTCCGGTAGCGGCTTGCCGCGCTGGATTTGACGTAAAGCTCCAGCACGCCTTCCGCTTTATAGGCCAGCAGCAGGATATTCAGGTTGTCTATTTTGATTCCCTCCTGGCGCAGATTTTTTTCCAGCGCCGCGTTCTTGCTCTTGTAGGCGGCGCGCACCCGTTCGTAGCGCAACTGTTCCGCCAGGAAACCGCTGGCCGGTTCCGCCCACGCCATGCGACAGAAGGCCATCAGCAGGATGACCATCAGGGAAACGGCGCGCGGCAATCGCTCACGCATCGCCTTGCTGCTCCAGCATGGCGTTGAGCGCCGCCTCGTCCAGTACCGTTATCCCCAGTTCCAGCGCCTTGGCGAGTTTGGAACCGGCTTCGCCGCCCGCCAGCACATAGTCGGTTCTTTTGGAGACGGAGCCGCTGACCTTGCCGTCCGCCGCCTCGATCAGCGCCTTGGCTTCGTCGCGCTTGAGGCTGGGGAGCGTTCCGGTGATGACGAAAGTCTTTCCGGAAAACACTCCCGGCGGGTTTTGCGACGCGTCCGCCATCCGGCCCGCGCTCTCCTGCCAATGCACGCCCGCGGCGACGAGGCGGTCGATGACCTCGCGGTTGTGCGCTTCGGCAAAGAAATCGAGGATGGATTCGGCGATGACCGGGCCGACATCGGGCGCCTGCATCAGGGTAGCCATGTTCGCGGCTTTCAGGGCGTCGAGTTTTCCGAAATGACGCGCCAGATCCCGCGCCGTGCTCTCCCCCACGTTGCGCAGTCCCAGCGCGAAAATAAACCGGGCAAGGCTGCTGGCCTTGCTTTTTTCGATGGCCGCCAACAGATTCTCGGCGGACTTTTCGCCCATGCGCTCCAGCGCCGCAAGTTGGGGCAAGGTCAGGGCATAGAGGTCGGCGGGGGTCTTGACCATGCCCGCATCGACCAGTTGTTCGACCAGCTTGTCGCCCAATCCCTCGATATCCATTGCCCGCCGTCCGGCAAAGTGCAACAGTGATCCCTTGACCTGCGCCGGACACACCAATCCGCCGGAACAGCGCACAATCGCCCCGCCCTCCTCGCGCACCACGCGCGAGCCGCATTCGGGGCAAGTCCGCGGCAATTCAAAAGGCAAGTTCCGGGGCGCGTTTTCCGCTTCCAGAAACACGCGCGCAATTTCAGGAATCACATCCCCGGCGCGGCGCACGATCACCGTATCGCCGACGCGCACATCCTTCCTGCGCGCTTCATCCTCGTTATGCAGTGTGGCGTTGGTGACGGTAACGCCGCCGACGAAAACCGGCGTCAACCGCGCGACGGGCGTAATCGCGCCGGTGCGTCCCACCTGCGCGTCGATGGCTTCCACCTTCGTTCGCGCCTCCTCCGGAGGATATTTGTGAGCAACGGCCCAGCGCGGCTCGCGCGTGCGGAAACCCAGACGTCTCTGGTATTCCAGACTGTTCACCTTGTACACCACGCCGTCGATGTCGAACGGCAATTGCGAACGCAAATTCCCCATGCGCTCATGAAACTCCGCCAGCGCCTGAGCGCCTTGCACGACGGCGCGGTGTTCGCAGACGGGAAAGCCGAAGTCCGCCAGCGCCGCCAGCAATCCGGCGTGGGTAGACGGCAAATCCCAGCCCGCCGCCGCGCCAATGCCATAGGCAAAGAACCGGAGCGGCCTGCGTCCGGCAATGCGCGGATCAAGCTGGCGAATGCTGCCCGCCGCGCCGTTTCGGGGATTGACCAGCGGCTTTTCGCCGCGCGCCCTTGCCTCTTCGTTATAGCGCGCCAGATCATCGCGCCGCATATAGACCTCACCGCGCACTTCCAGTAACGGCGGGATTTTCCCGGATTTGCCAGACAGGCATAGCGGAATGTCGCGCACGGTCTTGAGATTTTGCGTCACATCCTCGCCGATTGCGCCATCGCCGCGCGTCGCGCCCTGCGCCAATACGCCTTCTTCATAACGCAGGCTTACCGCCAACCCGTCGAATTTCAGTTCGGCGACGTATTCCATCGCTGGCGCGTCCCCGGCGAATTCCAGTTCCTTGCGCACACGCGCGTCAAAACTTGCCGCGCCGGAAGCGCCGGCATCCGTCTGCGTTTGAATGGAAAGCATGGGCACGCTGTGGACGACCTGCGCGAAGGCTTCCAACACCCGCCCACCGACTCGCCGCGTCGGCGAATCGGCGGCGCGCGACTCCGGATACGCGGCCTCCAACGCCTGAAGCTCGCGGAACAGGGCGTCATAATCGGCATCGGCGATCATCGGCGCGTCGAGTTCGTAATAGGCGCGATCATGCGCCGCGATTTCGTCATAGAGCAGCTCCATGCGCTGCCTTGCGGTTGTCGTGTCCATTCTTTTGGGTGCGAGATTAAAAGTGGAATTTCGTCATTCTTGCCACATCGCTACTAGTCCGTCATGCTGAATGAACCATATGAAACTCAAAATGCCTGAACTGAAGACAGGGCAAACGCTTTTGTCCCCCTCCCCCCCTTGCGGGGGAGGGGTCAGGGGAGAGGGGAAGCCACGGTTCAACGGCTTTGCTCTTTTGATCTGCTCCTCTCCCGGCGCTGCGCGCCACACTCCCCCACAAGGGGGGAGGGACAGGAGGACTTCCGGCGGGCAGTCACGCCAAATTTGCGTCGATTCGACGTGACGGACTACCACGCTCCGAAGAGACGAGGCTGGCGAGCGCACGGGTTTTCCTCCCCCTGACAAGGAGGGATTGAGGGGGGTTTGCGGCGGACAGGTCTGCATCAGACCTTGGTTCCTGTTTCCCTGCCGCAAACCCCTCCCTCCCCTTCTCAGGGAAAAGTGTTCGGCCACGCTTCGTTGAAGGCAAGTTATTGACATGACATTTTCCGCTTTCAGTTGCGCCTGTTCCTTTTCGTCTCTTGCGCGAAACGCCTAGCGGAACAACCTGCGCGCCAGCGCGCCGCCGGGGGAGAGACCGGCTTCTTCCATGCGTTTCTGGATGCCGACGACGTAGTTCTGGCAAATCTGCGCCAGTTGCGCCTCGGAAAGCGGTTGGCGCCGATCATCGATCAATATGCCGTCCAGTGTGTCGGCAAAGCGCCTGGCGGCATCAATCATCTGCCAATAGACATATTGGCCATGCGGCGTGACGGGGACATCCAGCAAAAAGACCAGAGCATTGCTGCGCAGGTTTTTCAGCTCATCCGCGACAAAAACCCTGCCTTCGGCATTTTGCAACGAAAAGAGCGGCACATCCGTTTTTTCCTCGCGGCGCACATAGAGGCCATTTTCCAGCGCCATGCCCGATGCTTCCGCCAGCGCCCGGATTTTGGTGCCGGGGAAAGGGGATTCCCGACTGACGAGATTCACGCCAATCTGGATATCGGATTCATAGCAGAACCGTTCCAACTGTTGCGCCTGATCCAGCGTCGCCTGACGATCCGGCAACGGCTCGGCCACCACCATGTGCGCCTTCGCCGCCTGACGCACGACGCGAGTAAACAGCGCGAATTCGCCCGCGCCCACCGGTCCGCTTTCGCGATCGGTGAGTTGCAGGCCCAGGCGCAGACGCCGATATGCCGCGCGGCACTCCGGCGTCAGCAATTCCCACTTGCCTTTTGCCTCGTTCAATCCCACCCAGCGCAGCAACTTCTGGCTGCGCGGCGGCATGTCCTGCAAAAACGCCAGCATCTCCCCAGCGGGAGCCGCCTCCACCAGTTCCAGCGCCGCGACGACATCGATGCCGCTCCAGAGCAATTCACGCGGCGGCTCGGCGGGAAAGGCGGAAAGCGCATTGGCGTCATCATCGCCTGCCGCCTCCGGCGCTTCGCCTTTTCTATCCCCCTCCTCGCCCTCCAGCGCCTCGTCCTCCATCTCGTCTTCCTCCTCGAAACCGTCTTCCGCCTTCGGCGCGAGGGAAGCGGCAAAAAAGCGCGGCTCCTGGCGCTCCGGCGGCGTCAGGCCGTCGCCGTTTTCCGGCGCGGGGGAAGCGGCGCGCGCGTTGCGGCGGAAAAGGACATCCGCGTTGTCGCCGGATTCCGCGCGCGTCGACGGGAACATACGCTCCGCCATCTTGCGATGCCGGATTTCCTGCCACTTGTTGTACGCCAGCACGCCGGCGATCAGTACGCCGCCCAGCGCAAGGACGCCTATCTGCAATTCGTTCATCAGGATTCCTCTCTCATCTTCAAGGCTGCCTCCATATCCACCTCCACCACACGGGAAACGCCGGATTCCTGCATGGTCACGCCCACCAGTTGACTTGCCATTTCCATGGCAATCTTGTTGTGGCTAATAAACAAAAACTGGGTCTGCCCGGACATTTTCTTCACCATCTGACAAAAGCGTTCGGTATTGGAATCATCCAGCGGCGCGTCCACTTCGTCCAGCAGACAAAACGGCGCCGGGTTCAACAAGAACAGGGAGAATACCAAAGCAATCGCCGTCAGCGCCTTTTCGCCGCCCGACAAAAGGTGAATGGTGGAATTTTTTTTGCCCGGCGGTTGCGCGAATACCTGGACGCCGGCATCGAGGATTTCCTCGCCCGTCATCACCAGCGCCGCCCGCCCGCCGCCAAAAAGCTCCGGAAACAGGCGTCCGAAGTGCTCATTGACCGCGGTGAAAGTGCCTTGCAGCAACTGGCGCGTTTCCCGATCGATGCGACGGATGGCGTCTTCCAGCGTCTCCATCGCTTCCACGAGATCGGCGGCCTGCGCGTCCAGATAGCCCTTGCGCGCGCGGGCGGCTTCCAGTTCCTCCAGGGCGGCCAGGTTGACCGCGCCCAGGTCGTGGATGGCTTTCTGCAGCGTCTCGATGTCCTGGAGGAGCGCCTGCGGTCGCGCCGGATTGGCGGCCAGCGCGATGGAGAGCGCGACTTCGTCGGCGCCGGCTTCCCGCAATTGCGCCGCCAGTTGCGCCGCGCTCAGGGCGGCGGCCTGCTCCTTCAAGCGCAAATCGCCGACGCGTTTGCGCAAGGGATCCAGGGATTGTTCGATCTTCAGACGTTCCTCTTCCAGCGCGCGCAGGGCGGTGGCGGCCTCTTCCATGCCATTGCGCCGCGCCGCCAGATCCGCCTCCCGCAGGATTTTTTTTTCCAGCGCCTCCTGCAAGGCTTCGGCAAACATTTCCGGCGGCGCGTCCGTCTCCTGCGCGCGACAGGCGGCCATGTCCGCCGCGACGCGCTGCGTCTCGCGCCGCGCCAAGGCAAGACTGGCGGCGATTTCCGTCAATTTTCCCGCGCATTCGCGCTGCGAGAATTCGGCCTCACGCGCCTCGCGCTCAATGGCCGCCGCCTGTTCGCGCGCGTCATTCAAGGCGCGTTCCGCCGCTTCCAGCCGGACGCGCGCCGCGCTTTCCGCCGCGCGTCCGCTTTCCGTCCGCGCCCGCAACGACGCAAGGCTTTCTTCGATGGCGGCGGCGCGCTCGCCCTCGATCTGCGCTTCCCGCTCCAATTCCGTCCTCTGCGCGTTCCGCCGATCCACATCCGCCTGATGCCGCTCCAGCGCCTGGGCATGTTTCAGGGCTTCCACCTGCGCGGCATGCACGCGTACCTGTAACGCGCCCTGTTCGCGGCGCAAGGCGTTGGCCTTCTCCTGCCTGGCGCGGCAGTCCGCATCCAGCCGCGCCAGTTCCGCGCGGCTTATATCTGTCGCCTGCCGCAGACGCGCGCCTTCTTCTTTTAGCGCCTCGATTTCCCGCTGCCGCTCCAGCAGGCCATGCTCCGCCGCGTCAGGCGCGAACAGGGAAAGCGCCTGGCGTTCCACCATGTCGCCCGCCCGCGTCACCCAACGACATCCCGGCGGCAGGCTCGTTCGCGCCGCCAGCGCCGCCGAAAGATTTTCCGCCACGAGCGAGCGACCCAGCCACGCCGCCAGCAAAGGCCGCCACGCGGCGTCTTCCGCTTCCACTTGCAGGAACAGGCTGTTTGCCGCCATATCCGCGGGCGGCGCGTCCATATCATGCGGCAAGCGCAATGTCAGCCTGCCGCCGGGACGATTTTCCGCCCAATGCGCGGCCTCTCCCATGGCTTCCCGCGTTGCCGGAAGCGCCCCGATGCGCTCGCGCAACACCGCCTCCACCGCCGTTTCCCACCCCGGCTTTACCCGCAGGGCGCGCCACAAGGGCATGGCGCCGGCAAGGCCGTAACGCTGCAACCATTGCGGCAGATTGCCTGCCTGCGCCGCCGTCTTTTGCACCTTTGTCAAGACCTGGAGGCGCGCTTCGATGGCGGCGGATTCCAGCATCTTGGCTTCCAGGCGCGCGGCAAGCGTTTGCCGTTCGGCTTCTTGCCGCGGCAACTGCTCCTGTTCCGCGCGCAGACGCGCTTCCACTTCCACAAGCTCCGCCCGCATGCTTGCCAGTTCGGCTTCCTTCTCCGCCAACGCCGATTTTTCCGGCGCGATCTGCGCCGCCGCTTCCTGCCGCAGAAGCTCCCGCCGCTGCCGCAAGCCCTGCAGATTGCGCTCGACATGCGTCCGGTGCGTCTGTTCCACCTGCAACGCCTGTTCCGCGCGCGCCGCTTCCCCGCGCAGGCGATCCGCCTCGGCGCGCGCCGCTTCCTGCTCCGCCCTGGCCTGCCGCAAGGTCTGCGCGCCGGCTTCCTGCCGTTCTCCGGCCGCCTGCCGGCGCGCATCCGCCAGATCGCGCAAGGATTCCCAGCGCGCCTCATCGCTTGTCAGTTCTTCCGCCCGTTCCCGCCAGTGCGCCTCTTCGCTCGCCAATTGCGTCAGCCGCGCCGCCAGTTGCCGCTCGATTTCCTGACGATGACGAATTTCGGCTTCCAGCCTCGTCACCTCGGCATTGACCGAATACAGGGCGCTCTGCGCCTGATGCACGGCATCGCTCGCCGCAAAATGCGTTTCACGCGCCAGGAGAAGCGTCGCCTCCGTTTCGCGCAGCGCGGCGGCCGTCGCTTCCAGTTCCGCGTCGGCGCGCGCCGCTTCCAGCGCCAGCTTCTGCTGTCCGGACTGCGCCTCGTTCTTGCGCGTCAGCCACAAGAACTGCTGCTTTTGCGTCAGATCCGCGGTAAATAGCTGATACTGCCGCGCCACATCCGCCTGCGCGTTCAGTTTTTCCATCTGCGCCGACAATTCCAGGCGGATATCCTCTACTCTTGCAAGATTTTCCCGCGTATCTTCCAGCCGGCCTTCCGTTTCTTTCCTGCGTTCCTTGTAGCGCGTCACGCCCGCGGCTTCTTCGAGAAAGACGCGCAGATCGTCCGGACGCGCCTCGATGACGCGCGAAATCATCCCCTGACCGATGATGGCGTACGCCCTTGGCCCCAGGCCGGTGCCAAGGAAGAGATCGGTAATGTCCTTGCGGCGCACCTTCAGGTTGTTGATGAAGTAATCCGACTGGCCGTTGCGCGTCAGCACCCTTTTTACCGAGAGTTCGGCGTACTGGCTCCACTGTCCCAGGGCGCGGCCGGAGGCATTGTCGAATACCAGTTCCACCGAGGCGCGCGCTACCGGTTTCCGGTCGCTCGTGCCGTTGAAAATCACATCCTGCATGGATTCGCCGCGCAACTCCGATGCCCTGGATTCCCCCAGCACCCAGCGCACCGCATCGATGATGTTCGACTTGCCGCAACCATTCGGCCCCACCACGCCCGCCAACTGCCCCGGGAAAGCCACGGTGACAGGATCGACAAAAGACTTGAATCCGGCAAGTTTGAGTTTGGTTAAGCGCATCAGGGAGAAGCGTCAGGATTTGGGAAGGGGGGATTGTAACTTGCCATGCCCAGGCGCGGACGGGCATGTCGAATCACTCCCCTTCGGGCGGGGACGCGGGCGCCTGGGCAGAGAGGGCGGCTTCCAGCGCGGCGTTGTGTTGTGCCGAAATCGCCTGTATTTCCTCCAGGCTTTCTTGCGTCTTTTCCATTTTCTGCCGGGCGCTCTTGGCTTCCTCGGCTCTCAGCTCGCCCACGGTAGCCGCCGTGGTCACCACTTCCACGCCACAGGCGGAAAGCAACAGAGCGCCAAGGAACAGCGCCGCCCTCCATGCGGTAGTCTTCATTCTTTCCTCCCTCGAAGAAAATTCACGCGCGCAGTATACCGCCCTTGCCGGGCATGCGGACGCCTTGACAGCGAATGCTAGAATAGGGACGCCAAAAAGTGAAAAGCCACTTTTTGCCGGCTTACCTTGGGGTTTGAAACCAGGCAAAGCTTGGCTTCAAACCGTGCAAACCGTGTAAACCCAACGCAAAACCGATCCGGCCTGCCCGGTCGCAGGGGCGAGCTTCGCTTGCCCTTTTTTGCCAATTGAACCTGAACCGGAAAAAAGTGGGTTTTCACTTTTTGACGACTTTCATTCACAGCATCGAGGTACATCATGGCTGGACACAGCAAATGGGCCAACATCCAGCACCGCAAAGGACGTCAGGACGAAAAGCGGGGCGCGGCCTTTTCAAGGATTGCCAAGGAAATCACCGTCGCCGCCAGGATGGGCGGCGGCGATGTCGCGTTCAATCCGCGTCTCAGACTGGCAATCGACAAGGCCAAGGGACAGAACATGCCCAAGGACAAGATCGAAAACGCCATCAAGAAAGGCACGGGTGAACTGGAAGGCGTGGAATACGTGGAAATTCGCTACGAAGGCTACGGCATCGGCGGCGCGGCGGTGATGGTGGATTGCCTCACCGACAACAAGACGCGCACCGTGGCCGATGTGCGCCACGCCTTTGCCAAGCACGGCGGCAACGTGGGTACGGACGGCTGCGTGGCGTTCCAGTTCAGGCACTGCGGGCAATTCATCTTCGCCCCCGGCGCGGACGAGGCGGCACTGATGGACGCGGCCATCGAAGCAGGCGCGCAGGACGTGCTCTCCAACGACGACGGCTCCATCGAAATCCTCACCGCGCCCGGCGACTTCATCCACGTGAAGGACACTCTGGAAGCCGCCGGATTCAAGGCGGAATTCAGCGAAATCACCATGAAGCCGGAATCCGAAAGCGAACTCTCCGGCGAGGATGTCTTCAAGATGCAAAAGCTCCTGGACGCGCTGGAAAATCTTGATGACGTGCAGGAAATCTACACGACCGCTGTTTTCGATGCGTGAATTCCAGCAAGAAATTAGCGGCAGACCTTCAGGGCTGCCGGTCTAACGTCATTGGGAAGGGGTTTCTCTCCCCTCCCCAATGGCTATGATCGAAACCCCGACCTTCAGGCCGGGGTTTCACCTTCGCGCCGATTCTTCCGGGCGGGGTTTCAAACCGGAGTTAGTTTTACGATGAAAAAGCAAAGGGCGTCAATTCTCCCTCAATCCCCCTGGTCAGGGAAGAAGACAAGACAGCATCGCCAGTTCGGCGGATTCCACAAGCGTCAAATCGCAACCCCCCTGGCACGTTGTACCGCAATGCTCAAACTTGCGCGGGTCACAGTTCCACCGCTTCTTGTCACGCTCATCAGCGGGTGCGTGCCGCTTCCGCATTTCGACTACCTTGCGCCTGCGGCATCGGGCGTCATCACCCAGGACGGATTTCCGATTACTGACGCACAGGTGCAGGTATCCAGTCAATTTTCGGACGAGCGCATGCGCGCGATAACAGGAGCGGACGGGCGCTTTGCCACGGAATCCATTCGCAGGTTTTCGTTTTTCATGGTGCTGCTTGGCGATCCAATCCATGTTTATTCAGTCAAAATCACCACCGGAGACAAGACGTATGAAGGTTATTCAACGTGGAACATGGGTTACGCACCCGAGAAGATAGAACTCAGGTGCGATTTGTCATGTCCCCTGAAATCGCGCGATGGGCAAGAATATTGCGCATCGGAAGAAGCATCGTCGCGCCCGCCCGTGACGCCACAGCCCGGAACCTGTCCATGATAATAGCGCGGCGGTGCTCGACAACCGGCACAGCATAAGAGAAAACGCTTCATCGTAAAACTGACTCCGGTTTGAAACCTCGCCCGGAAGAACCGGCGCGAAGGTTGGAACCCCGGCCTGAAGGCCGGGGGATCAATCCGTAGCCATTGGGGAGGGGGGAGAGAAACCCCTTCCCAGTAACGTTGGACCGGCAGCCCTGAAGAGCTGCCGCTGATTTCTTGCTACGCTTCTTCAAAACGCGGCTTCCTCACCTCTTCTTGCACGACCGTCCGTTTCATCACTCCCTCCTTGCAAGGAGACTATGATGACCGGACAACCATCGCGCCATCAAGGCGGGCAGATACAAAGTTCGCTACAGCGGTGTTGTCGCCGTCTGGCGGAAACCCGCATCCCGGCATAAAATCCCTTGTCCCCCCTGCGAGCCTGAAAGTGTATGACAAGGCCGCGCGAACCTTGCCGACAGGATAAACCGCCATGCCCGCATTGGAACCCGCGTTTCATCATTTTCCCAATCCCGTTCTCCGCTATCTTGCGGCCACCCGGCCCGCGTTTTTGAGCATCACCCTGATTGCCTGCCTGATCGGCCTGGCGAGCGCCCATTTCAGCGGCCTGCCCTTGCAGGTCGACCGGGCGCTGGCGACGATCTTCTTCGCGCTGGTGGCGCACGCGGGGGTCAACGTCATCAATGATTATTACGATTTCATGAGCGGCGCGGATGTCGTCAATACCGGGCGCATCTATCCCTTTACCGGCGGCAGCCGCTTCATTCCCAACGGCGTGATTTCCGCCCGGCGCATGAAGATTTTCGGCTATACGCTCCTTCTGGCGGTTATTCCCGCCGGGCTTTGGCTGACGCGAGTTTCTTCCGAAGGGCTGTTCTGGATTGGCCTTGCCGGGCTTTTCGCGGGCTGGGCCTATTGCGCGCCGCCCATGAAACTGGTCTGCCGGGGCCTTGGCGAACCGGCGATTCTGGCGGGCTGGGCCTTGATCGCCGTGGGCGCGGATTTCGTCCAGCGCGGCGGCTTTTCCGCCCTGCCCTGGCTTGCGGGCGTACCCTTCGCGCTCCTGGTGGTCAATATCCTCTACATCAACCAGTTTCCCGACCGGGCGGCGGACGCGGCAGCGGGCAAGCGCACCCTGATCGTCCGCCTGGGGCCGGAAGCGGCGCGCTGGGGGTATTTGCTCATCGCGTTTCTTGCCTACGGCTGGCTTTTGTTCGCGACGGCAAAAAACTGGCTGCCCCTCTACGCCGCGGCGGGCGCGCTTGCCCTGCCGTTTTCCCTCCTTGCCGCCCGCGCGCTGCTCGCCCACGCTTCGACCCCTTCGCTCCTCGCCCCCGCGTTGAAACGCACCATTCTCGCCGCCAATATCAGCGGCCTTTCGACCACGCTGGGACTGTGGTTTTCCGCGTGAGTTTCAGAGGACTGACGACAGAGCGGCGCGGCGCTCGCCTTGTGGCCTGCATTCCGTAATCCGTGGCCGCGTGTTGGACGTGATGCGCTCCGCAAGCTCCCGCAGACCACAAAGGCGCGCGGCGCCGCTCTGTCCTCTGAACGCTTGACACCGGATCGCGCACTACTTACCATCTGCACAATCTTCTCAATGAACGCGAATTACTCTCATTTCTATAAAGGTTATCATGTTCGTTCCCTTTCTCATCATGCTGCGCGAAGGGCTGGAAGCCGCGCTCATTGTCGGCGTCATCGCCAGTTATCTTCATCGGACAGGACGCGCGCGCTGGTTGCCGACTGTCTGGGTCGGGGTGTTGCTGGCGGCGGCCATGTCGATATTTTTGGGCGCGACCGTGCTGATGACCGGACACGAGTTTCCGCAAAAGGCCCAGGAACTGTTCGAGGCCATCGTCGGACTGGTGGCGGTGGGCGTGCTTACCTACATGGCGTTCTGGATGCGCGGCGCGGCGCGTTCGATCAAGGCGCAATTGCTCGGCTCCGTGGACGCGGCCATTGGCGCGGAAAACGCGGGAGAGCGCAAGGGCGCGACCTGGGCCTTGATGGGCATGGCGTTCTTTGCCGTGGCGCGCGAAGGACTGGAATCCGTCTTCTTTCTTCTGGCCATCTTCCAGCAAAGCCCCGGCTGGGCCGCGCCATCGAGCGCGCTCGGCGGCATCGCGGCGGCGGTGTTCCTGGGTCTGGGCATTTACTGGGGCGGCGTGCGGCTGAATCTGACAAAATTCTTTCAATGGACGGGTCTCTTCATCCTGCTCGTGGCCGCGGGACTTCTTTCCGGCGTGTTGCGCAACCTGCACGAGGCCGGGGTGTGGAACCTGATGCAGGGCGTGGTCTACGATCTCAGTGGCGTGCTCTCCAATTCCAGTGTGACGGGCACGGTGCTCTCGGGCTTGTTGGGCTACCACGAGTCGCCCGCTTGGGGAGAGGCGCTGGCCTGGTTCCTGTATCTTGTCCTGACGCTGATTCTGTTTCTACGCCCGCGCGCTGAAACAAAACCTTCGGAGGAAGACAAGACGGGCACGACAGCCGCCAGCGCCCAGTTCTCGCCCGCCGCATCCTCCCCGTCAACTGTTCCCGGCAGCGTTCCCGCTCCGGCACGCTTCATGTATCTGGCGCTCTTTGGCTCGATGGCGCTGGTCGTCCTTTCCCTGTGGCTGTTCGTATACGCAACGCGCACGGCACAAGGCCCGCGGCGCGGCGACGCGCACAAGGTGGTCATCACCGATCAGACCTGCGAGCCGCTGGATTTCGTCGTGCCGGCGGGGGAGACGACCTTCGAGATTCACAACGACTCGCGCCGCAGCCTGGAATGGGAGATTCTCGACGGCGTGATGGTGGTGGCCGAGCGGGAAAACATCGCGCCGGGCTTTCATTCGCTCTTGAACGTCAAATTGAAGCCGGGCGAATTCGTCATCACCTGCGGGCTGCTCTCCAATCCGCGCGGCACGCTGAAGGTCACGCCCACCGACGCTTCCGAAGCGGAACGCCTGCGTCCTCCGGTGCAGGCTTTTATCGGTCCCCTGTCGGAAATGCGCGTATTTTTGGTGTTGCAGTCGAGCGCGCTGGCGCGTGAAACAGAGGCGCTGGCCGAGGCCATCAAAGCAGGCGATCTGGAATCCGCTCGCCAGAGTTGGCTGGACGCGCGCGAACCCTACAAGCGCATGGAAGCCATTGTCGGGCGCATGAGCGATGTGCAGTCGCGCCTCAATCCGCAGGCCGCCTATCTGGCGGACGGCGAGAAAGATGCCGCTTTCATTGGTTTCCCCCGTCTGGAAAAGGGGCTGTTCCAGGACAAGCGCCTCGCGGGACTCGAACCCGTCGCGCGGCAACTGGCCGAGGACGCCCAGGCGCTCAAGGAACGGCTGCGCAACGGCCTACAGCAGCGCCCCGAAGACCTGACGGAAAGCGCGCTCTGGCAGGCCCGGCGTCTGGCCGACGGCGTCATCCCGCAAGGCGAGAATCCCCATGCCCAGAGCGATCTGGCCGATCTCCAAGCCAATCTGGAAGGTATGGAAAAAAGCGTGCTGCTGCTCGATGCCCTGCTTTTTGACGCCAACGCGCCGCTGGCCGAGGAACAACGCCTGCGCCTGCAAGCCTTGCGGGAGGCGCTGGACGCTCTGCGCGTGCAGGACGCTTTTCCGCCCTACGCGCGGGTAAATGAGGCACAGCGCGCCGATCTGGCGCAAAAGATGGGCGCGCTGGCCGACACGCTCGAAAAAATCAACCCGGCATTGGGATTGCAATAAGGGACTGAAGGATGCCATGTTGATGATCCATCCCAGACGAAGCGCGACCGAACGCCCTCCCCTGACAAGGGGAGGGTTGGGGAGGGGTTTGCGGCAGTGGAACAGGAACCAAGGTCTGATACAGACACCACCGCAACCCCCCTCAATCCCCCCTTGTCAGGGGGGAGGACAAGGGCGCAGGCCGAAGGACAGCAATGAGAACTGCCATGACCTGTGCCCAATTCTCGAAAGCGGCAACGAAACCCCAAGACCGCGCTGGTCTTGCGTTGCTTTCATATGGTTTGAAGGCGAGGCTGCCTCGCCCTCAAACCCAAATCAATCCGGCAAAAAGCAGGGTTTTGCTTTTTGCCGTACACGGAAGAAGACCATCATGATGAAAAAACAGGAAGCACCGGCCCCGCGCGATGTCACGGAGCGCGACGGGGCATCTCTCCCGAATACGCCGAATACGCCCGCCAGCCGCCGCATGGCGCTGAAGATGGGGATTGCCGCGCTGGGTTCCGTCTGGATGGGCGGCTACGCGCGCGCCGCTTCCCGGTCGGACGGGGAGACCAGCGCGGCCAACGTGACCAACGCGCCGGTGACGAACGCCGCCACGCCCGGAGATCGGGTACCCTTCTTCGGCAAGCACCAGGCGGGCATCACCATGCCGCGCCCGGCCAACGGCATGATCGCCAGTTTTTCCGTGCTCGCCGAAACGCCAGAGGCGCTGGAGCGTCTTTTCAGGCGTTTGACGGAGCGCGCGATATTCCTGACGCACGGCGGCGCGCCGCCGGAATACGACCCGCGCCTGCCGCCCGCCGATTCCGGCATTCTTGGCCCGAACATCCCGCCGGACGCGCGCACCATCACCGTCTCGCTGGGCAATTCGCTGTTCGAGGAAAGACCCTGGCTCAAGCCGCACAAGCCGCTGCGTCTTTCGCGCATGACGCGCTTTCCCAACGACGCGCTGGACGCCGCGCTCTGCCACGGCGACCTCAGTCTGCAAATCTGCGCCAACACGCAGGACAGCACGCAACACGCCCTGCGCGACATCCTCAAGAATCTGGCCGACCAACTGGTGTTGCGCTGGATGCAGGAGGGCAACGTGCCCGTCATCCAACCCGGCCCGGACAAGGCGGCGGAGAGCGCGCGCAACCTCCTGGGTTTCCGCGACGGCTCGGCCAATCCCGACGCCGGGGACGAAGCCTTGATGAACCGTCTCGTCTGGGTCGGGCCGGAACGCGGCGAACCCGCCTGGGCGCTGGGCGGCAGTTACCAGGCCGTGCGCATCATCCGCAATTTCGTCGAACGCTGGGATCGCGCGCCGCTGTGGGAACAGGAAGCCTTCATTGGCCGCGCCAAGGTGACGGGCGCGCCGCTGGACAAGCCGCGCGCCACGGAAGCCGACGTGCCCGACTACGTGAATGATCCCCAGGGCGAAAAAACGCCGCTGGCTTCGCACATCCGCCTCGCCAACGACCGCACGCCCGAAACCCAGGACAACATCATCCTGCGCCGTCCCTTCAATTACTTCAACGGCGTGGCGAAGAACGGCCAGCTCGACCAGGGTTTGCTCTTCATCTGCTACCAGGCCGATCTGGAAAAGGGTTTCATTACCGTGCAGCGGCGTCTGGACGGCGAACCGCTGGAGGAATATTTAAAACCCGTGGGCGGCGGTTATTTCTTCACCCTGCCGGGGGTTGCGCACAAGAACGATTTTTTCGGCAGCGCCCTGATCGCCGCCATCCGCGCGTAAGGCGCAACGCGGCATCAAAGTTTTTTTTCACAACCAATGGCTGAAAGCCAGGAGAACCTCAGCATGAACATCAAACACCTCATCACCGCCACCGCCCTGTTGGCCGGCGGCATCACGGGCGGCGTCGCCCTTGCCCAGTCCGCGCCGCTGGAGCTCGTCGGCCCGGTTGCCGAGTACAAGATCTACGTCAGCGAAAACGTAGATCAACTCGCCAAGGAGACGGCCAGGTTCGTCGCCGCCGTCAAGGCGGGCGATATTGCCCGCGCCAAGGCGCTGTACGCGCCCACTCGCGTCTATTACGAGCGCGTCGAACCGATTGCCGAGCTGTTCAGCGACCTGGACGCGGCCATCGATTCGCGCGCCGACGACTACGAAGGCGCGGAGAAAGACCCGGAATTCCCCGGCTTTCACCGCATCGAATACAGTCTGTGGGAGAAGAACACCACCAACGACGTGAAGCCGGTCGCCGACAAGCTCCTGGCCCATGTGAAGGAACTGCAATCGCGCATCGGCAAGCTGACCTTCCCGCCCGAAGTGGTGGTGGGCGGCGCTGCGGTGCTGATGGAGGAAGTGGCCGCCACCAAGATTTCCGGCGAGGAAAACCGCTACAGCAAGGTGGATCTGTGGGACTTCAAGGCCAATACCGACGGTTCCTACAAGATCGTCGAACTGGTGCGCCCGCTGATCGCGAAAAAGGAAGCCAGGTTCCTGGCCGAAGTCGACAAGAACTTCAAGACCGTCTACGACATCCTCAAGACCTACGAGACGAATGAAGGCAAGGGCTATGTCTCCTACGAAAAGCTCACCGACAAGGATCGCACCACAATGGCCGCCGCCATCAACAAACTGGCGGAAGACCTCTCCACGTTGCGCGGCAAGTTGGGGTTGAAGTAAGTACCCCCCCACACAACGCCCCTTTTTCTTTGCGCATAGCGCATGGATAGGGGCGTTTGTGCGGAGGGCATCGGGCGCAATCCAAAGTGGAGGAAAAATCCGCCAAGCGAAGCGCGGACGCAAAATTTATGCGCTCACCTTCAAGCGCGTCAAAAGCGAGGGCCGCAGGCCCGTGGCAATCCAGACGGCCTTTCCGCGTTTTGCCGTTCCAGAAAACTGAACCGCCATCTGGATTGCCACGGCAAACACGTATCCAAGCCGTAACTCATTGATTCAACAAAATGATTACGGTATTCCCACGCTGGGAACGGACTCAATCATGGACTTTTTTCCGCTCGCTGGCAAACCAGACTCACGCTCATGCGCTTGTTGTCGTCCGCCTGAATCCATCGCCTTCCTGCGAGGGATGGTAATCCCAAAGCGATACATTTCTCCGGATAAAACGGTGTAGGCGGATTTCCTATTGTTTGTCGTTTTGCAATTCATGTTCTGGTGACATGAGCGCTCCTTCGGTTTCGTACCGATCCTTTTTGGAGTCTCATCATGTCATATCCCCCTGTACCACAAACCCAGTCTGCCGGTCTGTTCGTGCCGCAAGCCCTGCTGTCGGATGCTCGCCTGAAACCCATGGAGCGTAACGCCTGGATGGTGTTCCGCTCGCTGGCGGACAGTAACGGCGTTGCCACGGTCAGCTACGAATCGTTGCGTACAGCCTTGCTGTGCGCGCCGGGTTCGCAAAAGGCCGCCCCGGCTACCGTGTCGCGTGCCGTATTGCACCTGCGGCTGACCGCCTGGATCGTCAAGGCACCTTCCGCTTATGGGCCGCGCGCAAGAAGACGGAGCTGGAGCGACCGGCGTTGAACGTTCAGGAAGCACCACGGGAAATATCCAAATCGCCATCGACATCGGGAGTGACGACAACTGAGCCAGCGGACAAACCCGCTTCCAGGGAAGTGGCATTGGCTTCCCTCCAGCGCATGAAGGCGATATTACAGGGTACAGCGAATGTGGCGCAGCCGGTTCACGCAACGAAGCCGCCCGAACGCAGGCATCCGCAAACGCCACTCGTTCGCGCTGTGGCGCAAGCCACGCCCCCGACAAAACCGCTGCGTCCGCTGGCGGATTTCCTGACGCCGGTCGTGGAAACTGCCACAGCACGATGCCATGACAATCTTGGATCGGGCCGTCACTGTCCGCAGTGACGGCCCGGACGACTGCCGCAACAATCGGGGTTGGCGCAATTTCCCATTGATTGCTGCGCGCGTGACGATGCCCCGGCATACTGCCGCAACATGACGAATGTTCCCATGGCGCAGGTTCCTGCAAGCGCCACTCCGGTTCGCCGGAGGGAACCACTCCCAGCACGCTCCGGCTCGTTTCAGCGTGCGATCCCACCCACGGGATGAGCCTTTTTCATCGTAAAACTAACTCCGGTTTGAAACCCCGCCCTTCAGGGCGGTGCGAAGGTTGGAACCCCGGCCTGAAGGCCGGGGGATCAATCCGTAGCCATTGGGGAGGGGAGAGAAACCACTTCCCAATGACGTTGGACCGGCAGCCCTGAAGGGCTGCCGCTAATTTCTTGCTTTCTGGCACAACTTCGCTGGCAATCCACGGATGGCTGGCACAGTGCTTCTGTTTTCCAGCTTCCCCTTTTTTCCTTTCTCTTTTTCTTTTCACAGGAGGTATCCATCCATCGCTTTATCCGCTTTGTCGTCCTTGCATTTCTCCGCCCGGTCTTCCCACAGGGAAGCAAGGCGGACGTCTCATTCGAGACCACGGGCGCGCTGAACGCCCGGCCCTTGCCCTTCGGGGATCTCGCCTTGGCGAGTTGGCAATAACACTGACCGTTTGTTTTTCAGCCTTTCCAGCCAGTTTCAACCAATGACCGATGGCAGGATTTTTCGATGGATGATTTGACCTACACCCTGCGCCAGCTTTGCCTGCGCAACCGCGACGGCAGCTTTGCGACACAGGCCGACCGGCAACGCTCGCTGGCCTTGATGGTTCGCCAGTTGCGTGAAGCCGGTTTTCGCCAGACGCGCGCGACCTCGCTCAAGGGCAGGCACTGGCGCACCTGCGCTGGTGGGCCGAGAAAGTCGGCAAGGCGGGCATTCTACCGAAGGACAATACGAAACTGGGTATTCCCGAACGTCACGCTGTAGCCAAAGAGGACAAGGCGAAAGCACTGGGGGATAGGCTGGACGGAATTACCGACGCCCATGTCCGCATGAGCCTGAGACTACAGACTGCTTTCGGGCTGCGCCGTGAAGAGTCCATCAAGTTCCGGCCAAGTATTGCTGACCGAAACGATCATATCGCCATCCGGGGTTCCTGGGCCAAGGGCGGACGGGATCGGACAATACCGATCACGATGCCGGAACAACGCGCCGCGCTCGATGGCGCTTGCCAGTTGGTGGGTTCCGGGTCGTTGATCCCGGCGAACAAGACCTACATCCAGCAGCGGCAGGTCTATGATGGACAGTGCAAGCGGGCCGGACTTTCCAACATGCACGGGCTGCGACATCGTTATGCGCAAATTCGGTACGAAACGCTGACGGGATGGAAAGCGCCCAAGGCTGGCGGCCCCAGGGTAAACCAGCTTGATCCGGCACAATGTCAGAAAGATCGATTCTCCCGGCAGCAAATCAGCCGAGAACTTGGGCATGAGCGGATTGCGGTCACGGCGGTTTATCTGGGGAACTGATAATACACCGGCCTTGTATCTGCAATGGTGCAGCGTCCGGGAGCGCATGGTTCGGGCAAACCTAGGAATTTCTCCAGCTAAAGAACCATCTTCATCCAGCCGGTCAGTTCGGCAATCTGGTTCTCGTCGATATCGGTTGATGTTTTCGACCAGGGACTTTTTGTCGTCGAATTGCTGTTGGCCAGTGTATTTTCCCGAAAATTGCCAAAACGCGCGTCGACCACCGTATCGAAATAATGATCGAGGAAATTCGCGAGTTCAGGGGTAAGACCTTCGATCGTCATCGCGTTGCGCGAACGCGAAACGTAGCTGCCCGAAGTGTCGCCCGGCTCTTTCCAGCGGACGTTCTGGAAACAGATCTTCAGGTCGTGCGGCAGGCCGTTGCTGTCGAGATAGACATAACGATCCTCGCGGCCTTCCGCGCGGCCGTTGGGAAGGCCGATGCCAACTTTCAGCATGGCGTCGCGCAGTTCCTTGTCGCACAGGGTTGTTCCGGGAACGCCATCTGTCGCGCATTGCCTGTTCACGCAACCGGTCGGCAGGCTGACATTGTCTGCCAGCGTTACCCCGGTCGCGGTCTTGTAGCTGTCGTAGGCGAGCAGCCAGCCCTGGATGAATTCGCTGGCGATGCGCTGGTTCTGCGCGTTGCGATGCACGTCCTTGCCGATCGACACCGCGCCGAGGATGATGCCGATGACGATGAGGACGACGGAGAGTTCGACCAGGGAAAAACCGCCTTGTGTGATTTCTTTCGATGCAGGCATTTTCATCCTCCTTTTTCTACGGACTTCCCGAATACAAGCCCTGTTCATCCGCAAGCCAGGTATGGTCGAGAAGCTGTTGGGCAAATTCTTGCGCGGTTGATCTCAGACCTATGATAAAGACATAACGTTGCCGTATCATTTCGCGCTTTTCATAAGACTGGACGAGTTTTGTGATGGCAAGCGCCAACGCGGACGCCGAGATTGCTCCAGTTGTTACCGCCTTGACGGTATATGCGATTCCCATGGCAGGTTTGGATTCTCCATCCGGAACCTCCGGAGGAACGGAAGCCAAATATTTTCCGGCTGCCTTGAAACCGTCAGCCGGAATTCCAAAAACAATTTTTGCGCCATTGTTGACCACGCTGCCGACTGACGACAGAAATTGCGCTTCTTCCATCACCTTGTTTTGCTCCACAATCTGTTCGTAATCAAACAGGGCGCGATATATCATGACGGCTGCCGTGGCGGCGTTGGGCTGCGCGTGCCCGATGGAAGCCACCGCTTCGCCGCATTTCAGCCTGCTCCACAATGCGCCGGGTGTAACGGCGCGAACGCGATCATCGTCTAGATCATGTGGAGGAGTGAAGGTCAAAGGAGCGGGCGGTGGGTTGTCGAGCGCATTCTGGGCCGCAGGCAGCGCAATCCCGTAGGCGATCTGTCGTTTGCCGCCCGCAGTCTCCATGTGGACATGCTTATCTATTTCGTCGGGCAATGGATCCTCCGCCACGCGCAAGGCCCAGCAGAAATCCAGTGTATTCCGCTTGCCAAAAACGACATTCTGCGTCCTGGGTAGAGGATTACTATTGAAATCGACAGGAGTACCATATTTGGTATTCCGTGTTGCAAGCGATGACACTTCCGTGTCGCTGCCCTCCAATGCGAGAAATGGATAAAAGCGATCTGTATTTGCCATCAAATTCACGGATCGGATCGAGTCCGGCACAGGGTCTTTGTCTGTTGCGGCTTCCGGGTCTGCCACCTCGTCTCGCTTCAGGACGCCGTAACGGATCTGCCTGGCTGTCATATCCGCAATACCCAGATCCCGATAAGGCAATGTGCCCGTTTCGCTGCCTGCCGCGCAATCTTCCTTTCCATCGCCATCGGTATCCGGGCAGGGCAGGCGGTGATGCGCCATGATATAGCCTGTCAATGCCCAGTCAGCCTGTTCCAGTTGCGAATATAACCGCGCCTTTCTTTTCTCCTGCATATTCGACTGGATAAAAGGCCAGAGCAGGACCGTAATCATGCCCAGGATCAGGATGATCACCGACAACTCCAGGAGCGAGAACCCTTTTATTCGACGTTTCATGGCAGCAATCCTTTCTCGTCGATGGTCATGGCGCGATCCGTTGCCGCATCGACGGTTTTCAGCATTCGATGGGCGTAGATTTCCGCATCGATACGCGCTTTTTTCGCCTTGGCAAGTTTTTCATCGCTCTCATCCCTTTTCTTTTTTGCTTCCGATAGTTTCAGTATGTCCATTGCCATTTTTGATCCGGTCAGAATAAACTTGAGAACACTCAGGGCAGTTTTGAAGACACTGAAAATAATCTTGGAGGGAGATGAACCAGCAGCTGTAAGAGCAATATCAAAAACAGAATTGACGGCTGAAAGGGAATCGTTTACCATGCTCCATGTTGCCCATTTCATGGAAAGATCCGCCTGTTGATGGCTGTCATAGGCAAGATCCAGTTTGAAAGCCTGATATTGCAGAATGGCAAGTGAAATCAAATAATTATCATAGACGGCGCGTGCGGTGTGCCCCGCCGCATTGGCGGTAGACAACCGCGCGGGACAGGCAAGCCGCGCCGCCAGTTCCGCAAAACCCACGGCAATTACATGGTCATCGTAACGATCAGTTGCGGGAATCCAGGGCGCCTCGAATGTTGCGCCAGAAGCCGTGTTGCCGAGGTCGAAGAAATTGCCATCATCATCGCTATCGAGTGTGCCGGGATGGGCAATCGCATAGGCAACGGGGATGCTGTTCGACAACACGGAATCCGGTGTGACTACCTGGGCATCGCGCAGTGCCGCGCAAAAATCAAGGCCATTGACACGCGCGGTAACGGCATTGAGTTGGGCCTGCGTAAATTTACGCACAAGCTTTGGATTATCACCAAGCGTGCTCATGTTTTGTAACGCGACTCCGCCAAGATCAGTCGACACCTGCCCCATCTGGAGAAAGGAAAAACCGGCAAACGCATTCTTAATCTCGTTTACTGCGTCCTCATAACTCCCGATCGTGTAGGAAGCATCCCCCCGCAATGGCCATTCCGTGTCGCTTGTATTGGGCGGCACAATGGGCAACCAGGGTTTGTGTCGCGCAATGGCAAGCGCCAGGGAAGGGGTAGCGGCGTAGCGTAAACGTTCAGGAAAGCGCATACCCAAGGTCTTGAATGGAAATTCTCCGGCTCCGTATTGGCAGCCACCACTCTTGGTTCGTTCCACACCATCTCCATCTGTTTCTGCCGGACAAGGCAACCGGTGTTCCCGTAATACAAACCCCTGGATCGCTTCATCGGCCAATGCCAGTTGTTCGATAGCGACTTGTGCATCGTCAACGTCTTGCGACAAACGGAAAAAATTCCAGAAAGCGATTATCATTATGCCGATAATCGTCAGCGCCACTGCCATTTCCAACAGGGAAAATCCGTTTTCATGGTCATCGCTGAAATAATATTGGTATTTCATTGCAAGCCTCCTCTTTTATCAACCTGGCGAAGGATTTCCGTAGCCGCATTGGTCTTGAATATGATGATTTCGCCGTCCGCTTCATGGCCGCACGAACTTGTGTCTACGCTGAATTCCTGCTCCTGGATGGTCGCGTAATTTTTTTGGGCTGTTTCATGCAGTTCCTTCATTTGATAATATTCCATCCAGAGATCGTAATAATGATTGCGATCGCAATGCTCTTCATTCCTTTTTTGGATAACGCACTCCTGCCGTGCTTGCGCTTCTGTGTAAGGAATAGGCAACTGTCGAAGAAGACCATAGTATTCAATTTCCCAATTGGACCAGGTAATTTCCCGATGGGCAATCTGACAGGCATTGGCGGATTGAGCAGAATAAAATCTGGGGAGTATTTTGTCTCCCGCCGGAAGAGATTCCACAAGATCGGCGAGGACTTTTTTCTTTTCTGCCAGCGAGGATTGCAGACTCGCAATATACGCTTGTTTTTCCGCTATTTTTCCTGGCAATGCCGCGTTATTCTCATCCAATCCCGCCCTCATTCTGGCAACGGCTTCATCAATATCCTCCTGGGTATAATAACCGCTTTCCCGCATGACTTTGACCAAATCATCTATGGCGTCTTGACTGTTTGCTCCTGAAGATTCTTCTTGTTCTTTATAGAGCGCTTGAAGCTTGCCTTCTTCTTCGCTGATATTTTGTTCGATATTATATATGTCGCCGAATAATACTTGCCGCTGTGGTTCCTGGAATGGCGCATAGTATACGGGCTTTGTTGCCGCGCAGGCCGCGATGATATCATCGGCGGCCTGGAGTTTGACATGCGCCGCGTCCATATTATTCTTTGCATCATTCACGGTATCCTGTGCATGCTGCGTGGCGTCTTGCTTTGCTTCCTGGAGCTTTTGTTTGATCTCTTCATTGTTGAAATTTTCACACATGTCATTGATTATGCTCACATCTTCGCCAAACCTGCTGGCAACATTTCCGACAATGATCGTATTGGCGAGCACCAGCCCAAAATTGGCAATATTGGCAAGCATGCCAGGCACCTGGAAGCCCAGCGCGGCCACGTTGGATCCTACAGAGGCAGCATGAGGCGGGGCGGGTACGCCAAACCATGGAGGAGAAAAACTCATTCCAAGTTCGATGGATTTTTGCACAATATCATATGCTGAAGTTGCTATACTGGCTATCGAGAACATGACATCGAGAAAGGAATTTACAGAACTCCATATTCCGTAGCGCAGATTTTTTTTCGCGGAGTCCCTGGTATCATCAAAATACTTGTTGCTGCTTTCAACCATTTCTTGCGCCAGCTTGACGGAATGAACCGACGACTGCAAGAGAGAAGAAATCCCTTCTTCGGTATAGTTGACGACAAGCTGGTTCTCGGGATAGGAGACGCTGCTGCCATAGGCTACTGTCGCTGTATAGGTGTTTGAAACAGAATAATCCACTGGTAGACAACTAAAAGCCGACATCAGCGAGGGAAAATCGCGCACGAAGACGAAATCGTCGTAGGAGACGCCATGACCGCGATCCGGCGCTTCCATTTCGGGGGTGTTTCCGGCGTTGACGCCGTCGAAGGGGTCGCCGTTGTCCGAACGGTCGCCCGCGCCGGGCAGAGCCAGGCCATAGGCGACGCTGAATGGCGCGCCGCTTCCGCTTGTCTTGTAATGCGCGTAACTTGCCGCATTGTCCGTCCTGTCCTTGTAGGCAAGCCGCATGGTCTCGCACATGTCCAAACTGTTGCGCGCCTTGAAGACCTCGTTATCCTCCGGGGTGGGGTCGTACTTATCCGAAGGCAACTGTCGGCTCGAACCATCGGCCACGGTGACGGGTTCGTTCCCGGCGAGGTCGCCGGTCGCCGCGTTCCGATAGACCATGTAGCGCATGGTCAACGTATTGGGCGTATAGAGCATGGCGTCGAGACCGAGCGCCGTTACCGGCAGGTAGCCCTTGGCGCGCGTGCAGTTTTCCGCGCCGTTCGGGGTAGCCGCCGGGCAGGGCAAGCGGTGGTGGATGGAGGCGAAGCCCAGGATCGCCTCGTCCGCCCGCGCCAGCGCCAGGCGTTGCGTGGCGGCAATTTCCTCGCTGGGCAGCCCGGCGCGCAGATACGCGATGCCCGCCGCCAGGCTGGCGCCGAGCAGGAGGAGGAGCAAGGCAACGGTCAGGAGGCTGATGCCGCGTTGCGCATGGCGGAAGACAGAAGACGGAGGACAGAAGACAGAGCGCTCGCTACGCTCGCTTTGTGATCTGTGTTCGGTATTCAGTTGTCGCATGGCGCTTCCTTTCAGATTACGGATACCTGACTACAAAGGCCGAAGGCCGCTCTGTCTTCTGTCCTCAGTCCTCTGCCTTCTGTCATCATGACACCTGCAACAGCATGGATTGGCGAATCAGGTCATAGACCGGCAGCAAGAGCGCGACGACGATGAATACGAAAAACGCGCCCGCCAGCAGGATAACCACCGGCTTGATGATTTCCGCCAGTGAGGCGATCAGATGGTCGAAGCGCCGCCGGTATTCCGCGGACAGGCGTTCCATCTGCTCGTCCAGCGAACCGGTATGCTCGCCCACGGCGATCATGCGCAAAATGAGCGGCGGGAAACGGTTCGCCGCGCGCATGGCGACGCTCAGGAGCTCGCCGCGCGCGATGAAGGTGCGCGTTTTCGCCAGGCCTTCCCGGTAATATTCATCGCCTGTGGAACGTTCCAGTACCGCCATGCTGTGCTGGATGTCCAGCCCGGCGCGAATCAGGATGCCCAGGTGTTCGGTGAAAAAGGCCATGCCGGCGGTGCGCAGCAATACGCCGCTCACCGGCAGCCGGTGTCCCATCCGGTAGCACCACTGGCGCGCGGCCCGGCTGTGAGAGAAAAGGAGCCACGGCGCGGCGACGAGCGCGGCAAGGATCAGGCCGCTCAACAGCCCGTTGGCCGCCAGCCAGTCGGAAAAACGGATCAGGGCGAGCGTCAGCGGCGGCATTTTCGCGTGCAGTTGGCGGAACAGCCCGGCAAGATTGGGGATGACGTAATAGAGCCAGAATGCCGCCGCGCCGAGGACCGCGGCAAAGACGAACAGCGGATAGATCAGCGCCCGGCGCGCGTTGCGTCCGATGTCCGCCACGCGCTCCAGATGGGCGGAGGCTTCCAGCAACATGCGGTCGAGCGTGCCGCTTTCATTGCCGATTTCCACCAGATGGCGCACGATTTCCGGGAACAGGTCGGGGTGGCGGGAAAACGCCTGGCTGACGCTCACGCCGCTTTCCAGTTCGCCGAGCAGGAGTCGCGTGGCCCGCACCGTCCCGCCCGCCATCCCGAACGGCGCTTCCTCCACGATCATGCGCAGCCCGTCGATGATGGAAATGCCGCTCTTCAGCATCAGCGCCAGATCGCGCAACATGCTGCCCAGGTCTTCCCTGCGGACGGACGAGGCGCCCAGTTTTTCCAGCGCGCGCAGGATGCCGTTTACCCAATCCGGACAGCGGTATACCCCCAGAACAACCGCCCTGTAATGCCGTTCCAGCCAGAGGGAGACAGAAAAATCGCGCTCGACCGCAAACCAGGTAAAGCCGTTTTTCTTCCTGCCGTCTTCCAGCAGCAGGCGATAACAGTAGAAACGCCCGCTCATGTTCGGAGGACAGAGAACAGAAGACAAAACACTCGCCGCGCTTGCTTTTGATATCTGTATTCAGTAGTCAGTTGTTGCATGGAATTACTCCTTCAGATTACGGATCACAAGGGCCGAAGGCCGCTCTGTCCTCTGTCTCCTGTTTCCTGTCCTCCGCAACCGCGCCGACGACGCGCGCGATTTCCGCCAGCGTGCTCTGCCCGCTGCGCACCCGCCATTTCGCCTGCGTGACGAGACTTTCGAAGCCCTGTTTCTCCGCCATCTGGCGCAGAGTTTCCCGTCCGCCGTCATCGGCGATGCAGTTGGCCAGGGCATCGTCGATTTCCAGGATTTCATAGACCGGCAAGCGGCCGATGTAGCCGCTTTGCCCGCAGGCGTCGCAACCCACGCCGTGCCGGGCGTGGATCGCGCCTTCGTCGCCGCCATCCGCCAGCCAGGCGCGTTCGGCCTCATTCAGGGACGATTCCACGCTGCAATGCGGGCAGTTCCTGCGGATCAATCGCTGGCTGACGATGGCGATCAGATTGTCGGCGATGACGCGCGGGTCCAGTCCCAGCGGACGCAGGCGCGGCACCACGCCGAAGACGTTGGCGACATGCAGGCTGGAGAGCACGAGATGGCCGGTTGCCGAGGCTTCCACCGCCGCCTGCGCGGTTTCCCGGTCGCGGATTTCGCCGATCAGGATCACATCGGGATCATGACGCAGGAAATAGCGCAGCGCGTTGCTGAAATCGTATTCGGCGCGCCGGTTGACTTCCGTCTGCGCCGCGCCGGGGATTCGGTATTCGATCGGGTCTTCCACCGTGAGAACGTTGCTTTCGACCAGGGACTGAACCCGCTGCAAGGCCGCGTGCAGGGTCGTGCTTTTGCCGGACCCCGTCGGGCCGACGACCAGGATCATGCCCGATGGTTTCGAGAAAACGCGTTCGAGCCTGCGCACGTCCCTGGGCAGGAATCCCAGTTGCGTGAGGCCGGCAAGCTCGTTTTGTTCCGGCAGGAGCCGGAGAACGATGCGTTCGCCGAATTCGACGAACAGGATGGAAACGCGTATGGCGAACGGCTGGCCGAGGATCGTGGTGTGATAGCTGCCGTCCTGCGGGCGCCGCTGTTCGGAAATATCCATTTCGGCGGATAGCTTGATGAAGGTCGCCACCCGCATCAGGGAATGCGGCAACGCCATGATGGGGCGCAGGACTCCGTCGATGCGGAAGAACACGTGCATGCTCCAGGGTGAGGGAACGAAGTGCACGTCCGTCGCCCGCTCATGCACCGCCTTGTGCAACAGGAAATCCAGGAACGGGCCGGGGCTGTACGCATGATCCACGTCATTGGCAAGCAGGCGAATTTCCCGCTCCAGCATGGCGTCGACGGAATATTGCGTAAAGTAATAGGCATCCCGGATATGACGGGCAACGCGGGAAAATTCCCCCTGCGCGAAACGGCAGGGCAATCCCGTCCGCTCGCGCGCGATATGGGCCACTTTCAGTTCGTCGCCGTCGCCCAGGAGGACTTCCAGGCAGTCCGCGACGCGCCGCAAGGGCAGGAAACCATTCGTCAGGCAAAGCTCGCGGCCAAAACAGGCGAGCAGATCCGCGTCCGGCGGCGGAAAGTCCTCATGCGCAAGGAAAGGGATGCCTTTTTTCCCCGCCAGTTCGCGGGCGACATCATATTCGCGCACCAAGCCGTGCCGGACCAGCAGTTGTCCCAGACGCAGATTTTCCGTCTTCTGCTTTTGCAGGATGTACTGGAACTGCCAGGGGGTCAGGAATCCACGTTCCAGAAGGCGCTCGCCCAGACGCGCGGGAGCGCCCGGACGCGCGGGAAGGTCGAGTTGCCGTCCCGCTTCCTCGATCACGTCCGCCACGTCTGCCATGTCTGCTACATCCAGCGCGAAATTTTCCCGGTTCATCATCATTCCTCGAAAACAGTGCCCTGGGATGAATAATTGTCGATGTCCATGCCGAGGGCCTGGCGCACGGCGCGCAGTTGCTGTGAATCCGGATGGCGGCGGGCAAGATCCGCCAGAATCCGCTCGGCTTCCTTTCCCTGTCCGGCGCGCGTCGCGAGAATGGCAAGGTTGATGCCGGCGTTCTCATCGTTTTCGATCCGTTCCAGGATCTCCAGATAGGCCTCCCTTGCCGCCGCGTCCTGCCCGGAAGAGAAGGAAAGCCAGGCTCGTATCCGCAGCATGGTGAGGCTTCGTTCGGGAAGGAAATGCCCCAGCGTGCCCAGCAACCCTTCCGCCAGCGCGAAATCCTCCTGCAAAATCGCCGCATTGACTCGCCGCACCAGATCCCGGATCTGCGCCTCGCGCGTTTTCTTCGCGTGGGCGGCGGATTCTCCTTCCCCGACCCTGGCGTTTGTTTTTTTGTTGATGGACAGAGAGGATTCCGCCTTGGTTACCGATGGATTCTGCAACGGCGCGTTTTCCTGGGCGCGGGCGGCGCAGGACAAGCCTCCGGCCAGATGAACGAACACCAGCGCCAGCACAAGCCGCGCGCGAAACGACATGCCGCGGCGCTTGTCCGATGCAGCGTATTTTTCCGAATCGCTCATAGCAACCTCACGCGCAGAACGATCACCAGTTCCCGGCTCTGGTGCGACTTGCTCTGTTCGCCGAACAGGTTCCCCACCGCCGGAATGTTCGACAATCCCGGCAGGCCATCCTTGTTGTTCGACTGGTTCTGGTCGATCAATCCGCCGATCATCACCATGTCGCCGTCGCCAAGATTCAGCGTCGTCGTCAGGCCCTTGTAGTTGATCCTGGGCAGGGTCACGACGTTGCCGTTGCCGACGTCGATGAGGCTCAGGGATTCCGGGGTGACTTCCGTCTGGACCGGGTGGATCAGGAGTTCGATGCGTCCGTTGTCGTGGATGTAGGGCACCACGCCCACGACCACGCCGGAAAAGAGGGCGTCGGTTTCCACATCGGAGGTGGTCGTCGCGCTGCCGCCGCCGATGTTGTTGAAAGTCGAACTGCTCTTGGTGATGTAGCGAATGTTGGCGCCCACGCTCAGAAGCGCCGGCGTGCCGTTGCGCACGCGCACGCTCGGATTGGAAAGAACGCGCAGGGTGCCGAACGAACTCAGGGCCTTGATCGTGGCCGAGAAACGCTCGTCGCCATAGGAAAGGCCGAGACTGTTGCCCGCCAAAGCGCCGCCGATGGCCTGCGCCGGGATGGTCAGGGTGCGGTCGAGGAGCGTCCCGTCGGGAAAGGAACTGGAATGTTCCTGCACGCGCAGGGAATCCGCGCCGTAGACGCCCGCGACATTGCGCCGCAACAGCGTCCAGTCGACGCCGAACTGGTGGCCGTCGTTCAATTGCACGTCGATCAATTGCGCTTCCACCAGAAGCTGGCGGCGCAGGATGGTTTTGTTCAGGTCGATGATCTGCTGGATCGCCCGAATCTGCGAAGGACGCGCTTTCACGTACAGGGCGCCGCTCGTCCGGTTCAGGCTGTAGCGTACCGGAGAGGGTTCCGCCGCCACGCCGCCCTGTTCCGCTCCGGTTACGGACGGGTTTCGCGCGGACGGTTGCGTTGGAAGACGCCCTTCCGCAAGACCGAGAATATTCTTCACCGCGTTCTCGAGTTCCTCATAGGTATCGATCTGCCTCGGCGTATTCCCGCTGATGCCGAAATCGGCGCGCAGCGTATTCGCGCTTCCCGACACGCTGTCGCCGGCCGAAACGTTGCTGCCGAAGACATCGCCGCCGGAAGCGAGATTGATCGAAAGATTGGTGTTCAGAAAACCCGCGCTGAAAATACGCTCTTCGTACAAATCGATGCGCAACGCGCCATTCCTGATTTCACCGCGCAAATCGAAGGTTTCCAGGATGTGGTTGTAGAGTTCGCGTGTCGTCACGTTCTTCAGCGCCAGGCTGGCGCGGATTTCCTGCCGCAGCACGAGCGGGTCGACCACCAGGTTCATGCCCAGCTGATTCGCCAGGGTCCACAGCAGCCAGTCGATGCCCGTATCGTGCATGTTGATTGAAATGGTTTCGTTTTCGAGCGGATCGTATTTCGGCGCGACCGGACGGGCCGCGCGTTCCACGACGGCGGCGCGATCCAGCCGCGCGCGCAACGCTTCATGCTGTTGCGCGAGTTTTTCCGACTCGCCGCTGACCGTTTCGGCCAATCCCGTCACAGGGATGGGTTCGTTGGGATCGAGCGCCTCGAAACTCCGGTGCGTGCTGCATGCTTGCAGGAAAAACACGCTCGCGGCGAAGCAGGCGGCTCTCTGAAGACTGGACAAGAGAATTTTCATTGGATTTTCAGGATTTCAATGAACATGATGTTTGAACAACCATTCGATCAGTGTGTCGGGCGCTTCCGCCACGACAACGTCGTCATATACGGACGATCCGGATTGCAGGGGCGAGGCCACGCAAGGCCAGCCGTTCGCGTTCACGCCGTCCCGCGGGTCGCCGTCCTCGTCCCGGTCCGCGTTGGGCACGATGAGGACGAAGGCTGGATGCGTGAAGTTCCCGCAGTCGGAAGCGCCATCCGCGCCGACGGCGGCGACCCTGACATGAGACGCGGCAGGCGTTGCGGGAATTTTCCGCAATGCCGCGATCATGTCGCCATACCCCAGGTAATCGGGCTGGCCTTCGCCGTCGCCGGTGCGTTCGATGAGCGAGGTCACATCATCGGCGGCGCTTCCCCGATAGACGGCGTAGCGCATCCGATTTCCCGCCGCGTCTTCGAGACCGAACGTCAGGTACGGCAAGAACCCGGATTCCCCCGCCGCACAATCCTCATGGCCATCCCCATCGCTATCCGGGCAGGGAAGGCGCTTGTTGGCCAGCACGAAATAACGCAAGGCCTCGCGCATCTTGTTGGCTTCCGATCGACCCTGCAACGAGGATGTGTCACCCGGACCGGAAAAGGCAAAACCCGCCAGGAGACCCAGGACACCCATGACGACGAGCGTCACCGTCAGCTCGATCAGGCTGAAACCCTGTCCTGTCCGCCCGTGGAAGGGAAATGGACGCGACATGTTACCGTCCCGATCCCGAAAACGGCGCGATTCCCGCAGTCGCGGGCTGCCCGTGGAGACTGGCCAAAAACTGGTTTTGCAGGGCGGCGGCCTTGCGTCGCAAATTTTCCATTTTCGCGACGTCGGGCGCGGGCTTTTTGTATTCCGCGTCCATCTCCTTGGCTATCTGTTGCAGATCCCGCGCGATGCGAAGATTTTGCCGCTGGACATTCAGGTCGATCCCGGCGATCACGCTCGTTCCCTGGATTTCGATCAATTCGGCAAACAGGGCGTCGATCTCACCGATGTCCGGCTCCTTTTGGGCGGAAATGGTCTCGAACTTCTTCTGCAAGGCTTGCAGGCGAATGGCATCGACAGGTTTGGGAACGAAGTTGGGAACAACGCCGCCAGGCGGGACAGGCGATGGTTCGGGGTTCTTTCGCAAAACCAGCGAGCGGGCATCGGCAGGTTTGGGGGCTGGCTCGGAGGCAGGTTCGGCAACGGGCGCGGCGGCGATTTCCCGGTTGGACGGCGCGTCCTGCCCGTTCAGGATGACAAAAAGCGCCGCGCTCAGGGCGCAAACCATCACGCCCAGCATGGAAATGACTATGCGGTAGAGTTTGAATTTGTTCATGGCGGATCGACCTTTCAGGGTATGCGGGCGGGAGGCTGCGGGAAAACGGCGGGGATCTCGATTCGTTGGCGCTTGCGCCCCTTTCGCACGACGACCGAGGTATCGCGGATTGCCACAAGGCGGGCGCCGTCGGACAACAGGTCACCTTCGCGCACGAAATACCCATCGATGATGGCGCGCCGGAAATCCTGGGAAAAAAAGATGAAGGAAAGCTGGGGATCGATACCGGGCGAAAGCGGACGGTTGTTTCCCGATGCCTCATCGGCGTGCGCGCCGGATAACGCGGGTACGGCGGTGGAAATTTGCACAGGTTCGGCGGCTGCAACCTTCGGCAACGGAAACAGCCATTCCCGGGTATCGATCCGGCGCGTTTGCAGGACGACCGATGCATCTTCTTCATCCTTCTCGAAACGCCGCAGTGTGACCCTGGTTTTTTCGAGTTCCTGGGCGTCGGTATTCGGGGCGGGCTGTCTCATCCCTGCCGAGATCGGCGCGCGTCCAGGGGTCCGTTCCAGGAGGAGAAATCCCGTCATGATCGAGAGCAGGATGGCAAGGCAGGAAATCAGGAGAGCGGCGTTTTTCATGAAATATCTCCCGCGCTACGCGAATCCGGGTTCAGCCGGTAGGCAAAGGCGCTGCCGGGAGGGGCGGCGCGCGGCGCCAGGGTGACATCGATTGCCTCCGGTTCGAAGCCAAGCTGGCGCAAGCGCGCCAGGAAATTCGCAAGCTGCTGGTCGCCGCCGGCGGTCGCGTCGCCCCATCCTTCGATGACGATGCGACGATCATCCGCCTGCATGTAAACGCGCAGCAACTTGATGTCGTCGCCGGCGGCCAGGCGCAGGTTTTGCAGCAAATCGCCAGGATTCGTTTCTGTCCTGGCGGCGGACAGCAGGTCGATGAAATCGCGGGTGGCGAAAAAATCGGGAGGAAGCATTCCCGCCATTCCCCCTGCTTCCCCCGTGGATTCCACGATCTTGCGCGTATCTTCGCCCAATGCGGCGACTTCTCGGCGAATCGAGACGGCCTGGAAGAAGAAGGCAAGACCGGCCACCAGGCATGCCAGCGCCAGGATACCGGCGCTCAAGCTGAAAACTCCGATGTTTCGCTCGGCGAAATAACTCGCCTTGGCCAATAGCGTATTCACGGCGATCCGCTCCGAAAGGCAGGGCGCCAATACCTCGAGCGGAAAATACCGGTACGTGCCGTCGTCCTGGAGATAGCCTTCCCTCTTGACTTCCTCGACGCGGCTTTCGGAATGCGCGGCGAAAATTTCCGCCAGGCCCGCTTCTCCGAAGGCATACCAGCGAAACGCCAACCTTTGCCCGGGCACTTCCAGCGTTTGTTCCTGGCGGATACGTCCGGCCAGCGTCATGGCGCAGGCGCGTGAATCGTCCTTTTCGTCACCGCGTACCCGCGCGGAAAAATAGCAAAGCTTCCTTCGTTCTTGCGCCAGGACGCTGATTCTTTTCCCGCCATGGAAAACGACGCCCTCTCCGTCCCGCCGGATCAGCCTGCGCATCAAGGCGGCCTGCGCGATCACCAGGCAATGCTCGTCCTGCGACGCGATCCAGGACTGCATGCGCCGCCAGGCAGTCATCGGCATGGCGGTATAAAGCGCCTGCCAGCCGTCAGATACAGGCGCGCCGCAATGGATCAGCACCTTGGTTTCTTCGTTTTCAATGACGCCGTCGTCACGCAGGCGGCGACCGATCAGGGCTTCCGCGTAATGTTTTTTTTCGTGGATCGTGGAAACGCCACTGACCGCGCCGCCGAAATCCGTCAGTACCAGGGTTGGCGCGGCAAGTCGCGGATATTCCGGCACCGCCCGGATGCAACCTTCCTCGACCAGCATCCAGTTCCCGTCGATGTTGAGCAGGATGTCAGCATTCATGGTTCACCTCCTCCGGCGCGAAAGAGCAGCGTCCCGCGCACCGTCAACAGCAGGAGCGCATTCCCGGATGGATGGAACAGGCCTTTGTCGTTTTCCGTGACCGACAAATCGAAAGCCTCGATGTGGAACAGGCGGCCATTCGTGCGCGAGAACGACTGGAAAAGGGTATTCGCGTCGGCGCGCGCAAGCTGTGTCTGCCGCAAATCGATGAAGCGTTTCGCCCAATAGCGTGGCGTTGCGCGCCGCGCTTCGGCAAGCCGCGACAATTGCCGCGCGGTTTTTTCCAATTCGGCGCGGGATTGGGTTTGCGCCTGGATTTGCAGGGCATCTCGATGCGCGCGTTGCGCGAGAACCGTCTCCAGACGCGCCTCGCGCGCCTCGCGCACCGCAAGGAGCAACCCGCCCGCGGCAAGCAGCAAAAACACCAACATGCCGACGGCGAGCGCCAGGCGCTTTCTCCGTCCGTTCCGCCAGCCGCCGGATAAAGAAGAAGCGGAAGAAGCAGCGTTCATGCTCTATTGCTCCATGATCCATTGCGCCGTGACGAGCGCCACGCGATCTTCGTCACGATTGCCGCCCACGCCTTCGGCGCTCGAGGAATACGCGCTTTCCGTCTGGGCAAAGGTATTGTTCGCGCGCCATTCCTGGCCGGGAACCTGATGCGAAGGTTCCTGGGCGTTATGCCGGGCATCCTGCTGGCGGAAGCGTCCTTCGAGCGCGTCGGCCTTGCCGTCGATCAAACCGTCCAGATAGCGCGCCAGATCCGGCGTCAGACCGCGCAGCACCATCACGTTGCCCGCGCCGCTGATGGTCGAGGGAGGATTCCATTGGAAACATATCTGCAATTCGGTCGCGTTGCCGTTCGTGTCCGAATAGACGTAGCGATCTTCCAGTCCCTCGCCGCGTCCCGGCGGCATGCGAATGCCGATCTTTTGCACCAGTTCCCGCAAATCCTGCCGCGCCAGGTCGCTGTCACCTTCCCCGATCGAGTTCCTGGGATAGCCCTGACCATGACAGATGCGCAGGCCGGTATTGGCGTAGTTTTCCGGAATGCCGGCCAGCGTCCCCGAAGGATCTCCCCGGCCTGCGCGCGCGCCGCCGATCGAGGCTTCGCCGCCATTGACCATGTAGGTCGGCGCGATCTGGCTGTCCCCCAGCACCACGCCGGTACGCTGATAGTATTCGTCGTAAGCCTTTTTCCATTCGAAGACGAATTTGTTGGAAATCCGGTGATATTCGGCGTTGCGCTGTACGTCCTTGCCTACCGCCATGGCGCCGACGATGACGCCGATGACGACCAGGACGACCGCCAGCTCGATCAGCGTGAATCCCGCTTCATTCGGATGATTCGGAAATGCGCTCATGTCGTTCCTCTACTTTCCCCTACTGATTCATCTTGTAGATGGCGACGACCGTTTCCACCTGATCTTCATCGCGTTGTTCACCGGTAGTCGTCGCCTGATTAAGCGGGTTGGCGCCTGTATGGGCGTAGGTGTTATTCACGCCCCATTCGATACCCGCCACGTTCGCGCTGGCATTCGTGACGCCTTCCTGGCGAAAAAGCCCTTCGCGCGCATCGGGTTTGCCGTCGATCATCTGATCGAGCGAGCGCGCCAGATCCGGGGTCAGTCCGCTGATGACCATCACGTTTCCCGCGCCAGCGGCGGTACTCGGCGCATTCCACTGGAAACAGACCTGGATTTCCTGCGGATTGCCATTGCTGTCGAGGTACACGTAACGATCCTCGCGTCCTTCCGCGCGTCCTGGCGGCATGCGGACGCCGACTTTCTGCATCAGGATACGCAGATCGAAATTGGTTCCGGTTTGGAAATTCCGGGCCATTTTGGTACCCTTCGCGCCATGGCAGATCGCATCCGGCGCCGACGCCCCCGTCATGTCTCCTCCGGAAACCGTGCCGCTGGCGGCCACGCCGACGTTGAAATTGGCGCCATTGACCATATAGCGTGGCTCCTGCTGGTTGTCGCCAAGCGGATAACCCGTGCGCTGGCCGTAGGCGTTGTAGGCGACCGCCCACTGGTCGATGAATTTCTGCTTGATCCGCGCGTATTCGGCGTTGCGCTGCACATCCTTGCCAATCGACACCGCGCCCAGGATAAGTCCGATGATGATCAGCACCACCGCCATCTCGATCAGCGTAAATCCCTGAGCGGCAAATGGCCTGCGGCATGTCTTGCATGTTTTCACGAAGAATTCCCTCCATGTGAAATTGAACGACATGCGCACACAGTAGAAAGATTTCGTGACGGAATGATGACCCATGGGAAAAATATCATTTGCCGGAAGGCCGTACCCGGTTACGCCCCGCTGTTTGTTTTTCTCCGATCCGCTACATAAGCACTGGCTCCTTTATCCTATGCGAAAAGGGTTTGCGCAAAAGGGGAAAAGGTTGGAAAGGAAGGGGCTTCAAGGGAAAGGGGCCTACCCGCAAAAGGTGCTTTCCTCCTGAATGCTGGATTTCCCGAAAAGGCGAAAAAACCGGCGCGATTCGCGCCGATCGCTGTTTATGGGTTCCCCCCTCAAGCCGCGCGCGCGAATGTCTGCGCGCACTCCGACATGGCGGGTCTTTCCAGGACGGGTAGAGCAAGAAATTAGCGGCAGCCCTTCAGGGCTGCCGGTCTAACGTCATTGGGAAGGGGTTTCTCTCCCCTCCCCAATGGCTACACGGTCGAAACCCCGGCCTTCAGGCCGGGGTCTCACCTTCGCACTGCCCTGAAGGGCGGGGTTTCAAACCGGAGTTAGTTTTACGATGAACAGGGTCCCCAGAAGACAGGGGACAGAACGGCGCTACGCGCCTTTATGGCAGGGACGGCAACCTGCCCCCTGCAAGAACCCGCAGGACGTGCCATGACAGGCATGATGATCGCTCAGTCCTTCAGTCCTCTGTTCGCGCGCCGCGTCTGCCAGATGACGAGCAGCGCGCCGATTCCGCCAAATGCCGCCATGCCGATCGACAGATTCAGGCGGCTGCCCCAGAGTATTGGCGCAACGAAGGCCGCGATGGCGGAATTGATGATGGTTTGCACGAACGCCTGGCAGGATGCGGCGGTTCCCCGGTTCTGCGGAAACATGTCGAGGCCGCGCAGGGTGACGGTAGGAATGGTCATGGCGATGCCCAGGTTGTAGCCGATGATGGGCAGGACGGCGGGAACGCGCCAGGGCGGCAAGAAACCAGAAACCAGCAGATTGAGGCAAGCCGACGCGCCCATGACGGCAAAGGCGACATACAGGGTGCGGCAATCGCTCCAGCGTCCTGATACGCGCCCGGAAATCCAGGAGCCGCTCATCATGCCGATCATGGCGGGGATGAACAGCCAGTGAAAATCGGTTGCGCCCAATCCCAGAAGTTCGCGAATAAAAGCCGTCGCGGACATCACATACACGAAGAAGCCGCCAAAAAACAGCCCCAGACCAATGGAAAGCAGCATAAAGGCTGGATTGCTCATGATGCTTTTGTAATTTTCAAGCAGGGGTAGAATGGCGAAGGATCGGCGTTTTTCCAGCGGCAGGGATTCGGGCAGTTGCCGCCAGCAGACAAGCAGCAACAGGACAGACGCCAGGACAAGGAAGAAAAATATGGCGCGCCAGCCCGCCAGGTGCAATATCCAGCCGCCAAACATGGGCGCGATGGCGGGCGCTACCGCGAACATGATGGCAATCTGGGCAATCAGCCGCTGGGCCTCCGCGCCATCATAGAGATCGCGCACGATGGCGCGGCCAATCACCATACCCGCGCCAGCGGCAAGCCCTTGCAAAGCGCGCATCGTCCAGAGCATTTCAATGCTGTCCGAAAAAGCGCAGCCGAGCGTGGACAGGGCATAGACGGCAATGCTGGCCAGAATTACCCGGCGACGCCCGAAACTGTCGGAAAGCGCGCCGTGCCAGAGCGTCATCAGGCCGAAGGTGACAAGATAAATGGAAAGCGTCTGCTGGATTTGCAGGGAATCGGCAGAAAGCGCCGCGCTGATTTCAGGAAAGGCGGGCAGGTAGGCGTCAATGGAAAACGGGCCGATGGCGGCCAGCGCCGCCAGCAAAACGGCAAGGTTCAAGCGGCGGCGCGCTGTCGTGTTCATGCCGACTCGATGAATGGGCGGCGGTATTGCAGGGCTTCCGCCAAATGATTCTTTTCGATGCTGGCAGAAGCCGTCAGATCGGCGATGGTGCGCGCGACCTTCATCGCCCGATGCCAGGAGCGGGCGGTCAGGTCAAGGCGGGCGGCAGCATGCGTCAGCAGGTTCGCGGCTTCCTGGCTCATGGCGGCGTATTGTTCGATGTTTTCCGGCCCCAGACAGGCATTGCTCATGCCTTGCCTCGCCCGCTGCATTGCCGCCGCCGCCGCCACCCGCTCCCGAATCCGCGCCGAGGCTTCGCCGCCGCCCGTCTGCGCCAGCGTTTGCGCGGGCAAGGCCGGAACTTCGATGAGCATATCCATGCGGTCGAGGATGGGGCCGGAGATGCGGCTGCGATAACGCTGGATCTTGTCCGACGAACAATGGCAGCGTCCGTTGGGATGTCCCTGCCAGCCGCAGGGACAGGGATTCATCGCCGCCACCAGTTGAAAACGCGCCGGAAAGGTGGCGTGACGGGCGGCGCGGGCGATATGAATCTGGCCGCGTTCCAGCGGCTCGCGCAGGCTTTCCAGCACCTTCCGGTCGAATTCCGGAAACTCGTCAAGAAAGAGAACGCCCTGCGTGGCAAGGCTGATTTCCCCAGGTCGCGGCGGACTGCCGCCGCCCACCAGGGCAACGGCGGAAGCGGTAGCGTGCGGCGCGCGGTAGGGACGAACACGAAACTGCGCGGGGTCAAAACGTCCGGCCAGCGACAATACGGCGGCGGATTCACGCGCCGCCGCGTCATCAAGCGGCGGCATGAGACCGGGAAGCCGCGCCGCCAGCATGGATTTGCCGCTGCCCGGCGGGCCGAACATCAACAGCGAATGCCCGCCCGCCGCCGCGATTTCCAGGACGCGCCGCGCCTGCGATTGTCCCTTGATGTCGGCCATATCGGGAAAAACCGGCGGCGCGCCAACACCTTTCGCCTGGCCGGGAACAAGCTCGCCTTGCCCGGCAAGCCAGGCGCAAACTTCCAGCAGGGATTTCGCGCCCAGCGTCTCGCCCGCTTCCGCCAGCGCGGCTTCGTCAGCGCTCTCTTTTGGCAGGACAAAACGCGCCGCCTTCCCTTCAACACCCGCTTCCTGTTGCGAGAACAGCGCCATGGCAAACGCGCCGCGTATGGGCTGCAAATCGCCGGAAAGCGAGAGTTCGCCCGCGAACTCGTATTCCTGAAACGGTTCCCGCAAGACCTGCGCCGGGAACTGACCGGAAGCGGCGAGAATGCCCAGCGCGATGGGCAGATCGTAACGCCCGGATTCCTTGGGCAAATCGGCGGGCGCCAGATTGACGGTAATGCGTCCCAAGGGAAACTCAAAACCGGAATTGCGTATCGCGGCGCGCACACGGTCGCGCGCTTCCTTGACCTCGGTATCAGGCAGACCTACCAGCGTAAACTGGGGAACGCCCGGCTCCAGATGCGCCTCGACCCGCACCCGTGGCGCGCGCAGGCCATCGACGCCCCGGCACCAGAGGCTGGCGAGCGGCATGATGGCGGGACTATGCCTTGTCCTTGTCCCGCGACGCCTCTTCCAGCGCCGCCAGACGGACTTCCAGCGAATGCAGCTTTTCGCGGGTGCGATTCAGGATTTCCGTCTGAATGTCGAATTCCTCGCGCGTGACCAGTTCCATGCGCGAGAAAAACCCGGACATCATGGCGCGCATGTTCTTTTCCATGTCCGCAATTGGGCTGGAAGTTATTATCGCGTTGATTTTATTGGAAAAATCTTCAAAGTTGCTGGGGGTAAACATTGCTTTTCTCCTTTCCCATTACAGGCTTGCAAGTTTAACACACGGTGCTGCACTGCACCATATATGTTTTGTTCATGTGGGCGGCGCGCGCGCTTTCAAAAGTGTCCGTCCGCAAAAAATATGCCTTGCCAGATTGGTGCGCAGCCCGGAACGCGACGCACGAAACTGGTGCGACCTGTCGGCGCAGGTATGGAAAATATCTGTTAACCCAATGATTTTAAAAATAAAAATTTACTGGCATAAAGACTGCTACCGGTCTGGCGCAAGATGCTTCATGGCGCTTCAAGTCTTTCCGGATAACCAGAAAACGGGCTTGGGCGACTCGTCGGCAACCGTATTTTTTAACGAGGAACCACTCATGAAATTTGTAACTGCCATCATCAAGCCTTTCAAGCTTGACGAAGTGCGCGAAGCCCTTTCCGCCATTGGCGTACAGGGCATCACCGTGACCGAGGTGAAAGGCTTTGGCCGTCAGAAAGGGCATACCGAACTGTATCGCGGCGCGGAATATGTCGTCGATTTTCTGCCCAAGGTCAAAATCGAGGCCGCCATCACCGATGCGCTTCTGGATCAGGTCGTCGAGGCGATAGAAAAGGCCGCCAGCACGGGAAAGATCGGCGACGGCAAGATTTTTGTCGCGGATCTGGAACAGGTCATTCGCATCCGTACCGGCGAGACCGGAAACGACGCCCTCTAAGGAGAATACCATCATGAAACGTCTGTTTGCACTCTTGAGCCTATTGGGCGCCGTCAGCTTGGGAACACCCGCCTGGGCGCAGGAAGCCGCTCCCGCGGAGGCCGTCGTCAGCGAAACGGCGGTGGTCGTCGTGGAAACCACGCCCGCCGCCGCGGAACCCGAAGCCGCACAAGCCTCCGTCACGCCGCCCGACAGCGGCGACACCTCCTGGATGCTCACCTCCACCATGCTGGTCATCCTGATGACCATCCCTGGTCTGGCGCTGTTCTATGGCGGCCTGGCGCGCAGCAAGAACATGCTTTCCGTGCTCATGCATGTCTTCATCATTTTCTGCCTGATGACCCTGTTGTGGTGTCTCTATGGCTACAGCCTGGCGTTCTCCAACCCGGCGGAGGGCGACGCAGGGGCGATTCTCGGAAATCTGGACAAACTTTTCCTGAGCGGCATCGGCACCGGCAGTCTCAACAACACCATGCCGGAATACGTCTGGGTCGCCTTCCAGTCCACCTTCGCCGCCATTACCACGGCGCTGATCGTCGGCGCGTTCGCGGAACGCATCCGCTTTTCCGCCGTCGTCATTTTCGCCATCCTCTGGTACACCTTCAGCTATGTGCCGATGGCGCACATCGTCTGGGGCGGCGGTTTCCTGGGCGCGGACGGCGCGCTCGATTTCGCGGGCGGCACGGTGGTGCATATCAACGCTGGCATCGCCGGTCTGGTGGGCGCTTATCTCTTGGGCAAGCGCATCGGCTTCGGACGTGAAGCCATGACGCCGCACTCGCTCACCCTGACCATGGTCGGCGCATCCCTCCTGTGGGTCGGCTGGTTCGGCTTCAATGCCGGTTCCGCGGGCGCCGCCAACGGCCTGGCGGGTCTGGCCTTTGTGAATACCATACTGGCGACCGCCGCGGCGACGCTTGCCTGGATCACGGGCGAGGCCATCTTCAAGGGACACCCTTCCAGCCTCGGCGCGGCTTCCGGCGCGGTGGCCGGTCTGGTGGCGGTGACGCCGGCGGCGGGCTATGTCGGGCCGATGGGTTCCATCGTTATCGGCATTGCCGCTGGCTTCATCTGCCTGTGGGGCGTGAATGGCCTGAAGAAAATACTGGGCGCGGATGACGCCTTCGATGTCTTCGGCGTGCATGGCGTCGGCGGCATTCTGGGCGCGATTCTCACCGGCGTTCTTGCCGCCCCCGATCTGGGCGGCCAAGGCTTTGGCGAAGGCAACGCCAACATGGCGGCGCAGGTCTTCGTGCAGGTGAAGAGCGTCGGCGTCACCATTCTCTGGTCGGGCGTCGTCGCCTTCGTCTCTTACAAGATCGCCGACATCTTCGTCGGCCTCAGGGTTCCAGAAGAAGAAGAACGCCAAGGCCTGGACATCACCGCCCACGGCGAAACCGCCTATCACTTCTGACGAGACGAACACAATCCTCCTCTCCTTTTGCGCTCCAACGGGGCGCTTTTTTTTGCGCCCGCGCGGGAGATTCCGGGTGGAGTTCAACCCGAAACGCCGCCGCCCGCAAGGGTCAGGCGTCAAGGATGACGCAAACGGGCGCGTGATCGGAGGGACGTTCGCGTTTGCGGGGAGCGCGGTCGATATCTGCGGCGATGACGCGCGCGGCGAGGGGAGCGGAAAGCAGGATGTGGTCGATACGCAGGCCGTGGTTTTTCACGAAGCCCAACTGACGGTAATCCCACCAGGAAAAGCTCTTTTCGGGCTGCGGGAAAAGCCGGAAACTGTCTTCTAGCCCCAAATCCAGCAGGGCGGAAAAAGCGGCGCGTTCGGGTTCCGAACAGAGAATCCGTCCTGCCCAAGCGGCGGGATTGTAAACATCCCTATCCTCCGGGGCGATGTTGAAGTCCCCGCACAGCGCCAGATCGCGGCGCGCCGCCAGTTCTTCCTTGAGCCATGCGGCAAGCGCGGCAAACCACTTCAGCTTGTAGGCGTATTTGTCGCTGCCGACGGCCTGGCCATTGGGACAATAGGCCGAAATGACGCGCATGCCGCTGATGGTCGCGGCAATCAGGCGTTTTTGCGCATCGGGAAAATACGGGTTGCCAATTTGGATGTCTTCCAGCGGGCAGCGGGAAGCCAGCGCAACGCCGTTATAGGTTTTCTGCCCGCCGCAAGCGACATGATAGCCTGCGGCGGCAAGTTCGGCGCGGGGAAAATTCGCGTCTTCGAGTTTGGTTTCCTGCAAGCAGACAATATCCGTCCCGCTCTGGACGAGCCAGTCCAGCAGATGAGGAAGGCGCACCTTGAGGCTATTGACGTTCCAGGTGGCGATTTTCATGGGAGGAGCGGCGCGCCCAACATAAAAACTCGGGCGCAGGCTCTTCGATCCCCCGCGCCCGGATTATCCGGCAAAGCCCGCTATTATTGTCCGGCGGCGGCAGCCGGCGCGCCCTCGACTTTGGGATAACCCGCCAGATCAAGGGCGCTGTGATAGGAAGCCGCGTCAAAGCCGCGTATTTTTTGCCGCCCAATCAGCACGCTCGGCACGTAGGTGTCGCCCACCAGCTTGGAGAGTTCGACCTGATCCGCCTCGGACTGCACCACCTTTTCAGTGAAAGGAACGCTGCGCTTGTTCAGCAGATCGCGCGCTTCCTTGCAAGCATCGCAATCCGTGCCGACATAGAGCACCACCGGATATTTTTCCGATGCCATGCGAATCGTGTAGGGAAGATCGGGGTCATATTCGTCATCCGCATATCCGCTGGCGTTGATGCGCACCACGTTCTTGGCGTTGCCCGGCGGCGCGGTGTCGGTATACATGGTGCGTCCGGTTGCCGGATCGATCCAGCGCCAGGTCTGCGCCGGGAGGGAAGCGGCAAACAGCGCGCAATACAACCCCAGCACGGTCAGGACGATGTTCTGCAAGCGAAAATGAATCATGGTCAAAACCTCCAAGAAATTACGCTGTGATCATACCACTATGGCGCAGCAAGGCATCTATTTTTGGCGTCCTGCCGCGAAAAGCCTTGAAGGATTCCAGCGCCGGACGCGCGCCGCCCTGCGTCAGGATTTCGTCGAGAAATCGCCTGCCTGTAGCGGCATCCAGCGGATTACCGGTTTCCTCGAAAGCGGCGTAGGCGTCAGCGGAAAGCACTTCCGCCCATTTGTAACTGTAATAGCCCGCCGCGTAACCGCCGCCAAAAATGTGCGAAAAGCCGTTGGGAAAACGCTGCCACGCGGGCGGAAAGAATACCGCGACTTCCTTGCGCGCCGCGTCCAGCACCGTCTGAACGCAATCCTTGCGCGGATCGAAGGCGCTATGCAGCAGCATGTCGAAGAGGGCGAATTCGAGCTGACGCACGGTCGCCATGCCGCTCTGGAAATTCCTCGCCGCGTACATCTTGTCGAACAGCGCGCGCGGCAAGGGTTCGCCGCTATCGACATGCGCGGTCATTTCCTTCAATACCGTCCATTCCCAGCAAAAATTTTCCATGAACTGCGAAGGCAGTTCCACGGCGTCCCATTCCACGCCATCGATGCCGGAAACGCCCAGTTCTTCCCTTTGCGTCAAAAGATGATGCAAGCCGTGTCCCGCCTCGTGGAACAGTGTCTGCACCTCGTCATGCGTGAAGGTGGCGGGTTTGTCCCCCAGCGGCGGGGAAAAATTGCACGCCAGGCAGGCTACGGGCGTTTGCAGTGTGCCGTCGCTTTTGCGATAACGGCTGACGAGAGAATCCATCCACGCGCCGCCGCATTTTTCCGCGCGCGCGTACAAATCCAGACAGAGCGCGCCAATCGACTCGCCCCGCGCGTTTTCGACGCGATAAAAGCGCACGCTTTTATGCCAGACCGGGGCGGCATCCGGTTTGATGGTCACCCCGTAGAGACGCTCGACGACATGGAACAATCCGGCGATTACCCTGGGTTCGGTGAAATAGGGGCGCACTTCCTGTTCGGAAAAGGCGTAGCGCGCCTGCAGGAGCTTTTCCGAGGCATAGGCCAGATCCCAGGCTTCGAGCCGCTCCAGACCCAGTTTTTCGGCGGCAAACGCCCGCAGTTCCCGCATGTCCCGTTCGGCAAAGGGTTTGGCGCGGGACGCCATGTCGCGCAGGAAGGCCAGCGCCTCGGCGGGCGAATCCGCCATCTTGGGCGCAAGCGATACTTCCGCAAAATTGCGATAACCCAGCAATGCCGCTTCCTCCGCCCGCAATTCCAGCATGCGCGTCATCAGCGGGGCGTTGTCCCATTCCGGCTTGCCGCCCGCGTCGGCAAACTCCGCGGCGCGCGTGGCATGGGCGCGATAGAGGCGATGGCGCAGGTCGCGGTTGTCGGCATATTGCATCACCGGCAGATAAGAAGGCGCGCGCAAGGTGAATTTCCAGCCGGGAAGCCCGTCGGATTGCGCCGCCTCGCGCGCGGCGCGCAGCACTTCCGGCGGCAGACCGCTCAAATCTTTTTCTTCCGTGATTACCTCGACAAAGGCGTTGGTCGCGTCCAGCAGGTTTTCCGAGAACTTCGCCGCAAGCGTCGAAAGCTCCTCCATGATGACGGCAAAGCGCGGCTTGTCGGCGTCCGCCAGTTCCGCGCCGGAGAGACGAAAATCGCGGATCTCGTTTTCCACGATGCGCCGCTGCGCACAATTGAGCCGTTCGAAGCCGGCGCTGTCGCGCAGCGCCTTGTACTTTTCAAACAGCGCCAGATTCTGCCCCATCTCGCTGTAGAAGCGGGAAACCTCCGGCAACAGGGCGTTATAGGCGTCGCGCCAGACCGGAACATCCTGAACGGAGTGCAGGTGCCCAACCACGCCCCATGCCCAGGCGAGCCGCTCCAGCCCCTCGTGCAATGGCGCGGCGAAATCCTTCCAGCTCGCGTGCGTCTCCGGTGCGGTCAGGCGCTGTATCAGCGCCCGCCCATCGGCGAGCAAACGGGTGATGGCAGGCGCGACATGTTCCGGCAGGACGCGATCGAAGGCGGGAAAGGGTTCCGTGCTCAAAAGGGGATTCATGTCGGCAGCTTTTCTCCGGTCAGCCGTTCGCAGGCTTCCACGTATTTCTCGCTGGTGCGGCGGATGACTTCGGCGGGAAGGCGGGGGCCGGGCGCTTTTTTGTTCCAGTCCAGGGTTTCCAGGTAATCGCGCACGAACTGCTTGTCGAAGCTTGCGGGATTCTCGCCCTCGCGGTAATTGTCGGCGGGCCAGAAGCGGGAAGAATCCGGCGTCAGCGCCTCGTCGATCAGGTAGAGCGTTCCCGAGGCATCCACGCCGAATTCAAACTTGGTGTCCGCGATGATGATGCCGCGCCCCAGCGCATGGGCGGCGGCTTCCCGGTACAGCGCCAGCGCCGCGTCACGCGCCTCGCCGCATATCGCCTCGCCGCTTTTGCCCGCGCCTTCCAGGACATTCGCCAGCCGCGCCGCGCAAAGTTCTTGCGCCTCGGAAAAGGAGATGTTTTCATCATGCTCGCCGATTTCCGCCTTGGTCGCGGGCGTGAAGATCGGCTCCGGCAGACGCGCGGCCAGCTTGAGTCCGGCGGGCAGCGGCAGGCCGCATACCGCGCCGGTTTGCTGGTAATCCTTCCAGCCCGAACCGATCAGATGCCCGCGCGCCACCGCCTCGATCGGCAAGGGCTGCAAACGCCGCGCCACCACCGCGCGCCCGATGACCTGCGCGGCTTCTTCCGGCGCGACCACGCTTTGCGGATCGATGCCCGTGAGTTGATTGGGAAGGATGTGCGCGAGCTTTTCGAACCAGAAATTCGCTACCGCCGTCAGCACCTGTCCTTTCTTCGGAATCGGGTCGGGCAGGATGACGTCGAAGGCCGAAAGCCGATCGGTGGCGACGATCAGGAGCTTGTCCGCGCCAACCGCATAGATGTCCCGCACCTTGCCCCTCGATACCAGAGGCAGACTGCGGATGGCGGTTTCAAAGACAGGAGAAGAAGATAAGGACATGACGGCCTCGCGGCGACAGGAATGAACAGGGAGGCGATTATATGATCAGAAGACGGAGAAAAGGACGGAGCAACCTGGGTGCAAGTAAATATCCCCCGGCAGAGCCGGGGGCTTTGGATTGTGAGCCGCTCAAAGCGGCTGGCAGGGACGCTGACGCGGCACCAAAGCTTTGCGCCGCCTGCGAGGCGGCGCCCTCCTGCAT
>JAITRP010000035.1 GCA_031288305.1 Zoogloeaceae bacterium
CGCGGCAGGCAGTCTTCGATCTGTTGATATTGGGATTCGGTGATTTCCATCATCAAGCTCCAGTAACTTCTTGGTACCGAAGCATGACATCTTTCAGGGGTAGTGTGAACACGCCCTAGGTAAATTTTAGTGAGCAAGAAATTAGCGGCAGCCCTTCAGGGCTGCCGGTCTAACGTCATTGGGAAGGGATTTGCATCCCCTCCCAATGGCTACGGTCGAAACCCCAGCCTTCAGGCCGGGGTCTCACCTTCGCACCGCCCTGAAGGGCGGGGTTTCAAACCAGAGTTAGTTTTACGATGAAGACAAGCATCCTGTCGCGACGCCCCGGAAAATGGCATGCGCGAATCACAAGTTCGCCGCCATGCCTCCTGTTCCTTTCCGGTCTGTGTGCCCTCGGCCTGGCGCTGGCGCTGCGCCATGGATGGGTGGAATCCGCGGAAATGGGCGCGTGGTGCAGAGAGGCCAGCGACTGGCGCTGCATCTTGCGTCAGGGGGTCATCGAAAGTTTCCTCCACAACCGCCTGGGCGTCTTGAGCGCCGCCGCCGCGCTCCTCGCGCTCGGACTGCGCTCGAGACGCCTGGCCTGGGCAGGCTGGGTAGGCGGCATCATGGGGCTGGCGCTCTACTGCTTCGAGGCTTCCGCCTTTGCCGCATTGCTGACCTTGCTGATCCTGGTCAAAGACGACAAAAAGTAAAAACCCACTTTTTGTTGCCGGTTCAGTTAGCAAAAAAGGGCAAGCAAAGCTCGCCCTTTTTTTGATGAAAGCCCAAGATAGATCGGCAAAAAGTGGATTTTTACTTTTTGCCGCCTCCTTAGGGTGCGATCCAAAGTCGAGGAAAAATCGCCCAGTACGAAGCGCAGCCGCATTCCCTCCCCTGCTGGAGCCGGAGGTGGAAGGACAAGCCGCAGAACAGGGACCGGGGTTCGATGCAAACTGAACCGCCGCAAACCCCTTATAGGGCGCAACCCCCTGCCCCCTTCACAGGGAGGAAGGCAAATTTCCCCCCTGTGAAGGGGGCAGGGGGGTTGGGGGAAGACAACCGTGCTTTCCCTGATCGCCAAGCCATGCTCAACCTTGAGATACCAGCAACGGCATACCTATTGGTGATCGATGTCACCTTGACTTCTTCCACTTTGGTCCGCACCTGCGGCAAGATGCAGCAGGGCGCAGTAGAACAAATCGGTCTTCTCATAACGGGGAATCAGTTTCCGGAAGCGGTTCATCCAGGAATGGAAACACTCCATAGGGATGTATTGTTTCTCTGGTTCAAGGAAACGAATTGCTTCGTCAAAAGCGAGGGCGTGAGCACCGTGGCAATCCAAACGGCCTTTCCGGTTGCTTTGTCGTTCCGATGACCGAACCGCTGGATTGCCGTGTCGCTACGCGCCTCGCTTTTGACGAGCAAGTAACCGCTTGTCCATTTCATTGCGCGCAGACAAAACAGAAATGATTCAGACGTTTGCTTGAAGAACCTCCACCGCCCTCCCCGCCTGAAAAGCAACCCGGAAAACGCTCTCGCCGCCGGGACGGGCAGAGAGTTCGACATGCCATCCTTGATGGGCGCAAATGCGCTGCACCAGCGATAGCCCCAAGTCCCATGCCTTCGCCGCGCTGCCACGCGCCACGCATGAAGGGCTGGAAAACCCACGCTTTTTCCGCCTCGGTAATGCTGACGCCGCTGTCTTCGACCCGGCAACCGCCCTCTTCCAGCACCAGCCGGATCTGTCCCTGGTTCGTGTAGTGCAGGGCGTTTCGGAGCAGATTGCCGATGACGGCGCGCAGGAAGACGGCGGGATACTGGCGCGTGTCTTTCTTTTCCTCGACCATTGCAAAAGCCAGCCCCTTGACCTGGATGCCGGGTTGTCAGCGCAGGCGTTCTTCTTTGTGGCGGCGGCGAGGGTCGTGTCGATTTCTGCGGTGAGCCGGCCGGATTCGTCATTGGGACGCGCGAGCGTCAGGAAAGTGGCGACCAGGTTTTGCATTTCCTGAGTGACGCGCGCGATGCGCGCCACCTGTTCACGCGCATTTTCGGGAAGCGCAGCGGTTTCCAGCAGTTCGCAGGAAGTGGAGATGACCATCAGCGGTGAGCGCAGTTCGTGGCTGACACGGAAGTAAACAGGCGTTCCCGTTCCAGCGCCCCCGTGAGCCGCGCCAGCGCGTCATCAAAAGCCGCCGCCAGATGGCCGATCTCGTCTTCGTTGCCATCAGCGATTCCAGTCCCCACGCGCCCACGATGGTGAAGAGGAACCCCGCAAGCAGCGCGGCGAAGAGGATTCGTTCGTAGACCTCGAACTCATGCTGATCCTGCACCAGTATGTAGCGCCGTCCATCCTGTTCTTGCGCGATGACCCAGTTGTCGCCGATTTCGTTGAATCCAGGTCGCGCCCCTGGAATTCCGGTGGAATGTCGCTTTCCAGGCGAGGATCGCCGCTCAGGAAGAAACGTAGGCCGCGCTCGGTATGGGGCATTTCTCCCCTCGGCACGTGATCGACGACGAAAGCCCAGACTTCCGCCCATCGTTTTGGAGACGAGTTCTACTTCCACTTCGTGCATGACATAGACCAGCGCCAGCGAGAATGCCACGACGAGGCGGCGGGCGAGAAGCTGGTCGCGCCGATGGCTTCCGTGACTCCTGTGGCTCATACCCCGGCTTTCCGCCGCTCCGCCAGCTTGAAACCCACGCCATGCTCGGTATGCAGGAGCGCGCTGGCAAAGGGCTTGTCGATAGTCTGGCGCAACAGGTGGAGTGGCTGCGCAAGCTGTCGCTGTCGGGCGCGTCCCCCCCACAAGATTCTTCGAGCGCCTCGCGCCAAACCACGGCGGGACTCTTTTGCATCAGGACGGCGAGGAGCTTCAGGCCGATGGGATTCAACTTGAGCAACCTGCCCGCGCGGCGGACTTCCAGCATATCCAGGTCGTAGGAAAGATCGGCAACTTCGAGCAGACGTCTCTTGCCCTGCGCGCGGCACAGGACGGCTTCGATACGGGCGACCAGTTCGGAGAGCGCGAAGGGCTTCGCCAAATAATCGTCCACGCTCACCGAAAACCCCTGCAAGCGGTCTTCCAGCGTGTTGCGCGCGGTGAGCATGATGATGGGCATGGCGCTTTTCCCGTCTTCGCGCAGGCGGCGGCAAAGCTCGAAACCATCGATGTTGGGCAGCATGAGGTCGAGCACGATGAGGTCGTAGGTCTGCGTGGCCGCCCGGTGCAGACCGGACAAGCCGTCCTCGGCACAATCGGCGACGTAGCCTTTCAATTGCAGGTAATCCAGCATGTTGGCCAGAATGTCCCGGTTATCTTCGATGACGAAAATGCGCATGGGTTGGCCGGGTGTTTGAATGGGGGAGATTGGACGGAAAATTCATCTTGCCAGCCGCACCGGGCTGGGGTATTGCGCAACCGTGGCACCCGAAGTCAACAGCACGATGCCCTCCGTTATCGCTTGGGCGATCAGGAGACGGTCGAATGGGTCTTTGTGGATGGGAGGCAAGGCGTCGACGGTCAGGACATGCTGGCTCAGGATGGGTAATTCTTCGTAGCCGGCATCCAGCAATCCACGCCGCAAGATACGTGCATCCATTCAAAAATCCTGCCGGTTGCGCCCGTTCTTGATGGTAATTTCCCACAGGCTGGCAACGCTGAAAAAGAACATGTTCACGCTATCGGACATGCACGCGAAAACTTCCCGCAGCAAATACGCCTCTCCTCTGGAGAGCCAGATCAACAGGTGCGTATCCAACAGGTACTTTACTTTTCTATTCCGAAAAGTTCCAGAATTTCGTCGGCGCACATGGTGTCGAAATCATCGGGACCCCGGAATTCCCCGCGCTCGAACTGATCCTTCAGGAAGCCAATCCGGCTTTTCGGTTTCGGTTTCATTTCCGCCGCCTTCAGCGTCGTAACCTTGACCAGCGGCTTCCCCGCCCTGGCGATGATGAAGGGTTCACCTTGCGTGGCCTGTTCGATGAGCCTGGACAAGTGCGTCCTGGCTTCGTGGATGTTGTAGGTTTGCATGATGTTCCTCTTGTCCGGCTTGGTTCATTGGACTAAGAGCCTATTTCATTAGGTATGATTTCAGTGATGAAGCATCCCTGCACGACATTGAGAGGAGAGGAAATGGGACGGATTGCCAAGGATGACGGCTGGCGGCTGGGCGACAGGCTCTGGGAGCGGATAGAGCCGC
>JAITRP010000042.1 GCA_031288305.1 Zoogloeaceae bacterium
GTGTTGATGGAAACCGTCATCTCCTCCACCGAAGCCGCCATCGCCGAGGTCGAACTCGACTGGCTGGCCGAACTGGCGGCAACCTGCTGCGCCGCCGTGGAAAAATTATTGACCGCCTCGTTGACCTCCCTCACCCGGCCAGTGATGTCCTGGAAGGAAACCTGCAATTTGCCCAGCATCCCGTTGTAGGCTTCCACCATCTCGCCCACCTCGTCGCTCGCCCGGTAATCCACGCGCATCCGCAAATCATTCTCGCCCGCAATCCGCACCGTGGTGTCGCGCACCCGTTCAATGGGTCTCACGACCGCCCTGAGCGTCGTGATGCCCAGGAAGATGACGCCCGCGATGGCAAGAAGCGAAACCACGATCTGGAACGTGCGAATAGTGCTTGCGTTGTCCTTGTCCTCTTCGACAACCTCACTGGTGACTTTCCGCACGACTTCGGACAGTTCCTGAAGCGATCCGGTGATTTCGGCGGTATTGCCGCGCTGGGTGACGCCCACCTCATCCACCTTTTTGTAGAAGACATTCAGACTTTCCTGGGAGGGGTTCCTCAGGGCGGTTTCCAGCGAGCCGGTGATCTCCGTGCCCATCACGGCGAACCATCCCGGCCATTTTGCCCTCAGCTTGTCCCAGACCGCCTGGGCGTCCGGATGCCTGTCGAGTTTGTCATAGGTTTGGAACCATTGCTGCGACTGCTCGTCCGCCTGTTTTTTTTGCTCCAGGGCGCGGGTCAACTCCTCGACCTGCTCCCTGTACGCGAAAGTATTCTTGGAACCCGCCTCGTACATGCGGCGCACCATGTTGTTGGCCTGCACCCTGAGCTGGAGCACCATATCCAGCTTGGGCACCAGTTCGCGATCAATCTTGTCGAACGCCTCGTTGGAATTCGTGGCGTTGTACCATCCCAGGAAACTGACAAGCACAAGCGTGCTCCAAGAGATCGTCGAAAGACAGTGAATTCTGGTTCTGATTTTCATCTTTTTTCTCCAGGCTATTGTGACGGAACATTCCGTGACACATTGGAACAAGACCCTCCCATTCTATCCCTTTGGGGGTATCATTCCAACACTTTTATGTGTGCCCAGGAACGCAAGAAGATCTTCAGGTCTGCCGGTCTGACTTCGTGGAAGATTCGCGCGGCCAGTATGTTTAAAATGCCTGTTTTTCCAGATTCACGAAAAGATTCCATGCGCGCGCGGACATTTCTGGCGGACGCCCTGTTCCATGTTGCCTTGACCGCCTGGGCGGGCATGCTGTGGAGCATTGGCTATCTGGTGGTTCCGGTATTGTTCTGCACACAGGAGCGTATGCTGGCCGGGGAAATCGCCGGACGCCTGTTCGCCGCTTCCGGCTGGGCGGGACTGGCGCTGGGCGGGTATCTGCTCCTGGCGTTGCTGGCGCGCCAGGGCGTGATCGGCAGCCTGCGAACGCTGGCCTTCTGGCTGGCGGCGCTGATGTTGATTCTGACGGCGGTCAGCCTTTTCGGCATCCAGCCTTTCATGCAGCACCTGAAGGAAAGCGCCCTGCCGCTCGACGTCATGCGCAGTCCGCTGCGCGAGCGTTTTGTCGCCTGGCATGGCGTCGCCAGTTCGCTCTATCTGCTGCAAAGCCTGTTGGCGCTGGCGCTGACGCTGCGCGTCCATTTCGGAAAACCTGTGCGACAATGCCAAGCCACAGGATGAACCCAACCCTTGCAGGACAGGAAGAAAAATGCTCCAACTCCCCCATCGCGTAGAACTCTTGTGCGCCGCCCTGCTGACCATTGCCCTGGGCGGCTGCCTGACGACAACGACCGCCCCCGGCGCCTTTGGCGGCTCATCGGTAACTCCCTTCCCGGAGGCGAAAAAAACCGCCTCGAACGCGCGCCTGCGGGTCGTGAGCCGTGAAGGCGTGGTGCGCGCCATTCCGCAGAAAGGCTGTCTGGACGATTCCGCGTCCGATACCGGCGTCATCCTGGGCGGCAAGGGCGATCTGCAAGGGCAGAGCCGGAACATGCCCGATCCGGAGCGAATTGGCGACAATCCCTTTGCCGAGCTCTACATCACAGCGGACAAACCCTTCGTGCTGAATTTCCAGGTCGGGCCGGAATCCCGCGCCCGTTGCGCCCTCGCCGGCTCCTTCATCCCGCAGGAAGGCAAGGACTACGAGGCTTACGCCACCATAAGCGAAGGGAAATGCGCGCTCACCGTGCGCATCCGCAACCTGGCCAGCGGCCTCTGGAAACCCGAGCGCCTTATCCCGGCGAAAAGCTGCAAACAAAACGTCAGAAAGTAAAAACCGCTTTTGCCGGTTTCGATCAGCAAAAAAGGCAGGCAAAGCTCGCCTTTTTTGGGGAAAACCCAACGCAAAACCAGCGCGGTCGCCTGTAGAGAGGAGAGTTGTCGTAGGGGCGCACTGCGCGCGCCCGCCAAATCGTCCGCCGCACGACGGCCAACGGGCGCGCGTAGTGCGCCCCTACAGGATCGTGCAGATGGTGGCGGGTTCCTGCCTTCACTCCAAAAAAGGGCGAGCTTTGCTTGCCCTTTTTTGCTCACTGAACCGGCAAAAAGTGGATTTTCACTTTTTGACGTTGATGTTTATATATAGGCGAAAGCGTTCCTTGCGGTCGCCGGGGCGGCCGCCTTCCCAGACGCGTTGCCAGGAATGGCCTGGCGGCGGCGCGGTTTCGGCGCGCGGATTGTCCTGGATGAGCAGCCAGCGGCAGTGTTCGCCCGCGGCGGACAGCGGCGTGAAGACGAGCCGCTCGAAGTAGGCGAAAGAAGCGCGCTGGGCTTCGCCCAGACGCCATTCGGCAATGCACGCCGGGCGTTCTTTTGGCAATTGTGCCGCCAGCGCGGCGGCCAGCGGACGATAGCTCTTGCCGTAGTCGATCCAGGGCAACCACAGGGAAACCGCCAGCAGCCACAGGGTAATCAGTCCGGCGCTCCAGCGGATGAGGCAACGCCAGGGCGAGCGCGGCAAGCGCAGCAGCAGCAGCCACCAGAGGGTGACGGTTACGGCGAGAACGAACGGCCAGAAAGCGAAGCGCCCGGTGAAACCGGGAGCCAGTTCCGCGGCGCGTTGCGCCAGCCGCGCTGGATGGCCGAAGACCATGGCGCTCCAGCCCACCCACAGGAGAAGCGCGAAGACGCAAAAAAGCATGCCGGAAAACCAGTCGAAGGCGTTCGCCGCCCCCCGGCGCAAGGTGAGCGCCCCCGGCGTCGCCAGCAAGGCCAGCGGCGGCAGGAACAACATGGCGACGCTTTCGCGCGCGGCAAAGCAGATGGGAAGCAGCAACAAAAGCAGGGAAAATGCGCCCAGCGGCAACGAAATAGCCCCGCTCTGGCGCAGGGTTTCCACGGATCGCCAGGCGCGGCGGCTCTTCCATAATGTCCAGCCCGCCAGCGGCCAGAGCGGCCAGGAAAACCAGGGCAGGAGCGCGGCATATTCCAGCAAATCGCCGCCATAACGCCAGTCGCCCGCCAGTACCCGCCATTCCCGGTCAAGCCAGGCGTTCAGCCATTCCGGCGCGGTATGATGCAGCAGAAACAGCGCCGCGCCCGTCATCGCCACGCCGAGCAGAATCCCCGCGCCCCAGTTGCGCAGAATGCCCTCCGCAGTGCGATAGCGCATCCCCAGCGGCAGGAGACAGAACAAGAGCAGCGGCAACAGGCCGGAAATCCCCGCGCCCAGCGCCGCCAGGGAAATCGCCAGCGCCGAAAGGAACAGCGCGGCGCGCCCCTTGCGCGGCAGGAGCGCCAGCGCCAGGAGCAAGAGGCTTTCCGCAGCCAGGAGCGTCAGCATGGGCTGCGCCTCATGCACGCGCACGATGAGGCCGAAACTGCCGATCAGCAGGATGGGCGCGGCGGCGGCGGATTCCTTGCCATACCATTCGCGTCCGGCATGGTAGAGCGCCATCAGGGTCAGCGCCGTCCATAATCCGCTGGCCAGCCGCAGCGCATCATGCCGGGGCAGGATGCCGCCAAAGACGAATTCCGTGAACGCGGCGCTCCAGTAATAGAGCGGCGCGGCGAGAAAATCGCGTCTCATCGGCAGGAACGCGGGACTGTGGCCGGGATCGAGAAAATCGCGGGCAACCGTCAAATGGACGACATCCTCTGGTTTCCACGGATCATGTCCAAACAAACCGGCAAGCACGTAAATGGCGAGCAGACCGGCGAGCGTCCAGCCCGCGGGCGGCAATTTCACGGGGCGCGACAAGATGGAAGGCATGGCGGGAGATCAAGAAAAAGGCAGCCTGCCGGCTGCCTGGAACGAAGCGACGATCCGGGGGAACGGACGTTCAGGCGGATTGCCGCAGCGCGCCGAATTTCTGGTTGAATTTTTCCACGCGCCCGGCGGTATCGACGATCTTCTGCTTGCCGGTGTAGAACGGATGACAGTTGGCGCACACTTCCACGTGCAGCGCCTTCTTCATGGTGGAACGGGTGGTAAAGGTATTGCCGCAGGAGCAGGTAACCTGGATTTCTTCGTAATCGGGATGAATGCCGTTTTTCATGCGAGGATTCCTTGAAATAAAGCGAACCGCGCTATCGGCGGTTCTGGGACAAGTCCGGAAAAGCAGCGGATTATCCACGAAAACACGAGGAAAAGCAATTTCCAGAAGACAGAAGACGGAGGACAGAATACAGAACTCACTGCGCTCGCTTTGTAGTCTATATTCAATCCTCAGCGCCGCGTGTTGGGCGTGTGCTACAAACTACTGACCACAAAGGCCGCGCCAGCGACCGCTCTGTCCTCTATCCTTTGCCTGTCTTCTGCTTTTATAATTATGCGCGTACAACGTGCTTCCCCAACCCGCCAAGGAATATCCCTGTCTGTTGTCCATGATTAAGAAAATTCCCGTCTCCAATCTGTTGCCCGGCATGTACATTCATGACCTGAACTGCGATTGGATAGAGCACCCCTTTCTCACCAACAGTTTTCCGGTGGATGGCAAGGCGCGCATCGCCAAGATTCGCAGCCTGGGCATCCACGAAGTCTATATCGACACGGATCGCGGCCTGGACATTCCCGATGCGCCCACCGAGGAGGAAGTGCGGGCGGAGTTGCAGCAGCGCATGGAAAACATCGCCAGCGGCCAGGAACGCCCGCATCAGGTCGAACTGGCGGAAGAGGCGCAACGCGCCCAGCGCCTGCATGCCGAAGCCAACCGCGTCATCCGCACCTTGATGACGGGAGCGCGCCTGGGCGCGCAGGTCGAGGTCGATCGCATGGAGCCGCTGGTGGAAAACATGGTGGATTCCATTTTCCGCAACCAGAACGCCCTCCTGCCGCTGGCGGGGCTGAAACGCCACGACGACTATACCTTCGAGCATTCGGTCAGCGTCTGCGCCCTGATGGTGGCCTTCGCGCGCGGACTGGAACTGCCGCGCCAGACCATCAAGGAAATCGCTCTGGGCGCGCTGCTCCATGACGTGGGGAAATCAAGGGTGCCGGACGCCATCCTCAACAAACCCGCCAGCCTCACCGCGGCGGAATTCGTCCGCATGCAGGAACACGTGATGTTCGGCATCCAGATGCTGGAAGAAACGCCGGGAATCGCGCCCATCTCCATGCAGGTCGCCGCCCAGCATCACGAACGCCATGACGGCAGCGGCTATCCGCACCGACTGAAAGGCGAGGCGCTTTCGCTCTATGGGCAGATGTCTTCCATCGTCGATGTCTATGACGCCATTTCTTCCGATCGCGTCTATCACAAGGGAATGCAGCCTTCCGAGGCGCTGAAGAAACTGCTCGAATGGAGCGATCACCACTTCGATCCGAAACTGGTGCACAGCTTCATCCGCGCCATCGGCATCTACCCTTCCGGCTCGCTGGTGCGCCTGGAAAGCGGCAGGCTGGCGGTGGTGCGCGAACAAAACGAGGGCGACCTGCTGCATCCGCAGGTCGATATCATCTATCACAGCGTACATCGCTGCTATCTGCCGCCGGAACGCGTCGATCTGCGCCGCAGCAACGACCGGGTGGTTGGTCACGAGGAATACGGCAAATGGAACATCGATCCCAAAACCTGCTTGCCCTCCTGATTCTCTGTCTCGCCGCGCAGTCTGGCGCCGCCCGCGCGTGGGAAGCCGAACCCGCGCCGCGGAACGCCGTCCTCCTGGAAACCGCCAAGACCTTGCAGGCGGAGGCCGAATCCCTGCGCGAGGCCGCCGACGCCCGGTTCGAGGAAGAAACCGCCGTCTGCGCCCGCAGGTTCCTGGAAAATGACTGCCGCAACGCCGCCAGGAAACGGCGCCTGGAAAGCCTGCGCGCCTCCCGCCGCCTTGCCGCCCAAGGACGGAAACTGGAATACCGGGCGCGCGTGCAAGAACGCGATGCCAAACGCGAGGAACGCGCCGCCAAGGCGGCAGCAAGAAAACAAGGCAGTGATGCTGCCGATTCGGACTGCTCCGCGCCAGACGCCTGCGAAACCAGCGCCGCGCCGCCCTGACGCCCGCCATGCGCCTTTTGTCCTGCTGCCCGCATCGCATCGTGCGCGATTGCAACGCTGGAGACATTGTAGTGTTTCACGCAAAATGAACCTTATAAAATTCAAAATGCCTGAAGACAAAGCGAACACTCCCACCCTCCCCTTTGCGGGGGAGGGGTTAGGGGAGAGGGGCGGCGGTTCAGCTGCTTCGTCTTTCCGAACCGCCGCCCATCATATTCTGAATCAATAACCGGGCGACGGGCCAAGGTGGTTGGCGCTGGTTTCCGCTTTTTTCTGTTTTTCCCTGACTTTTCCCCTGCAAGACACATCCTTGCGCGTGGCGGATTTTTTCCTCTGTGCGCGGGGATTTTTTGCGCTTTTTTTCCTGAATGAGGAGTGATTTTCAATGAAACCAAGCAGCCTTCCCTTGCCCGCGCGCCCCGCCGTCCTTCGCCGCCGTCCGGGATTCCGCGCTCGCGGCGCTCGCCCTCTCCGCGCCAATGCTGGCCGGAGCAGTCGTCGGTCACGATTAACGGTGGCGCTGGCATCATCAGTAGTTTCCTTCCAAGTCTGGGTACCTACTACACCATTCAAAACCCCATTAATTACGTTCCATTAACCGGTACTAACGGCTACGCCTTGGTGCCGGGTGGCGCATCCCCCATTGCGTCCAACAATAAGCGTCGTGATCACCAACTGGAGACCAATCGCAACGTTCTACAGTGTGGCGGGTGGCGGTTTGATGGCGGGAAGTGGTAGCGTATCCGGTAATACCGTCATTCTCAATGATGGCCCGAGCACCAACATCGCGGGCAAGGTAATCGGCGGCATCAACGCGGCTACTGGCACGGTCGGCGGCTGGTCGGCAAGCGACGACACCAATTACAACAGTGCCAACGTACACCACAACAAGGTGATAATCACCGGCGGCGTGATCGGCGGCACCGTCAGCGGCGACCGGACGGAAGGATCCGGCAACGCGGGCGGCACAACCGCGGGCGAGGAAAACAAGGTCTTCATCCACAGCGGTGACGCGCTCACGGTGAGTGGTTCCATCTACGGCGGGTACACGGCATCGGGTGACGTCATCGGCGAGCGCTCCGGTACAGGAAGCGCCACGAACAACACTGTCAATGTCGACGGCACGGCCAGCCTGAACAACGTATCCGGCGGGATGAAAGCCTCCGGAACCGGCGACATCTTCAGCAACAACACCCTGAACAAGAACAGCGCAGCGTCCGCCATTGCCACCGCCAAAAACTTTGAAAACGTCAACTTTGGCTACGGCGGCGAGGCCAACATCGGTATTTTGGGCACGGGAAGCGACAACACCAAGTTCGTCAATCTGAATACTGCCACACACGACGTCATCTTCGGCGGCACGATCAGCGGCGCTGGCAATATCGGTAAGTTTGGCGCGGGAACGCTGTCGCTGCGCGGCAATATGTCGGGATTGGCTGGTATGATTTCAATGCTCTCGCTGGCCGCACGGTACTAGGGCGTGTTCACACTACCCCTGAAAGATGTTATGCTTCGGTACCAAGAAGTTACTGGAGCTTGATGATGGAAATCACCGAATCCCAATATCAACAGATCGAAGACTGCCTGCCGCG
>JAITRP010000043.1 GCA_031288305.1 Zoogloeaceae bacterium
GCAACGCCAACGACGGCATTTCGGCGGCGCAGACGGCGGAAGCGGGCTACAACGCCATCGGGCAGCACCTGCAGCGGATGCGCGAACTGGCGGTGCAGGCGGCTTCCGGGCAATACGACACGGACAACCGCAACGCGCTGGATCAGGAATACACGGCGCTGGCCAGTGAAATCGAGCGCGTGATCGCGGCGACCAACTTCAACGGCCAGGAATTGCTGGACGGTACTTTTTCCACGCCCTTCCAGGTCGGCCCGACCGTCGATTCGTTCTCACGGATAGACCTCAACATCACGGCATTGACGACGAGCACGGCACTCGGCTTTGGTCATATTTCCGGCAACACCGGCTCTCTGGCGACGGCGGCAATGAGCACACTGGATATCGCCATCAATGAGGTCAATTCCCACCGCGCCCAGCTTGGCGCGCTGCAAAACCGTTTCGAAGCGGTGCTGGTGCAGCTTTCCTCCGCGCAGGAATCCACGGAAGCCGCCAAGAGCCGCATCATGGACGCGGACTACGCTTCGGAAACGGCCAAGCTGTCGCGCGCCCAGATACTGCAACAGGCTGGCGTCGCCATGCTGGCGCAGGCCAACGCCCTGCCGCAGAACGTGCTTTCGCTTTTGCGCTGAACGTATAAAAACCTGCTTTTTGACGCTTCCTGTCCGTTTTCCCGGGCCGTGCCAACAATTGGTTGGCGCGGCTTTTTCCGTTCTTGAATACCGGATTCTCGATCCCTGATTTATCATTATCTGTTTTTGGGGTCAGGGAGACAGCACTTTGCCGCTCACACAGCTTTACGACTTGATTGGCGAGGATATGCAGGCCGTGGATGCCGTGATCCGGCAGCGGCTTTATTCCGATGTAGCGCTGGTGCGCCAGGTGGCGGAATACATCATTGCGGGCGGCGGCAAGAGAATGCGTCCGGCATTGGTGTTGCTGGCGGCGGGCGCGTTGGGCTACACGGGACGCCAGCAGCACGAACTGGCGGCGGTGGTGGAATTCATCCATACCGCCACCCTGCTGCACGACGATGTCGTCGACGCATCCGAATTGCGACGCGGGCGGGAGACCGCCAATACCATGTTCGGCAACGCCGCCAGTGTGCTGGTGGGCGATTTCCTTTATTCCCGCGCCTTCCAGATCATGGTGCAGGCAGGCAACATGAACATCATGCGGGTATTGTCGGACGCGACGAACCTCATCGCCGAAGGCGAAGTGCTGCAACTGATGAACTGCCATGACGCGAATGTGGATGAGGCGAATTACTTGCAGGTCATTCGCTACAAGACCGCCAAGCTCTTTGAAGCGGCGGCGCAACTAGGGGCGATCTTGGCGGGCGCGTCTCCGGAAGTGGAGCGAGGACTGGCAGATTATGGCACGTACTTGGGCATGGCCTTTCAACTGGTAGACGATGTACTCGATTATTCCGGGCAGGAAGCCGATACCGGCAAGCATCTGGGCGATGATCTGGCCGAGGGCAAACCCACACTGCCCCTGATCTATGTCTTGCAGCATGGTACGCCAGAAGAGGCCGCCAGCGTAAAAAGGGCAATCGAGCATGGCGGGCGCGATGATTTTCCTGTGGTGCTGGCGGCAATTCGCCGTTCCGGCGCGCTCAACTATGCCCGAAAATGCGCGCGCAAAACTGCCGAGCAGGCAAGGGCGGCGATTTCTCTCCTGCCGAATACAAATTACAAAAGGACTCTGCTAGAATTAGCAAGTTTTGCGGTTGATCGCTCACACTAAGGCTTTCAACCCTTCGGAGTGTAGCTCAGCCCGGTAGAGCACTGCGTTCGGGACGCAGGGGCCGCAGGTTCGAATCCTGTCACTCCGACCAAAATCTTTTCCGTTCCGTTTTTTTCACCCAACTCCGCAAGTCTCGCAGGGGCTTGGTCATAGACACGCTTACCTCAATTGTTGGGTATTTTGACCGTTAACAATTACGAATCTTCTTTTTTTTAGGGTATGTGCGATGATAACGATACAGATCAGGTCTGCATTGACGCAGACGGCGAGCGCAGCGAAGAACGCGCCTTTGGATATGCGCCAGGCGTTGCAGGCGGTAACGGATAAAAAGGCCGGGGAACAGCGGGACTCCACCAAGGTGACGTTGAGCAAACCTGGAAAGCTGCAGGTGAGGATGTCGCAAATGTGGCAAGGCATGAACAGCGTCAGCGAAGCCCGTAAGTCCGCTGCGCGCGCGCATGCGGCGCAACTCAAGCAGCAAATCGAAGCCTTGAAAAAAATCGCCGTGATGTTGGGTCCCATGGCGTCAAAAACCCTCTTGCGGCAGATCAAGCATCTTGCGCAGCAGGTGCGGCAGATTGCTGCTGAACTTGCGCAGTCTTCGTCCAACGTGGGCGATTCAGGCGCGACGCTGGCCGATGTGGCGATGGGCGGCGGTGATTTGTCGGTCGATGCTAACGTGGATTTTGGCTTGGGCGAAGAAACGGAAGACGGCGCGCTGGAATCCGCGGCGGAGGAAAATGTCGGGACGACAGAGGCGGAAGCGGAGACGGAAACCTCCGAGGCGCAAGACGCAGAAGCCGAAGGCGATGCGACGGTGGCACAGGCGCAACAGGCCGCCACTGCCGCCGAAAGGGAAATCAAGGCGCAGGAAGAGCGGGAAGACGAGAAGAAAACGATGGGCATTGGCGGCAATGCCGGGATTTCCGCCAGCGCGCGCGAGGAAGCCCGGCAAAAACAACAACAAGACGCGCTGCTGGTGCGCGACCTGGTCAAGGAATTGCGTCAGCTTCTGAGTCTGGTCAAGGGCACGTTGCTGAAGAAGGACAAGGAAGACAAGGAAAATCTCAAGGAGATCGAAGAGCAGTTCGCAGCCATTGACGATCTGGTGCGGGAACTGGAAGCAGCCGCCCAATCCGTGATGGAGGCGGAAACATCGGCAAGCGGCGTGATCGACGCCGCCATCGACGACACTGCGGTCTCCATATCGGTATTTGCTTGACCAGAGGACAGAGCGCGCGAACGAGCGGTTGCAAACCGCGCCCCTACGCCCTTGTTTGGCGATCATCATGCAATGGGCGCGACAGGACAGGTTCCGTTCTGATTCTCCTGATCCCTGACGACAAAGGCCGCGCCAGCGGTCACTCTGTCTTCTGTCCTCTGGATTGCAAAACGACGGGTCTTGAACCCACCGTTTTGGTTTTTCACGGGCGCGAACGCCTTGATCAGAAGCGGTAATTCACCTCGAGGCCGCTGGTGACGCCTTCGCATCACGCGGCGAGTTGTGTCCGCATCCGGTCTGCCCGTTCCTTGGGGCTGGGATGGGTGGAAAGCCAGGAAGCGCCGCCTCCGCCGCTCAATTTGTCCAGCTTGTCCAGCGCCGTGACGCAGGCCTTGGAGTCGTATTTCAGCGTCTTCATGAAATCCATGGCGCGGTCATCCGCTTCCCGCTCGTTGCTTTGCGAGTGCTGCGCCAGGATGACTTTTTCGAACAGATCGCCCAGTTGGGAATCCGCCAGTTTGGCGGCTTCGCCATCCGTGGCGGAAATGACGCTTCGCAGCGCGCTGGTGCGCATTGCCGTCTGGATGCGCGCCTTGGTGTGTCCAGATTGGACGTGACCGACTTCATGCCCGATCACGTAGCGGATTTCATCATCGGTAAACTCGTCCATCAGACCGCTGTAGAGGCGAATAGTGCCGTTTGCCATGGCAAAGGCATTGATTTCCGGCGTCTGATACACCTTGAAATCGAGGTCAAGCCCCTTGTAATTGGCGAGACCGCTGGTGAGTTTGGCCAAGCGTTTGCCGTGAGGCGTCGACGGGCCGGCAACCTTGTTTTGCGCGTCCTCATGCGCCGTCATCTGGTCAAAGTAGTTTTTCAGATCCGCATCGGAAACCGACTCCGCGTCGGCCAGCGCCTTGCCAGCATCCATCATTTTGCCAAAGTCCAATGCCCAGGCTACCGAAGCGATGGAACTCACGCCGGACGCCAACGCGGAAAACAGGATGAAATTACGGCGGTTCATGGAAAATCCCTCCTTTAGGAAAACAAGGATGCATTGTAACAAAAAATGCCTTCGCCGAAGAAACCAAGGACGTGCAAGGAAAAAAGTGCCGGGGATTTTCTTGCAGCTACCGGGAACGGAACCTGCCGGATGACGGGAAACAAGATGTCATGGTGCCGGAAATAGGATTCGAACCTACGACCCCATCATTACGAATGACGTGCTCTACCAGCTGAGCTATTCCGGCAGGAAAGGCGGATTATAGAGTTTGGCAAGGCGGCGCGCAATGGTTTCGCTCCTGATCCGCACGCTTGACTTTTCCTGCTTCGTCGGCTTGCTCCTATCGGTATGCTTTGGCGCGCCAGAGCAGCAGGAGGCCGGCGGCAATCATCGGCAGGGAGAGCCATTGCCCCATGCTGATGGTGTAGGAAAAGCCAAAGATGCCCGCATCCGGCTCGCGGAAGAATTCAACGATACAGCGGAAAACGCCATAGCCCAGCAGGAACGCGCCGGAAACCGCGCCGACGGGACGCGGTTTATTTGAATAGACCCAGAGGAGGACAAACAGCAGTAATCCTTCCAGCGCGGCATGGTAAAGCTGGGCGGGATGGCGGGGTAGACGGTCGACATGCGGGAAAACCATCGCCCAGGGCAGTGACGGATCGGCTATGCGTCCCCAGATTTCACCATTGATGAAATTACCGATGCGTCCGAGCAGCAAACCCACGGGCGCCAGCGGCGCGACGAAATCGCCGACTTCCAGCCAGCTTCTGTCATGCCATTTCGCCCAGAGCAGGGCGGCCAACAGGGTACCGACAAGCCCGCCGTGAAAGCTCATGCCGCCTTTCCATATTTCCAGGATTTCCCGCGGGTGGACAAGATAGTATTCCGGCATGTAGAACAGCGCCTGCCCCAGGCGGCCGCCGACGATCAGACCAACGAACAGGGTAAACAGCAGGCTTTCCAGCGCCTCCTCGCCCCAGCCTTGCCGTCCGCGCAGACGCGCCAACTGCCAGGCGAGCATATAGGATGCCAGATACATGACGCCATACCAGCGAATGGAAAATTCGCCGACGGAAAAAACAACGGGATCGATGTCGGGATAAATCAGCATTTCAGGAAGGAAAGGACGCGCCCAATGGTCATGGACAAAGGATTGCGGATATTCACGCGAAAAATCATGGCGCGTCGCGCGCCGGTTGCGGCCTGGCGGTGAAATTCGGATTCAGCAGCGCCTCCACCCGCGCCGCCGCCGCGCGGTTCGGGGTGTAGGCGGTCCACAGCGGAACGACGCTCAACGCCATCATCAGCAGGGAAAGGCATTGTCCCATGCTCAGGATGCTGTCCTCTTCCAGCACCGCGCCGCCGCCGTTGAAGGCGCGCGTCAGTTCAATCAGAGCGCGCAGCACGCCATAACCGAGAAAGAACGCGCCCGGTATGGCAAGGAACCAGCGCCTTGTCTTGTCAGCATACCAGATCAGCAAAAGACTGGCGATAATCAGGGAGGCGGCAAGCCATTGTCCCCACTCGATTTCGTAGGACGCGGCAAAAATGCCCTTGTCCGGCTCGCGGAAGAATTCAGCGACAAAGCGGAAAAAGCCATAGCCCAGCAGGAAAACGCCGGAAACCGCGCCCTTGGGACGCGCCTTGCCCGCGAAAATCCAGAGAATGACAAAGAGCGCCAGACCCTCCAGCGCCGCGTGGTAAAGCTGCACCGGATGACGCGCCAGCGCGTCGGCCTTGGGAAAGACCATTGCCCAGGGTAGCGACGGATCGGCAACGCGTCCCCAGAGTTCGCCATTGATGAAATTGCCGATGCGCCCGAACATCAGCGCCAAGGGAACCAATGGCGCGATGAAATCCGTAGCCACCCACCACTCCCGCCGCAGTTTCCAGACGACATAGATCAGGGCGAAAATGACGCCGAAGAATCCCCCATGAAAACTCATGCCGCCTTCCGAAAAGGCAAAAATCTCCCAAGGGTGCGCCAGGTAATACGCCGGGTTGTAGAGCAACACATAACCCAGCCTTCCGCCCACGCCAACGCCAAGAAACACATAAAAGGCCGCCGCGTTGATCTGCTCCGGCGCGCACACTGGCTGCCGCCGCAGATGCACATGCGCCAGCCACCAAGAGAAAAAGAACGCCAGCAGATACATCAACCCATACCAGCGCATCGCCAGCGGGCCAAGGGCAAATGCAACAGGATCGGGTTGGGGATGGATCATCGGGAATCAGGGATCAGGAATCAGAGTCGCGGCGGATGGAGTAAGCAATGTAACCCGTTGCGCGGATTCTGTCACGCCAATGCCAGGAGCAAGCGATATTTCTGCACGGTTTACAAGCAGAGCGTAATGGGCACACTCAGGACAATGCCCAAAGGATATGAAATATGGATCCAATCGTTCTGCCCGCAAAGGGTTTGAAGGCAAAGTGGAATTTCGCCTTCAAACTATGAAACCTCAACGCGAAACTCGTCCGCTCTCGGTCTTTATGGTCGTCGCAGGGGCGCGCTGCGCACGCCCGCAAATCATTCGCCGCGTAACGTCCCACGGGCGCACACAGTGCGCCCCTTGTGCCCGTGCAAACGGGTAGCGAGTTGCGTTGTATTTATTCCAAAAAAGGGCAAGCTCCGCTTGTCCTTTTTTGCTAGGGCGTGTTCACACTACCCCTGAAAGATGTTATGCTTCGGTACCAAGAAGTTACTGGAGCTTGATGATGGAAATCACCGAATCCCAATATCAACAGATCGAAGACTGCCTGCCGCG
>JAITRP010000047.1 GCA_031288305.1 Zoogloeaceae bacterium
CGCGGCAGGCAGTCTTCGATCTGTTGATATTGGGATTCGGTGATTTCCATCATCAAGCTCCAGTAACTTCTTGGTACCGAAGCATAACATCTTTCAGGGGTAGTGTGAACACGCCCTAAATAAATCGAAAATGATCTAATCGCGCCCCCGATCAACGGCACCTCACAGCCTTTACAAGGGACGCGCCGTGCGCGTTGGCGATTACCGTCGGCAAGGGGAGTTTTTCGGCGAGCGCGCGAGCGGCGGGTTGGCTGGGGCATTCGGCGAAGAGCGTGCCGCCGGAGCCGCTCATGCGGCTGTTGGGCGCGTGTTGGCGAAGCAGGGCGAGAGAATTGGCGACATCTGGATAGAGCGCGCAGACGACGGGTTCCAGATCATTATGTCCCTCTCCGGGATGCCAGTCGGCAAACGGCATGCGCGGCGTGTCGCGGCGCAGTTCGGGATGGGCGAAAATACGCGCGGTGGGAACCTGGACGGGCGGGAAAACGAGCAGATAACAGGCGGTCGACAGATCGACCGGCGTCAGTCGTTCGCCCACGCCTTCGGCGAAGGCATCGCAGCCAAGAATGAAGGCGGGAACGTCCGCGCCCAGTTGCAGCGCCATTTCCCGCAGCTGATGACGCGGCAGATGTAGTTGCCAGAGATGGTTCAGGGCAAGGAGGGTCGTCGCCGCGTCGGAACTGCCGCCGCCCAGCCCGCCGCCTAGGGGAATGCGCTTTTCCAGCGCGATATGCGCCCCCCGCCCGCAACCGCTCACGCGCTGCAACAGCCGGGCGGCGCGCGCGCAAAGGTCATGCTCCGGCAAGACGCCGGGCAGGGGACGCGCCAAGATGATTTGCGCGTCTTCTCGCGGAGAAAACCGCAGACTGTCGCCATAGTCTAGAAAACGGAACAGGGTTTGCAGCAGGTGATAACCATCCGCGCGCCGCCCGACGATATGCAAAAAAAGATTGATCTTGGCTGGCGCAGGCCAGACGCTTTGCCAGTCACGCGCCTCAACGTCTTCGTCTTGCATCAGGGCGCGTCCTGCGGCGTGAAGACGGGTTCTTCTCCTGACGGGGCTTCCCAGCGCTCGAAGGCCAGACGCAGTTTCAGAACGCTTTCTAGGCTGGCGTCGAAGCGGCTTGGGCGGTTCGCAGGCGCATCGGCGTAATGCCAGGCCAGCAGCCATCCAGATTCTCGGGCGCGCGTCGGGCGTCCGGCGGCGTCGGTTTCCACCAGCGCGCCGGGATTGGGACAGGCTCTGACCCAGGCGGCAAGCTCGGCAAGCGGCAGGGGCACGCCCAGCGCCTCATTCAGCAGGGGCTCCGGATCATCGCCGCTTTGTTCCACGCCATCCGCCCGTTGCAGGAAAAAACGCCCCGCCTGCTGACGGCGCAGCGCGGCAACGCCGCGCCCGAACGGATCGGCGATGAACAGTTGATCGCCCGCGGCGTCATGCCGCCATTCGAGACGCCCGGAAAACTGGCGCGGCGTTTTTTCGTCCGGACGGGCGGCAAGGGTAAGAGCAAAACGGGCGGCAAAGACAAAGGATTCGCCCTCCCGGCAACCCGCGCCCGTGTGCCGGGAAGGCGCGCCGCTCGCGCCCGCGCCGTGTTGCGCGACAGGCACGACGCAGGCGCTCAACAGGCTGGCGGTTATCAGTTGCCAGAACAGGTTCCAAGGTTTCATGGCTGGAATTTTTCCACTGTCGCCTTCAGTGTGGCGTTGTCTGGCGCGCTGGCGGCGGCTTTTTGCCAGAGGATGCGCGCGTCTTCCTGCTTGCCGAGTTGCCAGAGCACTTCGCCCATGTGCGCGGCGATTTCCGGGTCATCCTTGAGGTTATAGGCCGCTTCCAGTGTCGTTAGCGCCTGTTGGTATTGTCCCTGACGATACAGCACCCAGCCCAGGCTATCCATGATATAGGGGTCCTGCGGCGCGAGTGTGCTGGCCTTCATGATCAGATCATAGGCTTCGACAAGCCGCAGGTTGCGGTCGGCAAGGGAATAGCCAAGCGCGTTGTAGGCGTGGGCGTTGTCCGGTTGCAGGCGGATCAGGGTTGTCAGGTGTTCTTCCATTTCCGCCAGATGCCCCTTTTTTTCAGCGGCCATCGCCGTTTCATAGAGCAGTTCCCGGTTTTCCGGCTGGTTTTGCAAGGCGGCGCGCAGGAATGCTAGGTTCTCCTCATGCAGTTCGGCTTCGCGCAGAAGCTGCGCCTCAATCAGGATCAGGGCGGTTTTTTCGGATGCGTCCTGCGCGTTGCTGGCGCGCAACAAGGCACGCGCGCCAGCCAGATCGCCTTGGGTCGCCAGCGCCTTGGCCGCGCGTTGGCGGGCGCTCAGGTAGTACGCGCCGCCCGGCGTTTGCAGGTAGTATTCCACCGCCTTCTGCGGATTGCCGGCTTCTTCTTCTGTGCGCGCGAGGAAAAAAAGCGCCGCGCCGGGATCGGGAGAAGGCAGTTCCAAGAGACGTGCAAAGTGCTTGCGCGCGGCGTCGTAATCCTTTTCCTGCAAGGAGAGCATGGCGACCGGATAAAGAATGACGGAATTGTCCGGGTTTTGGGCAAGCAACCGGTCGAATTCCTTGCGGGCAAGCGGATACTGCTGTACCGCGATCAGCACCCGCGCCAGTTGCAGCCGTACTTCACGCGCATCGGGATGGCTCGCCAGGAACGCTTGCAGTTGAGCGATGATGGGCGCAGCCAGCCCGGCAAGATCGTCGGCGCTGGCGGATTTTTCTTGCAGGATCAGGTCGCCCAGCGCCAACAGGGGCGCGTCCCAGTCCGGGCGCAGGCTTTGCGCACGGTTCAGCGCATCGCGCGCGACATTGCGTTGTTCGCTGGCGATGGCGGCTATCGCCAGCGTATAGCGCGCTTCCGCAAGGCCGGGGTAGCGTTCGGCCAAACGGGCGACCAGCGCATACATGGCCTTCTTGTCCGCGAACTGCGGAAACAGGCGGCTCAAACCGAGAAAGCTGTCCGCCAGCTTGCCGGAGTCGGCAGCCAGCATTTCCAGGATGGGCGCTTCCAGCTCGTCGATGCGGCGGGCTGCCAACAGCAGGGAGATTTTGAGCCGCCGGGCTTCGACGATGTCGCTGCCGTCGAGTTTTTCCCAGCGCGCCAGCAATTCCAGCGCCACGTCATATTGTTGGGCGGCGGCGCTGACCTCGATGGCGCGTTGCATCGCGCGCACATCTCCGGTTCGCTGCGCCAGATCCTGCCAGGCGAACGCGGCAATGCCGATTTGTCCGCGTTGCAGGGCAATCTCGCCCAGCAGAACCTGATAGATGCTCCGCGCATCCAGCGAACGCGCCGGTTCTTCCGGAACGGCTTCAGACTCCGTTGCGATGAAATCGTCGCCGGCATGGACGGATACGCCGCCGCACAGCGCGGCAAGCAAGAGAACGGACAGAAGTTTATGAAACATGGAAAGGCTGGAATCCATCAGGGATGGTTGAATGCTATTGCGCGTTGCCCATCAAAAGCAAGCACGGAAAACGCCAACGAGAATAGCATTGTACCGCGACAGACCGTTGACCGTCACGGGAATGCGCTTGTGAGGGCGCAATGGTTGCCCCCCCTGACAAGGGGGGAACAAGGAGGTTGGGGAGGAACAGCAGCCGAAGGCAATCCAAATGCCCGCGCGCCATGATGGCAGTATTCATGCGGATTGCCTTCGGCTTGGGGAAGCGAGCGTTTGAGGCCGCGCCAGAGCGGCATCATGCTGGCGATTTTCCCGGACTCTTCCGCCGGGGTTTGGCCTTAAAGTGCAGGCAGGGCGCGCCGCTGGCTTCAAGGACGGCCAACGCGGGAATGCGGGCGCTCATGAAATTCATGGCGCGGCAGGCATGGGGTTGGCGGGCGTCGTGGGTGATTGCGTAGTATGCGCAGTCACGGCAGAGGGGCGTTCCAGGCAAGGGGGGCGGCATGGCGCGAAACGGGCGCGGCGAAGCTCTTATCTGCGGGAAAATTTTTCGCTCAACAACGCCAGCTTTTCCGCCAGGCTTAAGGTCAATGGCGCGGCGCTCTCCGGCGCTTGTTGCGGCGGCGGTTCCGTTTTCTGGCGGCGTTGTAACGCGGCGGCTTCTTTGGGGCGCGGCGCGGAATTGGGTGAGGATGAGGGAGAAGAAGGCGGAGGCGCTTTTTTCAGTTGCTTCTGGCGCGCAGGCGGTATGGACGGTGTAGAGGGAGAGGGGATAGACGACGATACGGGCGGTGTGGATGGCGTGGGCGGCGTTGCGTTTGCGGCGGCTTTCGCCTTCTGTTTTTTCAGGCGTTCCTGCAGGCGTTCGGCGGCGTACTGGCGCTGGCTGTCGGTGATTTCGCCCGCGGGCGCGCCCTGCAAATCGAGGCGATGCCCGGCTTTTGCCATGTTGCGCAGATAACGGTTGCTGTGCGTATGGATGGCAAGGGCAATGCGCAGGTTTTTTCCCGGAAGATCCGGAAATTCGGCGCGCACGGCCTTGTCGATGCCGATCGCCAGCGGCTCGCCCGCGCGAAAAACAGGAAAGCGCGCATAGAGCGTCTTCAAAATCTCTCGCGGATCAGAAGCGGACAACGGCGCGGCGGGGGCGGCATCGGCGGATGGATCGGCGGCAGGCAGGGGCGGCGTGTTCATCGAGAGGCTTTTCCCGGTAAGACGAAAGATCAGGCGAGCTTGCCGTGGCAGTGTTTGTACTTCTTGCCGCTGCCGCAGGGGCAAGGATCATTGCGGCCAATCTTGGGTTCGGCGTGAATGGGCAGCGTTTTCTTGACGGACGCATCCTCCGCCGCGTCGTCATAACCGGCGTGGCGATACTGGACGTTTTCCACTTCGTCGGGCTTGCTTTCTTCCACGTCGGCCTGCGAGCGAATCTGCACCGTGACCAGCACGCGCGTGACTTCGCGGCGCACGATGTCCAAGAGGTTCTCGAACAACTCGAAGGCTTCGCGCTTGTATTCCTGTTTGGGATTTTTCTGGGCGTAGCCGCGCAGGTGGATGCCCTGGCGCAAATGATCCAGCGCGCCCAGATGCTCGCGCCAGTGCGTGTCCAGGCTTTGCAGCATGATGTTGCGCTCGAACTGGGCAAAAACGCCCTGGCCAACCTGCGCGACCTTGGCGGCATACGCCTCGTCGATGTGCGCGGCCAGGCGCTTCAGGATGTCTTCGGCGGTCAGGGTGTTGTCCTGCTGTAGCCACTGGCCTGCCGGCGCTTCCAGCAGGAAGTCGCCCAGGAGGGCGCGTTCGAGACCGGCGATGTCCCACTGTTCCTCGACGGAATCTTCCGGAATGAACTGGCGGAAGACGTCCGTCAGCACGCCATGCCGCATGGCGGCGATGGTCTCGGAGATATCCTCGCTTTCCAGTATCTCGTTGCGCTGGGCGTAGATGACCTTGCGCTGATCGTTGGCGACATCGTCATATTCGAGCAGTTGCTTGCGGATGTCGAAGTTGCGCCCTTCCACCTTGCGCTGCGCCGATTCCAGCGAACGCGAAACCAGCGGATGCTCGATTGCCTCGCCCTCCGGCATCTTCAGTTTGTCCATGATGCCGCGCAGCCGCTCGCCGGCAAAAATACGCAGCAAGGGATCATCGAGCGACAGATAGAAGCGCGAAGAGCCGACATCCCCCTGGCGTCCGGCGCGACCGCGCAACTGGTTGTCGATGCGCCTCGATTCGTGCCGCTCGGAAGCGATGATGCGCAAGCCGCCCGCCGCCAGCACCTGTTCGTGCAAGACCTGCCATTCGGCCTTCATCTCCTCGATGCGCGCCGCGCGCTCGACGGGCGTGAGTTTTTCGTCATCCTGCACGGCGACAACCAGCCTGTCGATGTTGCCGCCCAGCACGATGTCCGTGCCCCGTCCCGCCATGTTGGTGGCGACGGTGATCATGCCGGGACGTCCCGCCTGGGTGACAATCTGCGCTTCGCGCGCGTGTTGCTTGGCGTTCAGCACCTGGTGCGGCAGGTTTTCCTTTTCCAGGAGCCGGGAGAGCAGTTCCGAGGCTTCCACGGAAGTCGTGCCCAAGAGCACCGGCTGGCCGCGTCCGTGGCATTCCTTGACATCCGCGATGATGGCGCGGTGCTTTTCGGCGGCGGTCTTGAACACCTGATCGTTGAAATCCTGCCGCACCATCGGACGATGCGTGGGAATGACCACCGTTTCCAGGCCGTAGATCTGGTGGAATTCGTAGGCTTCGGTATCCGCCGTGCCGGTCATGCCCGCGAGTTTCTCGTACATGCGAAAGTAATTCTGGAAGGTGATGGAGGCCAGCGTCTGGCTTTCACTCTGGATGGGCAGTCCTTCCTTGGCTTCCACGGCCTGGTGCAGACCATCCGACCAGCGGCGTCCGGGCAGGGCGTGACCCGTGAACTCGTCGATGATGACCACCGCGCCATCCTTGATGATGTACTGCTGATCCTTGTGGAACAGGGTATGGGCGCGCAGGGCGGCGTTCAGGTGATGCATCAGGTTGATGTTGGCGGCTTCGTAGAGACTGCGCCCGTCGGGGAGCAGTCCCATGTTGACCAGGATCTGCTCGGCGTGTTCGTGGCCTTCCTCGCTGAAATGCACCTGGTGGCCTTTTTCATCCACCCAATAGTCGCCTTCCGCCTTTTCTTCCGGCGCGCGCGTAAGGAGCGGCGCCACCTTGTCCATGCGCACATAGAGGTCGGTGCGATCCTCGGCCTGGCCGGAGATGATGAGCGGCGTTCTTGCCTCGTCGATGAGGATGGAATCCACTTCGTCGACAATGGCGAAACTCAATCCGCGCTGCACCCGCTCATCGGCGCTGTAGACCATGTTGTCGCGCAGATAGTCGAAACCGAATTCGTTGTTGGTGCCGTAGGTGATGTCCGAAGCATAGGCGGCGCGCTTGTCGTCATGCGCCATCTGCGTCAGATTCACGCCCACGGAAAGACCGAGAAAGCGGTGCAGCCGTCCCATCCATTCCGCGTCGCGGCTGGCGAGATAATCATTGACGGTAACGATGTGCACCCCCTTGCCGGAGAGCGCGTTCAGGTAGGAAGGCAGGGTCGCCACCAGCGTCTTGCCTTCGCCGGTGCGCATTTCCGCGATCTTGCCGTAATGCAGCGCCATGCCGCCAATCAGTTGCATGTCGAAATGACGCATGCCCAATACCCGCTTGCTGGCTTCGCGCACCACGGCAAAGGCCTCCGGCAACAGGTCGTCCAGGCTTTCCCCCTGGGCGTGGCGCTGGCGGAATGCCCCGGTCTTTGCCCGCAACTCTTCGTCGGAAAGGGCGGCAATGCCCGCCTCCAGCGCATTGACGCGCCGCGCCGTCTGGGAATATTGCTTAATCAACCGATCATTGCGGCTGCCGAAAATCTTTTTGAGTAGGCCAGAAATCATTACATGACGCGCAACCGCGCTCCCAAACAGCGAAAAGGCGATTCTAGCATCAGGGCGAACACAGGGGACACGGAAGACGACAAAGGGCGCAATTAAAAAACGGAGGATGTCCTGTCAATAACCTGTCCCCAACAAAGCGCGTCCAACCCCCCTTGTATGCCGGAGAATTCGATCTGAGGGAGCCAGATCGATACCCCCAAGCTCTGTCTGCAAGACAAGTTCGTGGGGGAGCGAGGATCGGTACCCTCATTTTCTGGCGGCGGATTGCCTGAAACCCGAACGGTTGCACGGGAACACGCCGCATGGAACACAAGGAAGGGAGAAGCGACCTGGACATCTTCGTTGGCGCCGACGTGAGCAAGGCCACACTGGACATTGCGACGTTGCCGGAAGGCGCGCCGCGGCA
>JAITRP010000070.1 GCA_031288305.1 Zoogloeaceae bacterium
GTCACGTTGCCGGAAGGCGTTGAAATGGTGATGCCGGGCGACAACGTGACGATCACGGTGAAGCTGATTGCGCCGATTGCGATGGAAGAGGGCTTGCGCTTCGCCATCCGCGAGGGCGGGCGCACCGTCGGCGCCGGCGTCGTGGCGAAAATCATCGAGTAAAAGGAAGAAGCGGCAAGAGAGTTTTTCATGGTCGTTGCGGGACGCTCTTTCCAGGGCGCTTTGCGACGGTTGCAGGGGTATAGCTCAACTGGCAGAGCGTCGGTCTCCAAAACCGAAGGTTGGGGGTTCGATTCCCTCTGCCCCTGCCAATTTTTTAGTCCTGATCCGGGTGTTTCCGGAAGGTTTTTTGAACGACATGGCCGACAAAATCAAGATTGCGCTTGCCCTGCTGCTGCTTGCGGCGGGCATTGCCGGATTTTACCTGCTCTCTGGACAGGCATTGGTGCTGCGTGTGCTGGCGATTGCCATTGGCGCAATCGCGGGCGGAGTGCTGTTTTGCAAGAAAACGGAGGCGGGGGGGCGTTTCGTGCAGTTGTGGCGCGAATCCTGGATGGAACTGAAGAAAGTGGTCTGGCCCACCCGCAAGGAAACCACGCAGGTGACCATACAGGTATTCGTCTTCGTGGTGATCATGGCCTTGTTTTTGTTCGTTACGGACAAGGGACTGGAATGGCTGATCTATGGTCTCATTTTGAAGGCGCCGACATGAGCGAAAAATCCTGGTACGTGGTGCATGTCTATTCCGGTTTCGAGAAAAGCGTCATGCGCGCCCTGAAGGAGCGCATCGAGCGTTCCGGCTTGGCGGACATGTTTGCCAGTATTCTCGTGCCGACGGAAGAAGTCGTGGAAATGAAGAACGGGCAGCGCGCCATCTCCGAACGCAAGTTCTATCCCGGCTACGTGCTGGTGGAAATGGAGATGAACGACGATTCCTGGCACCTGGTGAAGGATACGCCCAAGGTGACCGGCTTCATCGGCGGCACGGCGACCAAGCCCGCGCCCATTTCCCCGAAGGAAGTGGAGCGTATCCTGCAACAGATTCAGGCGGGCGCGGAAAAGCCGCGTCCCAAGGTGCTGTTCGAAGTCGGCGAGAATGTGCGCATCAAGGAAGGCCCGTTCAACGACTTCCAGGGCGCCGTGGAAAACATCGATTACGACAAGAGCCGCATCACGGTCATGGTCAGCATCTTTGGCCGCGCAACTCCCGTCGTTCTGGAATTCACCCAGGTCGAGAAGCTTTAATTAAATCGGCAAAAAGCGGGTTTTTACTTTTTGCCGGTTACCAAGAGGAGCGTCAGTAGGAAGCTTTCCGAACCCGCGTCATCACTCATTTTCAAGGAGCCAACATGGCAAAGAAAATCATCGGCTACATCAAGCTGCAAGTGCCGGCCGGGAAGGCGACCCCCTCGCCGCCGATCGGCCCCGCGCTTGGTCAGCGCGGTTTGAACATCATGGAATTCTGCAAGGCGTTCAACGCCCAGACCCAGGGCATGGAACCGGGACTGCCCATCCCCGTGGCGATCACCGCCTTCGCGGACAAATCCTTCACTTTCGTGATGAAGACGCCGCCCGCTACCGTGCTCATCAAGAAAGCCGCCAAAATCGACAAGGGTTCGCCCAGGCCGCACACCGACAAGGTGGGCAAGATTACCCGCGCCCAGTGCGAGGAAATCGCCAGCGCCAAACAGCCAGACCTGACCGCCGCCGACATGGAAGCCGCCCTGCGCACCATCGCCGGTTCCGCGCGCAGCATGGGCATTACCGTGGAGGGCGTGTAAAAATGGCAAAACTCTCAAAACGCCAAAAGGCGCTGGCCGGCAAGATCGAGCCGCAAAAACTCTATGCCTTGGCCGAAGCCCTGGCGCTGGTCAAGGAGTCCGCCACCGCCAAATTCGACGAATCCATCGATGTCGCGGTGAATCTCGGTATCGACGCGCGCAAATCCGATCAACTGGTGCGCGGTTCCGTGGTCTTGCCCGCCGGCACGGGAAAGAGCGTGCGCGTTGCCGTCTTTGCCCAGGGCGAGAAGGCGGATGCGGCCAAGGCCGCGGGCGCGGACATCGTCGGCTTCGACGATCTGGCGGCGGAAGTCAAGGCCGGCAACCTGAATTTCGACGTGGCGATCGCCACGCCGGACGCCATGCGGATTGTGGGCCAGTTGGGGCAGATTCTCGGCCCGCGCGGCCTGATGCCCAACCCAAAAGTCGGCACCGTGACCATGGACGTGGCCACCGCCGTGCGAAACGCCAAGGCGGGTCAGGTGCAGTATCGCACCGACAAGGGCGGCATCGTCCACGCCACCATTGGCCGCGCTTCTTTCCCGGCGGAAAAGCTGGAACAGAACCTGAAGGCGCTGATCGAAGCCCTGAACAAGGCAAAGCCAGCCGCCTCCAAGGGCCAGTATCTGAAGAAAATCGCCGTGACCAGCACCATGGGTCCCGGCGTGCGCGTGGATCAGGCCAACCTGCTCGGCGTGTAAGTTTTTAAAGACTTTGGGACGCAGGGGGAGCGCCGCAAGGCGGATTCCTCTGCGGATCGTCAAAGACCGCAGGCGCCGCCGGGTTTTCCTGGCGGCTCAAATGGTTGTATCGGCCTGCGCAGACGGTGTTGCCCGAACAAGGATTTCGCTGGTTGTCGCAAGAACAATCGGTTGTTTTCTGGTTCAGGTCGCCGTAAGGAGTGGCAAGACAGATGCCTTGCCATGTTTTGACTTGAAAGGAGGAAAGATCCGTGGGTCTCAATCTGGAAGACAAAAAGGCGGTTGTGGCGGAGGTGTCGGGCGAGGTGGCCCAGGCGCAGACCATCGCGCTGGCCGGATATCGCGGCATCGAGGTGGGCGATCTCACCTTGTTGCGCAAGAAGGCGCGCGAGGCGGGCGTGTATCTGCACGTGCTGAAAAACACCCTGGTGCGCCGGGCAGTGGAAGGAACGCCATTCGCGGGGCTTTCCGGCCAGTTGGTCGGCCCCTTGATCTATGGAATCTCCAAGGATCCGGTGGCGGCGGCCAAGGTGCTCAATGACTTCGCCAAAACCAATGACAAACTGGTGATCAAGGCGGGCGCTTATGCGGGCAAGGTTTTGGACAAGGCGGGCGTGCAGGCGCTGGCCGCCATCCCCAGCCGCGAAGAACTGCTCGCCCGGTTGCTGGGCGTCATGCAAGCCCCGGTTTCCGGCTTTGCCGGAGCCTTGGCGGCGCTTGCCAAACAACGCGAAACCGCCGCCGCATGACGGACAGGCTTTTTTACCGATTTGAATCAGGAGTAATGTAAATGGCAATTTCCAAGGAAGACATTCTCGAAGCAGTGGGCGCGATGACGGTCATGGAGCTGAACGACCTCGTCAAGGCGTTTGAGGAAAAATTTGGCGTTTCCGCCGCATCCTTCGCCGCGCCCGCCGCGGGCGTGGCTGCACCTGGCGCCGCCGCCGCCGTGGAGGAACAGACCGAGTTCGCCGTGGTGCTGACCGCCATGGGCGACAAGAAGGTGGAAGTCATCAAGGTGGTGCGCGCCGTAACCGGACTGGGCTTGAAGGAAGCCAAGGAATTGGTGGAAAGCGCGCCCAAGCCGATCAAGGAAGGCGTTCCCAAGGCCGACGCGGAAGCCCTGAAGAAACAACTGGAAGACGCGGGCGCCAAGGCCGAGCTGAAGTAAGCCTTGCGTGTTGGCAAACCAGGCTGGCGGCCTTTCTGGCCGTCGGCCTTTTTCCGTTTTTTTCGATGTCTTTTTGTTTTTCCTGTTGATGCGCGCGAAAGGGTATGACCGGGTGTATGCACATTGCCCAGAACGCAAATACAAACCGACGCGTCCGTTCGCGCGCCGGGCGTTGTCTTTGTCTTTTGGTTTTCCGTTTTTCCGCCAGGCTGACTGGCAAACCGTTTCCAGACTTTTTATCCAGGAGCCATCATGAATGCCGCCGCTTCTTCCGCTTATTCCCATACCGAGAAAAAACGCATCCGCAAGAGCTTTGCCAAGCGTGAGCACGTTCTGGAGGTGCCGTATCTTCTGGCGACGCAACTGGCCTCCTTTTCCGAGTTTCTCCAGGCCGACGCGGCTGCGGAAAACCGGAAGAACCAGGGCTTGCAGGCCGCGTTCACTTCCATCTTTCCCATCGTTTCCCATTCCGGAAACGCCCGCCTGGAATTCGTCAGCTATACGCTGGGCGAGCCGGCCTTCGATGTCAAGGAATGCCGCCAGCGCGGATTGACCTTTGCCTCTTCCCTGCGCGCCAAGGTGCGCCTGATCATTCTTGACCGCGAGGCTTCCGCCGAAACCATCAAGGAGGTGAAGGAGCAGGAGGTCTACATGGGCGAAATTCCGCGCATGACTGAAAATGGCTCCTTCGTCATCAACGGCACCGAGCGGGTGATCGTGTCGCAGTTGCACCGTTCTCCCGGCGTCTTCTTCGAGCACGATCGGGGCAAGACCCATTCCTCCGGCAAGCTCCTGTTTTCCGCGCGCATCATCCCCTACCGCGGTTCCTGGCTGGATTTCGAGTTCGACCCCAAGGATTTGCTCTTTTTCCGCGTCGACCGCCGGCGCAAGATGCCGGTGACGACGCTTCTGATGGCGCTGGGATTGAAGCCGGAAGAAATCCTGGCCGAATTCTTCGAGTTCGATCAGTTCACGCTGAAAAGGGATCGCGTGGAATTTGCCGTGCTGCCCGACCGCTTGCGTGGCGAAATGGCGCGCTTCGACATCTGCGCGCCAGACGGCAAGGTGATTGTCGCCAAGGACAAGCGCATTACCCCTCGCCATGTCCGAGACATGCGGGAAGCCAAGCTGCAAAGCCTCACCGTGCCGGGCGATTTTGTTGTCGGGCGCGTAATGGCGACAGCGATTGTCGACAGGAACACCGGCGAGGTGCTGGCGGAGGCCAACGAGGAAATCAGCGAAACGCTGCTGGCCAAACTGCAGGAAATGGAAGCGGGGGAAATCAAGACCCTGTACATCAATGACCTGGATCGCGGCGCGTTCATTTCGCAAACACTGAGAAGCCACGACAACCTTACCCGTCAGGCCGCCCGCGTCGCCATCTATCGCATGATGCGTCCCGGCGAGCCGCCAACGGAAGAAGCGGTGGAAATTCTTTTCCAGGGCTTGTTCTACGCCGATGAACGCTACAACCTTTCCGGGGTCGGGCGCATGAAGTTCAACCGCCGTCTGGAGCGTGAGCAGGTCATCGAGTACAAGGTGATGGTCAAGAGCCTGCAATCGCGCGCCGAAGCCGCCCTGAAAAAGCTGGCGGAAGAAACGGGCAAACCCTTGCCGGTCATCCAGGAGATGGTTTCCCAGCTTTCCTACGGCCCGCGCGCGCTGGAAGAGAACATGACGCAAGAGAAAGCCGAACAACTGGCAGGCCGCCTGAAGAAGCTGGGCGCGAATGCCGAGGCGTGCGAACAACTCACCCTCTCGCCGCGCGACATCGTCGATGTCATCAAGGTGCTGGTCAAGCTGCGTAATGGACATGGCGACATCGACGACATTGATCACCTGGGCAACCGCCGTGTGCGTTCGGTCGGCGAATTGGCGGAAAACCAGTTCCGTTCCGGCCTCGTGCGCGTCGAACGGGCGGTGAAGGAGCGCCTGAACCAGGCGGAATCGGAAAACCTGATGCCGCACGACTTGATTAACGCCAAGCCCATTTCCGCCGCGATCAAGGAATTCTTCGGCTCCAGCCAGCTCTCGCAGTTCATGGATCAAACGAATCCCCTGTCGGAAATCACCCACAAGCGCCGGGTTTCCGCGTTGGGACCAGGCGGTCTCACGCGTGAGCGCGCCGGCTTCGAGGTGCGCGACGTGCACCCGACACACTATGGCCGCGTCTGCCCGATTGAAACGCCGGAAGGCCCGAACATCGGCCTCATCAATTCGCTTGCCCTGTACGCGCGGGTGAATCACTACGGGTTCATCGAGACCGCCTATCGCAAGGTGGAGAACGGCAAGGTGACCGACCAAATCGATTACCTTTCCGCCATCGAGGAAGGCCAGCAGCACGTGATCGCCCAGGCGAACGCGACGCTGGACAAGGGCGGCAAGCTCATCGACGAACTCGTCACCTGCCGGGAGAAAGGCGAAACCGTTCTGGCCGAACCCGCGCGCGTAAATTACATGGATGTGGCGCCGGGGCAGATCGTCTCCGTCGCGGCTTCCCTTATCCCCTTCCTGGAACACGACGACGCCAACCGGGCATTGATGGGCGCCAACATGCAGCGCCAGGCCGTACCCTGCCTGCGTCCGGAAAAACCTTTGGTGGGAACGGGCATAGAGCGCACGGTGGCGGTCGACTCCGGCACGGCGGTGATTGCCCTGCGCGGCGGCGTGGTCGACTATGTCGATGCCGGGCGCGTGGTGGTGCGCGTCGATGACGACGCGACTCAGTCTGGCGGCGTGGGCGTGGATATTTACAACCTGGTGAAATATACCCGCTCCAACCAGAGCACCAACATCAACCAGCGTCCCGTGGTGAAGGTGGGCGACGTGATCGCGGGGGGCGACGTGGTGGCCGATGGCGCTTCCACCGATCAGGGCGAACTGGCGCTGGGACAGAACATGCTCATCGCCTTCATGCCCTGGAACGGCTACAACTATGAGGATTCCATCCTCATCTCCGAGCGCGTGGTCGCCGAGGATCGCTACACGTCCATCCACATCGAGGAGCTTTCGGTGGTGGCGCGCGACACCAAATTGGGGCCGGAAGAAATCACCCGCGACATCGCTTCGCTGGGCGAGGCGCAGTTGTCGCGTCTCGATGAATCCGGCATCGTCTTCATCGGCGCGGAGGTCACGGCGGGCGACGTGCTGGTGGGCAAGGTCACGCCCAAGGGCGAAACCACGCTGACGCCGGAAGAAAAACTGCTGCGCGCCATCTTCGGGGAAAAGGCTTCCGACGTGAAGGACACTTCCCTGCGCGTGCCGGCGGGCATCGCCGGCACGGTCATCGACGTGCAGGTGTTTACCCGCGAGGGCATAGAACGCGACAAGCGGGCGCAGTCCATTATCGACGATCACCTGCGCGGCTACCGGCTCGACCTGGCCGACCAGATGCGCATCGTCGAACGCGACGCCTTTGACCGCGTGAAACGCCAGATTCTCGGCAAGAAGGCCAATGGCGGGCCGAAACGTCTGGCCAAGGGTTCTGAAATCACGCTGGAGTATCTGGAAGACCTGGAGCCGCATCACTGGTTCGACATTCGCATGGCGGATGAAGACGCGGCGCAGCAGATCGAACAGATCCGCGAGACGCTGGAACAAAAACGCAAGGATTTCGACGAAGACCTCAAATCGAAAGAGAAAAAACTTACCCAGGGCGATGAACTGCCGCCGGGGGTGCAAAAGATGGTCAAGGTCTATGTGGCGGTAAAGCGCCGCCTGCAACCGGGCGACAAGATGGCGGGACGGCACGGCAACAAGGGCGTGGTCTCGCGCATCATGCCGGTGGAAGACATGCCGCACATGGCGGACGGGCGCACGGTGGATATCGTGTTGAATCCGCTGGGCGTGCCTTCGCGCATGAACGTCGGGCAGATTCTCGAGGTGCACCTCGGCTGGGCGGCCAAGGAACTGGGCGAGCGGATCGGCGCGCTGTGGAAGAAAGCCGTCGGCGTCAAGGAAAACAAGGCGGTCAGTACCAGGGAACTGCGCGCTTTCCTCGCCAAGGTGTACAACAAGTGCGGCAAGAAGGAAGACCTGGACGCCCTGGATGACGCGGAAATCCTCGAACTGGCCGACAACCTGAAGGACGGCGTGCCTTTCGCCACGCCGGTGTTCGATGGCGCCAGGGAAGAGGAGATCAAGTACATGCTGGATTTGGCGGGCTTGCCCGCCAACGGGCAGGTGCGGCTTTTCGACGGCCGCACCGGCGAACCGTTCGATCGTCCCGTCACCGTAGGCTACATGCACTACCTGAAGCTGCACCATCTGGTCGACGACAAGATGCACGCGCGTTCCACCGGCCCGTACTCGCTGGTTACGCAGCAGCCCCTGGGCGGCAAGGCGCAGTTCGGCGGTCAGCGTTTCGGGGAAATGGAAGTCTGGGCGCTGGAAGCCTATGGCGCGTCTTATGTGCTCCAGGAAATGCTGACCGTGAAATCCGACGATGTGAACGGGCGCACCAAGGTCTATGAAAACATCGTCAAGGGCGAACACCGAATCGATGCCGGGATGCCGGAATCCTTCAACGTGCTCGTCAAGGAAATCCGGTCGCTGGCCATCGACATCGATCTGGAACGTTACTGATTTGAGGCAGGGAGAATACAAGCCATGATGAAAATGCTCGATCTGTTCAGGCAGACACAGGAAGAAGAATTCGACGCGATTACCATTGGTCTCGCCTCGCCCGACAAGATCCGTTCCTGGTCGTATGGCGAGATCAAGAAGCCGGAAACCATCAACTACCGGACGTTCAAGCCGGAACGCGATGGCCTGTTCTGCTCCAAGATTTTCGGCCCGATCAAGGATTACGAATGCCTGTGCGGCAAGTACAAGCGCCTGAAACATCGCGGCGTCATCTGCGAGAAGTGCGGCGTGGAAGTCACGCTCGCCAAGGTGCGCCGCGAGCGCATGGGGCATATCGAACTCGCCTCCCCGGTGGCGCACATCTGGTTCCTGAAGTCGCTGCCCAGCCGTCTGGGCATGGTGCTGGACATGACGCTGCGCGACATCGAGCGGGTGCTGTACTTCGAGGCTTTCGTGGTGGTCGAGCCTGGCAACGTGGCCGACCTGCAACGCGGGCAACTGCTTACCGAGGATCAGCATCTGGAAATGGTGGAAAAGCACGCGGACGAGTTTTCCGCCCTGATGGGCGCCGAAGGCATCCGCGCATTGCTGCGCAACCTGGATATCGACAGCGAGGCCGAACATCTGCACGCCGAGCTGGCGACTACCGGATCGGACGCCAAGAACAAGAAACTCGCCAAGCGGCTGAAAGTGATCGAAGCCTTCCAGAAATCCGGCATCAAGCCGGAATGGATGGTGCTGGAAGTGCTGCCGGTGCTGCCGCCCGACTTGCGTCCGCTCGTGCCGCTGGATGGCGGGCGCTTCGCCACTTCCGACCTGAATGACCTCTACCGGCGCGTCATCAACCGCAACAATCGCCTGAAACGCCTGCTGGAACTGCGCGCGCCCGACATCATCGTCCGGAACGAAAAGCGCATGTTGCAGGAAGCCGTGGATTCGCTCCTCGACAATGGCCGGCGCGGCAAGGCGATGACCGGCGCCAACAAGCGCCCGCTGAAATCACTCGCCGACATGATCAAGGGCAAGGGCGGACGCTTCCGGCAAAACCTCCTGGGCAAGCGCGTCGATTATTCCGGGCGTTCCGTAATCGTGGTCGGGCCGCAATTGAAGCTGCATCAATGCGGCCTGCCCAAGCTGATGGCCCTGGAACTCTTCAAGCCCTTCATTTTTCACAAGCTGGAAGTCCTGGGGCTGGCGACCACCATCAAGCAGGCGAAAAAGATGGTGGAAAACCAGGAGGCCGTGGTCTGGGACATTCTCGAAGACGTCATCCGCGAGCATCCGGTAATGCTGAACCGCGCCCCGACGCTGCACCGCCTGGGCATCCAGGCGTTCGAGCCGGTATTGATCGAGGGGAAAGCGATCCAGTTGCATCCGCTCGTCTGCTCGGCCTTCAACGCCGACTTCGACGGCGACCAGATGGCTGTGCACGTGCCCTTGTCGCTGGAAGCGCAGATGGAAGCGCGCACCCTGATGCTTGCTTCCAACAATGTGCTTTCTCCAGCCAACGGCGCGCCGATCATCGTGCCTTCGCAGGACATTGTGCTGGGACTGTATTACGCCACGCGCGAGCGCATCAACGCGAAGGGCGAGGGCATGCTGTTTGCCGATCTGGCGGAAATGGAACGGGCGTTTGCCGCGGGCGAGGTGGAACTGCACTCGCGCATCTGCGTGCGCCTGAAAGTCTTCGAGGCGGGCGCGGGCGAAGATGAATGGAATGAAAGGCAGGCGCGTACCGAAACCACGGTGGGACGCGCCCTGCTCTCCAAGATATTGCCCAAGGGGCTTCCCTTCAAGAATATCGACAAGCCCTTGAAGAAAAAGGAAATTTCCCGTCTGATCGATGAATCCTTCCGGCGTTGCGGCCTGCGCGAAACGGTGATCTTTGCCGACAAGCTGATGCAGCATGGTTACGCGCTCGCCACCCGCGCCGGGATTTCGTTTTGCGCCGACGACATGAAGGTGCCGCCGCAGAAGGCGGACATCATCGCGGCGGCGGAAGCCGAAGTGAAGGACATCGAGGACCAATATACCAATGGCCTGGTCACGCAGGGCGAACGCTACAACAAGGTGGTCGACATCTGGGGGCGCACGGGCGATGAAGTCGCCAAGGCGATGATGGCGCAGATTTCCCGCGAAAACGTCACCGACCGGCACGGCAGGAAAGTCGAACAGGATTCCTTTAATTCCATCTTCATGATGGCGGATTCCGGCGCGCGCGGCTCCGCCGCCCAGATTCGCCAGTTGGCCGGGATGCGCGGCTTGATGGCCAAGCCCGACGGCTCGATCATCGAAACGCCGATCACCACCAATTTCCGCGAGGGGCTGAACGTGCTGCAATACTTCATCTCCACGCACGGCGCGCGCAAGGGGTTGGCGGACACGGCGTTGAAGACCGCCAATTCCGGGTATCTCACCCGGCGTCTGGTGGATGTGACGCAAGACCTCGTCATCACCGAGGAGGATTGCGGCACCCGCAACGGCTATACCGTGCGCGCGCTGGTGGAAGGCGGGGAAGTGATCGAACCCTTGAAGGAACGCATCCTGGGGCGCGTCGTCGCCGACGATGTCATCGATCCCGAAACGCAGGAAAGCGTCATCTTTGCGGGCGCCCTGCTGACCGAAGAGCTGGTCGAGCGCATCGACAGGCTGGGCGTGGACGAAGTCAAGGTGCGCACTCCGCTCACCTGCGATACCCGCTACGGGCTGTGCGCCAAGTGTTACGGGCGCGATCTGGGGCGCGGCTACCTGGTCAATGTGGGCGAGGCGGTGGGCGTCATTGCCGCGCAGTCCATTGGCGAGCCGGGCACCCAGCTCACCATGCGCACCTTCCATGTGGGCGGCGCGGCCTCGCGCGCGGCAGCCATTTCCGAAATCGAATCCAAGTCCGCCGGCATCGTGCGTTTTTCTTCCGGCGTACGCTATGTGACCAACGCCAAGGGCGAAAAGGTGGTCATTTCCCGTTCCAGCGAACTCATCATTACCGATGAATCCGGGCGCGAGCGCGAACGCCACAAGGTTCCCTACGGCGCGACCCTGCTGCCCACCGACGGCAAAACCGTCAAGGCGGGCGCGAAGCTGGCGACCTGGGATCCGCATACCCGGCCCATCATCACCGAGTACGCGGGCATCGTGAAATTCGAGAATGTCGAGGAAGGCGTGACCGTCGCCAAGGAAATCGACGATGTGACCGGCCTGTCCGCCCTGAAGGTAATCGACGTCAAGACGGGCGCCAAGAGCAAGTCCAAGGGCTTGCGCCCGATCGTGAAGCTCACGGACGACAAGGGCGAGGAAATCCGCATCGCCGATACGGAGCAACCGGTTTCCATTGCCTTCCTGGTCGGCTCCATCATTTCGGTCGAGGAAGGGCAGAAAGTGCGCGAGGGCGATGTGCTGGCGCGGATTCCCGTCGAATCGGCGAAGACCCGCGACATCACCGGAGGTTTGCCGCGCGTGGCTGAACTTTTCGAGGCGCGCACGCCCAAGGAAGCCAGCATCCTCGCGGAAATCACCGGCAAGGTCTCCTTCGGCAAGGAAACCAAGGGCAAGCAGCGGCTCATCATCACCGAACTGGAAAACAACGCGCCGCACGAATACCTGATTCCCAAGGACCGGCATGTGCTTATCCACGACGGCCAGATTGTCGCCAAGGGAGAGATCATCGTCGAGGGCGAACAGGACCCGCATGACATTCTGCGGCTGAAGGGCATCGAGGAACTCGCCCGTTACATTACCGACGAGGTGCAGGACGTATATCGTCTGCAAGGCGTGAAAATCAATGACAAACACATTGAGGTTATCGTGCGCCAGATGCTCCGGCGGGTAACCATCACCGATCCGGGCGACACCCGCTTCATCAAGAGCGAACAGGTCGAGCGCGCCGAGGTGATGGCGGAAAATGACCGCATGCAAGCCGAGGGCAAGATTCCGGCAGTCTATGAGCATGTGCTCCTGGGGATTACCAAGGCGTCGCTTTCCACCGATTCCTTTATCTCGGCGGCTTCCTTCCAGGAAACCACGCGCGTGCTCACCGAAGCGGCAATCATGGGCAAGCGCGACGAGTTGCGCGGCCTGAAGGAAAACGTCATCGTTGGCCGGCTCATTCCCGCCGGCACTGGCCTTGCCTACCACAGGAGCCGCAAGGCGCAGGCCGCTGGCGAAGATCAGGCCAGCGACCGCGCCATCCTGGACGCGGACGAGGCAAGCGTGGAAACCACGGCAACGGAATGACGATGGGCGGCCTTGTCAGGTCGCGCCAAACGCCACATCAACGGCGCAACCTCCGGTTGCGCCGTTTTTATCCCTGAACGCGGAACTGCCTGCGAACATGATATGCTATGGATATGGTCCAAGGGAGCGTGAAAATGAAAAAGATCATTGTCTGCGTGGTGTTTTTGGCGGTCGCGTTTTCGTCTTGCCAGAAGAATGCTTCAGGGAACGAAAGCCAGGAGAAGAACGCCTGCGCGCGCGGCGAAGCGAAAAGCTGCGCGGTTCTGGGCGGTTTTCATGAACATGATACGCATGACTATGCGAAGGCCGCCGAATTCTACGAAAAAGCCTGCGCTCTGGAGGACTATGCCGCCTGCGCGAATGCGGCGCGCGTCCATTCCTTTTTCAAGGCAACCGCCAAAAGCATCAAAAGAATGCGGACATATGCGCAGAAAGCCTGTGACGCCAATATCGCCAGGGGATGCGCGCATCTGGTGATCGCGTATCGTTCCGGCGTGGAAAAGGATATGGCAAAAGCCTTTGCGCTTGCCGAAAAAGCGTGCGCGGAAAACGAAGGTTTTGCCTGTGACTGGCTGGGCGACATGTATCAATCGGGAGAAGGCGTGGACAAGGATGAGGAAAGCGCGCAGCGGTTTTTTGCCAGGGCCGCGGAACTTCATCAGCCAGAATGTGAGAAAGGCCATATGTTCGACTGCCAGAGGCTGGGTTTTCTTCATGCAAGCGGTCTGGGCGTTGCGCAGGATATGGCAAAGGCGCTCCTGCTTCTGCAACAATCCTGCGACGCGGGCGTCGCTCCGGCCTGCGTTCACTTATCGCGACTGTATCGATATGGCGAGGATGTGGAAGAAGATGCGCGGAAAGCGGTGCAATACGAGGAAAAAGCCTGTGATTTCGGCGAAGACCTCTTCTGTTCTTCCCTGGGTTCGGCGTATTCGCGCGGTGAGGACGGCGTCGAAAGAAACGCGGCAAAAGCCGCCAGCCTGTGGCGGAAAGGCTGCGATCTCGATAACGACGATTCCTGCGAGCGCCTGGGCGATCTGTACATGGCGGGCAAAGACGTGGCGCAGGACAGGGAACGCGGCATGGCGCTGCATGCCAAGACTTTCGCGCTGCGAAAGAAAGGCTGTGAACACGATGCGGACGCGTTCGCTTGCGAGCGGCTGGGCGATACCTATGAAGAAGGAAGGATCGCTCCTCAGGATTTGGCCAAATCCGCCGCGGCCAATGAAATGGCGCGGGCGCAATGGCAGCGCGAATGCGACAAGGACAATCATATCTCCTGCTTTTCGCTTGGGTTCATGTATGAAAGGGGTAAGCGGGTTGCCGAGGATATCCCCAGGGCGCTGGCGTATTACAAAAAGGCATGCCAGCAATACTATCCCGGTTGCCTCTTGGAAGCATCCCTAGCAAAGAGACTTGAATAGTGGGCAAAAGTACCCCTTGCTTGGGGTGCGATCCAAAGTGGAGGAAAAATCGCCCAGGACGAAGCGCAGCGGCGCTCCCTTTACAGGGCGTCAGCCCTTCCCTGCTGGATCCGAAGGCGAAAGGACAGCCGCAGGCTGGTCTGGCGAAGCCAGCCAGGTGCAGCAAAGCCTTTGCAGGCTGCGAAGCTGGCACACAAGGGGAGGGCTGGTGAGGGGTTTGCAGCCGCGGAACAGGAACCAGGGTTCGATGCAAGCTGAACCGCCGCAAACCCTTTGTAGTGCGCCCTCAATCCCCCCAGAACCCCCTCATGCCCCCCTTCACAGGGGGCATGAGGAGTTGGGGGAAGACAACCGCGCTTTCCCTGATCGTCCAAGCCATGCTCGACCTTGAGAAACCAGCAACGGCATACCTATTGGTGATCGATGTCACCTTGACTTCCTCCACTTTGGATCGTGCCTTCCATTGGGGTTCGGGTTAATTTTAGTCGCTATATCGTATAGATTACTGTTTCATTAGTCGATTTGGCATATAGAATAAAACGTCCAAATCCAAGCCGCCATCACGTCCTGGCAACCCGGAAACCTTGCCTTCCTGGGCAAGCGCTTGCGCCGTGCCCGCGAAGCGGCGGGGTTGGCGCAGGGACGTATAAAAAACATGCGTCAGGGGACGGTTTCGAAAATCGAGAACGGTCTCGACATGATGCTGGATACCTTCCTCACCTATGCCGCCTCGCTCGGCCTCGAAATCGCGCTGGTTCCAATCGGACAGGTCGCCCTGCCCAAGGCGGAGGCTGCCGGAGACCCATGGGTCTCCTCACCGAGTTCGAGCACCTGAAAGACGAAGAATGAGCGGCGTACATTCCTTGGAAGTGCGCCTAAATGATCTGCGGCCGGGTATCTGACGCATTATCCGGACGCAAAGACCGTCTTCACCGCCGATGAGGAGTCATCGCCCTGGGAGAGGCGCGTCCAATCCTGACGCTCTCCCTTGGCGCGCCCAAAAGACGAAGTGAGCGCCGTGGCGCTGCTGCGCGATCCGCGCCACAAATCCGCGTCGGTCTCAAGGCGTCGCCCTTTTTTCCAACCTGCTGCCCGAAGGCGGCTTGTGCGCCCGCATCGCCCATCGGCTCAAGGTGCATGAGGATCGGGAATTCTTGCTCCTCGCCGCGCTTGGGCACGATCTCCCCGGCGCCGTGATACTTGACGCCCGCCGACACGCCGGAGCGCCTGCGCCTGCAACACGGCCTGCCCGTCCTGCCCACGACGGACGGTCTGGCGGAATTGAAATTTTCTCTCGGCGAAATGCAGATGGAATTTTCCATGCTGCGCCAGGGCGAGCGTTACACGCTCAACATCGGCGGCAATCTGGGCAACTACATTATGAAGCCGCCTTCCAAGGATTTCGAGGCTTTGCCGCGCATCGAGGTGGCGATGATGGAAACCGTGCGCGCCGCGGGCATCGAGGTTCCGGAGGTGGCGCTGCTGGCGGCGGAACAGATCAACGGCCTGCCCGATATGTCCGGCTACCGGGAAAGGGAACCGTTCTACGCAATCCGGTGCTTCGATAGGCCCGACGACAGCCGCGCGCATGTCGAGGATTTTGCTCAGGTTTTCAACCTGCGTTCCGCGCAGAAGTATGGGCGGGTCAACTACGAGATGATCGCGCTCACGCTATTGCGCTACACGGGCGGGCTGCCGGACTTGAAGGAAATGACCCAGCGTCTCGTGCTCAACGTCCTGTTGGGCAATGGGGACGCGCACATCAAGAACTGGTCGCTCCTCTACTACGAAAACCTGGCGCACCCGCGCCTGGCCCCGGCCTATGGCCTTGTGCCCACGGTGGCCTACGCCGCGTGGTTTACCCGAATCGGACGCCATGATCATACGCGCGACGAACTGCTGGAAGAGGTCCGCGCCACGACGCGCCGCGTGGCCGTCCTGCTTTGCGGCAGCGGGCGTTTCCGACCACCTGCTGCAAAAGATCGAAGCCCACCTACATGCCAGCCCATTGATTGTGTACGACAAAAAGTAAAATCCAACATAAGGAAGCGTCAAAAAGTGAAAACCCACTTTTTGCCGGGTTATCTTGGGGTTTGAAGCCAGGCAAAGCCTGGCTTCAAACCGTGTAAACCCAACGCAAAACCAGCGCGGTCTGTGTTGTCGTAGGGGCGCACTCTGTGTGCGCCCGTGGCCGTCATGCGGCGGATTGGTTTGCGGGCATACGTAATGCGCCTCGACGACCGGATGGGTGGGGTGGTAGTGGTTTTCACTTTTTGCCGCCTTCCTAAACCGTATACTGTTCCACGGCCTTTTGCATGCGTTCGGTGGCGGCGCGGAGGATTTCGGCGGTGCGGGTGGTTTCTCCGGCCAAGGCGAGGTTTTGGTCGGTCATGGAGGCCACCTGTTCGACGTTGCCGGACATGGATGTCATGGCTTTCTGTTGTTCGCTGGAGGAGTGGGAAATATCGCTCACCATCGTCAGTGTCCGGGACATTTGCTCATTGATTTCCAGCAGGGCGTTGTGCGCGTCCTGCACCAGCTTGACGCCATTTTCCACCTGGCTTGCGCCCGCGCGCATTCCTTCCACGGCCTTGCTGGTTTCGTTCTGCGCGGAACTCACCATGGCGCTGATTTCCTGCGTGGCCTGGGCGCTGCGTTCCGCGAGTTTCCGGACTTCGTCGGCCACCACCGCAAAGCCGCGTCCCTGTTCGCCGGCGCGCGCCGCTTCGATGGCGGCGTTCAGGGCGAGCAAGTTGGTTTGATCGGCAATTTCCCGAATCACGCCCGTGATGCGGGAAATTTCCTTGGAATGTTCGCCCATGCGTTCCACCTGACCTGCCGAGCCGCGCACCGAATCGGCCAGCGCGCGTATGGTTTCGCTCACCTGCCGCGCCAGTTCGCCGCCGCGGATGGACGCCTGCGACGCCATATGCGCCGCGTCACGGGTGGCGACGGCATTGGCGGCGACTTCACCGACGGAACCCGTGATTTCTTCGATGCCCGCCGCCGCGGCTGCCGTGGCGTCGCTTTGCGCCTGCGCGGAATCCTTCAGCACGATGATGCTCTGCGCGACAGCCTGCGCGGATTGGCGCACATCGCGGGAGGTTTCGTTCATGCCCTGCAAGGTGGATTGCATCCAGGCGGTGAAGTGATCCAGGCGATGGAAAATCTCGCCCAGCGCGTCGGGACGATCGCCGTCCAGCCGGGCGCGCAGGTCGCCGCTACGCAGCAGGGTAAACAGGTAGTGCGAGACGCATGCCAGATCGCGGCGCAAACGCGGCGCAAAGCCCAGCAGGAAGTAAAGTCCGTAGAGCGCCCCGAATCCGCCCAGAATCTGCCCCGCCAATGCGGGCAACAGGCCGGAAAAAACGAGAGACAGGCTTGTGAGCAGCAGCAGAACGCCCGCCGTATTGTTTTGCAGTTTCAGGTCTTGCAGGTAATTGGCGAAGGAACGGCGTGTCGACACCACGCGGCCATGTTCGACGCGGATGGAGGCGTCGCCCGCGCGAATGCGCCGATAGGCGGCTTCCGCCGCCTGAATCTCCGCCTTGCCGGGACATCCGCGCACCGACTGGTAGCCGATGATCCGCCCGCCTTCGCGCACGGGCGCGACATTGGCGATCACCCAGTAATAGCCGCCATCCTTGCGCCGGTTCTTGACCAGTCCGCGCCACGGCAGTCCCTCCTTGAGATCGCGCCACATGTCGGCGAAGGCTTCCGGCGGCATGTCGGGATGCCGCACCAGGTTGTGCGGCTTTCCCAGCATCTCCTCGCGTGTATACGCGCTGATGCGGGCAAAGGCGTCGTTTGCTTCCACGATGACGCCTCTGGCGTCCGTGCGCGAATAGATGAATTCGCCTTCGGGCAACAGGGTTTCGACTTGGGATACAGGCAGGTTTGTTCGCACGGCGCGCCACTTGCAAAAAAGTTATGCGTACACAATAGCAGATCGGGAAACAGTTTCAATCGTGCGTTCGTTTGCCTGCGATTTCCCGAGCAAGAAATTAGCGGCAGACCTTCAGGGCTGCCGGTCCAACGTCATTGGGAAGGGGTTTCTCTCCCCTCCCCAATGGCTACGGATTGATCCCCCGGCCTTCAGGCCGGGGTCTCACCTTCGC
>JAITRP010000109.1 GCA_031288305.1 Zoogloeaceae bacterium
CCGCCGCCGTAACGAAGTCGAGCGTCTGTTCCGTCGGCTCAAAGGCTTTCGCCGAATCTTCTCCCGCATCGAAAAACTCGATCGGATGTTCTGTGCTTTTATCCATTTCGTCCTGATCATCGATGCTCTGCGATAGTGTGAACGCGCCCTAACTGAACCGATAAAAAGTGGGATCTTGCTTTTTGCCGCTATCAATTTCTTCCGGGCTGCTTCCCACCTGGAACAGCGCCCGGTCTTCCAGGCGCACGGCGGAAAGCGGTCCGCCCCAGAGACAGCCGCTGTCCAGCGCCAACAGGTTGGGCAGGCAATACAGACCCAGTGCCGACCAGTGGCCGGTGATCAACACATGGTCGGCGCTCTTGCGTCCGGGCAGGCCGAACCACGGCAGACAACCTTGAGGCGCAGAATCCAGTCCGCCCTTGGCGGAAAAATCCATCTCGCAGCCGTTTTCCCCGCGCATGCGGCAAAAGCGCATGCGCGTCATGGCGTTGACAATGACGCGCAACCGCGCCATGCCCCGCAACCTGCCTGACCAGTACGCCGGTTTGCTGCCCCAGAGGTTGGCGAGAAAATCGCGGTAATGCGCGTCTTGCAAGCGCGCCTCGACTTCGGCGGCTAGTTCCCTGGCCTTTTTTACCTGCCATTGCGGCATAAGCCCGGCATGGACAAGGCAGTATTCCCCCTCGACATGGCAGAGCGGACATCGGCGCAGCCAGTCGAGCAATGCCGCCCTGTCCGGCGCGTCCAGCACCGCCTGCAGGGTGTCGCCGCGACCGCGGCGGGCGCGGGCGGTTTCGGCGATCATCAGGAGATACAGATCGTGATTGCCAAGCACCGTGATGGCGGCGTCCCCCAATGATTTCACGTACCGCAGCGTGGCAAGGGAATCCGGGCCGCGATTGACCAGATCGCCTGTCAGCCAGAGCCGGTCCTTTTCCGGATCGAAGGCGCAGCGCGCGAGCAGGCGTTGCAGGGAATCGAAGCAGCCCTGGATGTCGCCAATTGCATAGGTTGCCATTGGATGTCGTCAGAAGACTTCCGCCCGAGCCAGCGGCGCGCCCATCTGGTCCTTGGCGGAAAGACCGGGCAAGGCGCCGACCAGCGGCCAGTCTATGCCAATGGCCGGATCATTCCAGAGAAGGCAACGCTCATGCTCCGGCGCGTAGTAATCCGTGGTCTTGTAGAGCACTTCGGCATATTCGCTCAGGCACAGGAACCCATGCGCGAAACCTGGGGGAATCCACACCTGGCGCTTGTTTTCCGCGGAAAGACGCGCGCTGATCCAGCGTCCGAAAGCGGGCGACGACTTGCGAAGATCCACCGCCACATCGAAGACCTCGCCCGCCGTTACCCGCACCAGCTTGCCTTGCGGCTGGCGTATCTGGTAATGCAGGCCGCGCAGCACATGGCGGGCGCTGCGCGAATGGTTGTCCTGTACGAAATCGAAGGTCAGGCCGCTCAGGGCGGAAAACTCGCGCGCGTTGAAACTTTCAAAGAAGAAGCCGCGCGCGTCGCCGAATATCCTGGGGGTAAACAGCAATATTTCGGGAAGTTCCAGACTTTGAACCGTTGTCACGTCTTTCCTTTTTTGTCCGCCAGGAGCGCCAGCAGATATTGGCCGTAGGCATTTTTCCGCAGAGGTTGCGCCAGCGCCGCCAGCGCCTTGCCGCTAATCCAGCCCTGCCGCCAGGCGAGTTCTTCCGGCACGGCTACCTTCAATCCCTGGCGTTTTTCCATGGTGGCGATGAACTGGCTGGCTTCCAGCATGGATTCGTGCGTACCGGTATCCAGCCAGGCGTAGCCCCGTCCCATGGTTTCCACCTTTAGCGCGCCCAGCGCCAGGTAATGCCGGTTGACATCGGTGATTTCCAACTCGCCGCGCGCCGACGGACGAACGGAACGGGCGATTTCCAGTACTCGGTTGTCGTAGAAGTACAAGCCGGTGACCGCGTAATTCGACTGGGGCGAGGCCGGTTTTTCCTCGATGCTGGTCGCCTGTCCCTGGGCGTCGAAGGTCACCACGCCGTAGCGTTCCGGGTCCTGGACGTGATAGGCGAAGACGCTGGCGCCCGATGCGCGCGCGCTGGCGCGCGCCAGCAGGCGATGGAGTTCATGCCCGTAGAAGATGTTGTCGCCCAGCACCAGCGTGACGGGATTATTACCGATGAACTCCGCGCCGATGATGAACGCCTGCGCCAACCCTTCCGGCCTTTCCTGCACGGCATAGGCAAGGCGAATGCCCCAGGCGCTGCCGTCGCCCAGAAGCTGCGCGAAACGCGGCGTATCCTGCGGCGTGGAGATAATCAGGATATCGCGAATGCCCGCCAGCATCAGGGTGGTCAGCGGGTAATACACCATCGGCTTGTCGAAGATGGGCAACAGTTGCTTGGATACCGCCAGCGTTGCCGGATATAGCCGGGTGCCGGAGCCTCCGGCGAGAATGATGCCCTTACGCATGCCGGGAACCAGGAAGCAAGGCCAAGAGACAGGCGCGTTTCATTCTTCTTCCTTTACCGGAACGAAGGAGAAAACGCCCTTGATTTCGCCGAAGACGCCCAGTTGCACGCCCAGTCCGCCGGGCGGATCTTCGTTCAAGCGGGCGAAGCCTTCGCAGGTGCGGGTTTCGGTGACGTACATGGTGTTGCCGATTTTCAGGATATAGGCGCCTTCTCCCGGCGGCTGCCAGAGTTCGATATGCGCCTTGGGGTTGGCTTTCTGGATGGCGTGGCGACGCTGGCAGTCAGGCAGGCGGCTGACGACCAGCGAAAGGTTCACCTGTTTTTCCCAGAACATGCTGTCGCGCACGATGGAAATGGCGTGGCGCTGGCCATCGACCAGGTAGGCCGCGCCGTCGTTGGTGCAAGCGGCAAGCAGCGGCAGGAACAGGGGCAGTATGCGGCAGGACAGGCGTTGCATGAGGATTCTCCCGGATCAGGTCTCTTCGCTTCCCGGCAGCATCTGCCAGTCCAGCGTCTCGCCCGCGCACAGCGGCACGATGCTCATTTTGGCGACTGGATAGCCACAGGGCACATCTTGCGCCTTCTTGCATAGGGTGATTTTCTCACGGTTTCTCGGCAAACCATAAAAATCCGGCCCGTTGAAGCTGGCGAAGGCTTCCAGTTTATCCAATGCGCCCGCCGATTCAAAGGCTTGGGCGTAGAGTTCCAGCGCGTGCGAGGCGGTATAACATCCGGCGCAGGCGCAGGCGGCTTCCTTGGCGTTTTGCGGATGCGGCGCGGAATCGGTTCCCAGAAAAAAGGCCGGATGCCCGGAAGTTGCCGCTTCCAGCAAGGACAGGCGATGCGTTTCGCGCTTCAATACGGGCAGGCAATAGCGGTGCGGACGCAACCCTTCCTGGAACAGCGCGTTGCGATTGTAGAGGAGATGGTGCGCGGTCAGCGTGGCGGCGATGGATACGCCCGCCCGATGCTGATCGCGCACGAACGCGACCGCCTCGCGGGTGGTGGCATGCTCCAGGATCGCCTTCAAGCGGGGAAAGCGCCGGAGGAGCGGGGCGAGGAGGGTGTCGATGAATACTTTTTCGCGATCGAAGATATCCACCTTTGGGTCGGTGACTTCGCCGTGCAAGAGCAGCGGCAGTCCCGCGCTTTCCATGGCGGAGAATACCGCGCTGGCGTTTTCGATGCGGGTCACGCCCGCGGCGGAATTGGTGGTTGCGCCCGCCGGATAGAGCTTGACGCCCTGGATGAAGCCGCAATCCCTGGCCTTTTCGATTTCTTCCGGCGGCGTATGGTCGGTGAGATAGAGTGTCATCAACGGCTCGAACCTTGCGCCTTGCGGCAGCGCGGCGAGGATGCGCGCGCGGTAGGCCGCGGCCAGCGCCACGGTCGTTACCGGCGGCTTCAGGTTGGGCATGACGATGGCGCGGGCGAACTGGCGGGCGCTGTGCGCCAGCGTGACGAAAAGCGTTTCGCCATCGCGCAAATGCAGATGCCAGTCATCTGGTCGGGTCAAGGTAAGGCGCATGGCGTTTGTCGGGAAGGAACAATTGCGCATTCTACCGCGCATCATACGGCGGCGGCGTTCGTGACGCGGATGCGTCAAAAGGCAGTAGCCAGACAACGTAGAATCGACGCAATCTTGGCGTGACTGCCCGCCGGAAGCGCCCTGTCCCTCCCTCCTTGCGGGGGAGGGAGATGGAAGCGTCCCTTCCCCCGCAAGGAGGGAGGGGGACAAAAGCGTTTGCCCTGTCTTCGGGCATCTTGAATTCCATAGGGTTCATTCAGCATGATTGACCAGTAGGTTTTTTCACTTTTTGACGCTTTCTCTTTCCATTCGAGCGCCATCGTCCAGGTGCGCCACGCTGTCGTACTGGCGCTGGTTTTCCAGATGACGCAGGCGGATGAGGCACATGATGCCGCTGACGAACAGGCCGAACAGGGTGACAATCCCGTATATGGGCATGTTTGCCCGGAGCATCAGGAAATATACGCCCGCCATGAGCAGGACGGAGGTGTTTTCGTTGAAGTTCTGCACGGCGATGGAATGTCCCGCGCCCATGAGAATATGTCCCCGGTGTTGCAACAGCGCGTTCATCGGCACGACGAAAAAACCGGAAAGCGCGCCAATGAGGATCAATACCGGAATGGCGATTTCACTGTTGGGGACGAAATTCATGACGAGCACGACAAATCCCATGACAATGCCCAGCGGAATGACGCGCACCGATCTTTTCAGGGTGATGAAGCGGGCGGCCAGGGTTGCGCCGACGGCGACGCCAACCGCCACGGCGCCTTGCAGCATGGAAGCGGAAGAATAGGCCAGACCCAGTTTGTCTTCCGCCCACTTGATGACGATGAGTTGCAGTGCCGCCGCCGCGCCCCAGAAGAGCGTGGTGACGGCCAGTGAAATCTGTCCCAGTTTGTCGCGCCAGAGGAGCGCGATGCAGTGACCGAATTCGTGCACCAGATACAGCGGATTCTTTTTCAGCGGCTTGTGATCGACGCCAGTGTCCGGCACATAGAGGTTGATGATGGCCGCCACGATGTAAATCAGGCCAATAAGGGCGATCACCTTTTCGATGTGCGTGTCCAGGAACGAAAAGGGCACGGCCAGCAGGACGCGGGACGCGCTCTCGGTAAACAACGCGCCGCCCAGCGCCACGCCGAAAATGATGGCGGCCACGGTCAGTCCCTCGATCCAGCCATTGGCGAGCACCAGCAAGCGATGCGGCAGGTATTCCGTAAGAATGCCGTATTTGGCGGGCGAATAGGCCGCCGCGCCCAGCCCCACCACCGCGTAGGCGATGAGCGGATACGCGCCCAGAAGCATCATCAGGCAGCCCAGTATCTTGATGTTGTTGCTGATGAACATGACGCGCCATTTGGGCATGGAGTCGGCAAACGCGCCGACGAAGGCGGCCAGCACAACGTAGGACACGGCAAAAGAGATTTTCAGTGCCGGCACATATTCTTCAGGCGCCTGCAAATCGCGCAATGCGGCAATGGCAACGATCAACAGCGCATTGTCGGCCAGCGCGGAAAAGAACTGCGCGGCCATGATGATGTAAAAACCTGAAGGCAAGACGCTCCCTCTTGTAGATTCAGAGCCAGGGCGATGTCGTATGCGCCTGTGGAGCAAAGGCAACGAAACCCCAGAGCCGGACGGGTCTTGCGTTGGGTTTGCACGACGCGTCCACGATTATAGTGAGAATGCCGCGGTTCATGTGTTCTTTTTCATGAGCAAGGCCGCATAAAAGGCGTCTGTGCCGTGCCGTTGGGGAAAGAGCCGCAGGCGTTCGCCGATTTCCGGAAGGTCGAGGCGGGCAAGTTTGGCTTGGGCGGAAAGCGGGACGAATTCCGGATGGCTGGCGAGGAAGGCGTCGACGATCTGATCGTTTTCCTCGTCGAGCAGGCTGCACGTGGCGTAGAGCAGATGTCCTCCAGGACGCACGAGGCGGGCCGCGGCGGCAAGGATGGCGGACTGTTTTCGCGTCAGTTCCAGGATGCCCTCTGGCGTTTGCCGCCATTTCAGATCCGGGTTGCGGCGCAGGGTGCCCAAACCGGAACAGGGCGCGTCGACCAGCACCCTGTCCATTTTCCCGGCCAGGCGTTTCAGACGCGAGTCACGTTCGGATTCGATGCGCATGGGACGGACATTGGAAAGACCGGAGCGCGCCAGACGGGGTTTCAGGCGGGCGAGGCGTTTTTCGGAAATGTCGAAGGCGTAGAGCCTGCCGCGATTGGCCATCAACGCGCCCAGAAGCAGGGTTTTTCCGCCCGCGCCGGCGCAGAAGTCGGCGACGGCCTCGCCGCGTCTGGGAGCAAGCAACAGGCCGAGCAACTGGCTGCCTTCGTCCTGGACTTCGATGACGCCTTGCGTAAATAGCGGCTGACGGGCAAGCGCGGGTTTCCCGGCAAGGCGGACGGCAAACGGCGAATACGCGCCTGCCTTCGCCGTGATGCGCGCACGGGCAAGCTCCGCCAGCACCGCGTCGCGCTCGCCCTTCATGGCATTTACCCGCAGATCCAGCGGCGCGTGCTGGTTCATGGCTTGCGCGAGCTGTTGGGTTGCGGCTTCGCCATGCGCCTCGATGAGCCGCTCATACAGCCAGTCCGGAAAATCGGCGCGTTCGGCGGGGGTAAGCGCGGCATCGTCAAAATTCTTCAGGGCGGCAAACCCCTGGGCTTCGCCGGGATCAAGCAAGGCTTCGATTTCCGGCAGGGCGCGGCCTTCCTGGAGGAACGCGGCAAGGAACAGATGGCGAGGCGAAGGGACGGGCGCGGCGGGAAAAGCGGCGGCGACCTTGACGTTCAGTTTGCGATAGTGGCGCAAAAAGGCAAAGCAGGTTTCCGCCAGCATCCCGCGATCCGCATGACCGAGTTTGGGATGGGCGCGAAAGTAACGCGAAAGGGTTTTGTCGGCGGCTTCGTCAAAGGCAAGCAGTTGTTTCAGAATGGCGACGCCGTGGGTCAAAAGAGCAGGGGAGAGACGGACGGAATGAGTCATCGGAGGATGGGAGAAAAGGGGGGAAGAATAATGCATTCCTGAACTGGGGTGAGTAAAAATGTTGAATGCCATATCAAACAACACTCCAAGGGAGAGGAAAACCCCCGCGCACCCGTGCCGTCACGTGGTGGGAATGATTTGCGGGCGTACGCAGTGCGCCCCTTGGGAGTGTGCGGATGGGTAGTGGGTTGCCTTGCCTTTATCCCATTTTCCTCGGTTGCCCCCGGGTAAACTGGCGCAAAGCGGGCAGTAGAGCGGGTCATAGCCGATAAAGGAGGGACGCCCGATGGGTGAAAAAGGGAATGAAAAGCAAGGCATTGGCAAAAAGGCCTCTGGACAAGCGGCGGGGTGTTGTGTTCGAGAAGAGGAGCGTCAAATCGAGACGCCGGGAGGGCGGGCGCAGGAGACAGGGCTGTTCGAGCGGTGGGGGAAGCGTTGTCCGTTGGACTGCGCCAGACCCGATGCGCCGGAGGGTGTGGATGTTCCAAGGACATGGCGGCTGTCGATTCTGGATGGTCAGAGGCGGGTATGCGCATGTGACGGCTTGCGAGGGGATGACGCGGGGCCGCGGATACCGGGGATGAAGAAGATCGGCGGCGAAAGTCGTAGGCGAATACGGCGGCTGACGCCGCCGTAAGGGTGTTCTTACTCACTTGACACCCGCCGGATAATGGAGTGTCTTCTGTCCTCTGAACCGTCGCAAATCCCCCTCAACCCCCCTTTCTCAGGGGAGAGGAAAACCCGTCTGGCCTGCACGGATCGTAGGGGCGCGCTGCACGCACCCCTACGATCCGTGCAGGCGGGCAGTGGGTTGCCTGCCTTTCCCCCCAAAAAGGGCAGGCTTTGTCTGTCCTTTTTTGCTGATCTGAGTCGGCAAAAAGAGGGGGAGTTTACTTTTTGCCGCCGCCTTTTTCATCCGATCCAGCGACGCGCGTTCGCGAACAAGGTGAACCATGGGCTGGCGTCACTGGCGTGGGCGCCCCATTCCTTGGGATGCCAGGACATCTGCACGCGACGAAAGACCCGTTCGGGGTGCGGCATCATGATGGTAAAGCGCCCGTCCGCCGTGGTCATGCCGGTCAGTCCGTTCGGCGAGCCATTGGGATTTTGCGGGTAGACTTCCGTTGCCTGGCCGCGATTGTCGACGTAGCGCAACACGGGCAGCGTCTCCCCTGCCCTTTCCCCCTCTTCGGCCACGACGCGCCCTTCGCCATGCGAGACGACGATGGGCAATATCGAACCCGCCATGCCCGCAAAGAACAGCGAGGGCGAGGGCAGGATTTCCACCTGCACGAAACGCGCCTCGAACTGCTCGACGCGATTCTTGCGGAATGCCGGCCAGTGCTTAGCGCCGGGAATCAGCGTTTTCAGGGCGCTCATCATCTGGCAGCCGTTGCAGACGCCCAGGGCGAAGCTATCGGGACGCTGGAAGAAGGCGGTGAATTCGTCCCGGCAACGCGCGTTCATCAAGATGGTGCGCGCCCAGCCCTGCCCCGCGCCCAGCGCGTCGCCATAGGAAAAACCGCCGCAGGCGGCCAGTCCCTGGAAATCCGCAAGACGCAAGCGGCCAGAAAGCAGATCGCTCATATGCACGTCCGCCGCCTCGAATCCAGCGCGGTCAAAGGCGGCGGCCATTTCATACTGGCTGTTTACGCCTTGTTCGCGCAAAATCGCCATTCGCGGCCTGGCTTTCCCATTGAGATACGGCGCTTCACGTTCCGGCGCAAAGGTCAGCCGGGGCGAAAGGCCGGGATCGGAGGCGTCCAGGATGCGGTCATATTCTTCCTGGGCGCATTCGGGGTTGTCGCGCAAGCGCTGCATGTGAAAACTGGTTTCCGACCAGACGCGCTGCAATTTTACACGCGATGCCTGAAACACGTTCCTGGCGTTGCGTATGACGCGGATTTCGCCCGCGTCGTTGGGATGACCGACGAAGGCATACGGCACGGCGTAATCGCGCAGGCAGGCCGTCACCTTTCCCCGATCCTCCCGCCGTATCTGGACCAGCGCCCCGGCTTCTTCATTGAACAACGCGCGGAGAATGTTTTCCTGGTCGCGTCCGGCGAAATGTTCGGGATGCTTTTCCGCGCCATCAACATCCAGCGTACACATGTCCGCGCACAGACCTTCCAGATCCAGCGTCACGCCCATATGGGCGGCAAAGGCCATTTCCACGGCGGTGACGAACAGGCCGCCATCGGAACGGTCATGATAGGCAAGCAGCAGATTTTCCCGTTTCAAGCGTCGCACAGCAGCAAAAAATGCGCTCAAGATTTCCGGTCTGTCGATGTCGGGCGCATCCTCGCCGGTAGCGCTGAACACCTGCGCCAGCGCCGATCCGCCCAGACGCCCCCGCCCCAGATCGAGCAGCAACAATTCCGTATCGCCCGCGTCAAGCTGCAACTGCGGCGTCAGGGTGCGGCGCACATCCAGTACCGGCGCGAAGGCAGTGACGATGAGCGAAACCGGCGAGACGACTTCCTTTTGCCGATCCGCCTCCTTCCACGCGGCGCGCATGGAGAGCGAATCCTTGCCCACAGGAATGGCCAGGCCGATGCGCTGGCAGAATTCGGAAACCGCCGCCACCGTGTCATAAAGACGCGCGTCCTCGCCAGGCGCGCCGCAGGCCGCCATCCAGTTGGCGGAAAGCTTGACGGCGGAAAGCCCGGCGACATCCGCCGCCGCGAGGTTGGCAAGCGCTTCGGCAATCGCCATGCGTCCCGACGCGGGCGCGTCGATCACCGCCAGCGGCGCTCGCTCGCCCATGGCGAACGCCTCCCCTGCAAACCCCTGGTAGCTCATCGCGGTCACGGCGACATCGGCTACTGGAACCTGCCACGGCCCCACCATCTGATCGCGCGCCGTCAAACCGCCCACCGAACGGTCGCCAATGGAAATCAAAAAGGTTTTATCGGCAATCGTCGGCAGGCACAGCAGCCGATGGATCGCCTCGCGCAGGTCGATGGCCTCCAGAGCCAGGGGAATGCGCGCGGGCGTTTCTCGCCTTGCCTCGCGGCGCATGCGCGGCGGCTTGCCCAGGAGCGCCGCCATCGACATATCCACTGGCCGGTTGCCGAAATGACGGTCAGAAACGATGAGCCTCCCATCCGCCGTTGTCTTGCCCACCACGGCGAAGGGGCAGCGTTCGCGCGCGCAGAGCGCGGAAAAATCGTCAAGACGTTCGGCGGCAATCGCCAGCACATAACGTTCTTGCGCCTCATTCGACCAGATTTCGGCAGGACTCATGCCCGCTTCCTCGATCGGCGCCTCGCGCAGTTCAAACCGCGCCCCGGCCTGGCCGGAATGCGCGAGTTCAGGAAAGGCGTTGGAAATGCCGCCCGCGCCGACATCGTGGATGGAGAGCACGGGATTTTTATCGCCCATCTGCCAGCACCGGTCGATGACCTCCTGCGCCCGCCGCTGTATTTCCGGGTTGCCGCGCTGCACGGAAGCAAAATCCAGTTCCTCGTCATTGGCTCCGGCGCTCATCGACGACGCCGCGCCGCCGCCCAGTCCAATCAGCATCCCCGGCCCGCCCAACTGCACCAGCGCCGTGCCTTCCGGGAAAGCCGCCGTCTTGAACGATTGCGCCGCCTGGATGTTGCCCACCCCGCCCGCAATCATGATCGGTTTGACATAGCCCTGTGTCATCGCGCCGACCTGTTGCTCGTAGGTGCGGAAATAACCCGCGAGATTGGGGCGGCCAAATTCATTATTGAACGCCGCCGCGCCAATCGGCCCTTCCAGCATGATGGCGAGCGCCGAAGCCATGTGTCTTGGCCTGCCCGCGTCCGTTTCCCAAGGACGCGGATGTCCCGGCAGATGCAGGTTGGCAACCGTGAAGCCGCACAATCCCGCCTTGGGCTTGGAACCGCGCCCGGTTGCGCCCTCATCGCGGATTTCCCCGCCGGAACCCGTCGCCGCGCCGGGAAAAGGAGAAATCGCCGTCGGATGATTGTGCGTTTCCACCTTGGCCAGAAGATGCGTCAACTCATCGTGATAGCGGTAACGCCCGTCGGCGTCCGGATAAAAGCGGGGAATCCGCGCGCCGGAAAGAATGGCGGCATTGTCGGCATAGGCAACCACCGTGCCTTCGGGTTGCGCCGCGTGCGTTTCGCGGATCATGCCGAACAGCGTTTTCGCCTGCGCCTGACCGTCGATGACCCAGTCCGCGTTGAAGATCTTGTGCCGGCAATGCTCGGAATTCGCCTGCGCGAACATCATCAATTCCACATCGGTGGGATTCCTCCCCTCCGCCATGAAAATTTCCGCCAGATAGTCGATTTCGTCCGCGGACAGCGCCAGCCCCAATTCGTCATTGGCCGCCAGCAAGGCCGCCCGTCCGCCGGAAAGGACATCCACCACAGCAAGTGGCCGGGGCAAAACCTGCGAAAAAAGCCGCGCGCCCTCTTCTACCGCCGCCAGCACCGATTCCGTCATGCGATCATGCAGCAATGCCGCCAGACGCAGCCGTTCCTCTTGCGACAACGCCGCCCTCGACACGGCCACGTGAAACAAAATCCCCCGCTCAATGCGCGCCACCGCCTCCAGCCCGCAATGCCGGGCAATTTCCGTCGCCTTGGAGGACCAGGGCGAAATAGCGCCAAGGCGCGGCGTCACGAAGAACGTTTCCCCTGCCGCGTTCGCTGTCTCTGTCTTGCGCACTTCTTCCAGCAACACGCCCAACTTTTCCCGCGCCGCCGCATCCAGCTTTGCCTGTAACGCCACCAGATGCCAATACTCGGCTGCAACCGCCGCCCCCGCAAACCCCGCCTCCGCCAAGCGCGCGCAAATTCCCCGCAAGCGAAAATCGGAAAAGGCGGTCGGGCCGCGCAAAAAGAGGAATCCAGACATGGGAAACGTCCGCAAAAATCGGAAACGAGCGATTATACGGCAGGTGGCAGGAATCAGAGGACAAAAGACAGAAGACGGGCGCGAGTAAATATTCCCCGGCAGAGCTGGGGAATATTTACTCGCGCCCCCACAAGGGGGGAAGAGGACTGCGCCGCTCTGTCCCCTATCTCCTGATTTCAGCCCCGCCGGACGACCTGCGCCAAATCCCGCACCGCGCCGCGGTCAGCGGAGGCGGCAAAGAGCGCGTAGGCTTGCAGGGATTTGGGGATGACGCGCGCGCGGCTGACGGGCTTCCAGGCGGCGTCGCCCTTTGCCGTCATCGCGGCGCGGCGGCGGGCAAGTTCGGTTTCGGAAAGGGCAAGATGGATGCGGCGATCAGGAATGTCGATTTCGATCATATCGCCTTCTTCCGCCAGGCCGATTGCCCCGCCGTTGGCGGCTTCCGGCGAGACGTGGCCGATGGAAAGCCCCGATGTGCCGCCGGAAAAGCGTCCGTCGGTCAAAAGCGCGCAGACCTTGCCCAAACCGCGCGACTTGAGATAGCTCGTCGGATAGAGCATTTCCTGCATTCCGGGGCCGCCCTGCGGGCCTTCGTAGCGGATCACCACCACATCGCCCGCCTGCACGCCATTTTTTGTATCCAGGATGCCTGCCACGGCGTCTTCCTGACTCTCGAACACCCGCGCCCTGCCGGTGAATCTGAGGATGGAAGCATCCACCCCCGCCGTTTTCACGATGCAGCCCTTTTCGGCGATATTGCCGTAGAGCACGGCCAGGCCGCCATCCTGCGAATAGGCGTTGGCCTGATTGCGGATGCAGCCCAGGACGCGATCCCGATCCAGTTCGCTCCAGCGGGCGTTCTGGGAAAAGGCTTCCCGGTTCGGCAGGTTGCCGGGCGCGGCCTTGTAGAATTCCTGCACGGCGGGGTCGGCGCTGATGATGATATCGTGCGCTTCGATGGCTTCCCCCAGGGTTCTGGCATGGACAGTCGCCACCGAAGGATCAAGGAGACCGGCGCGCGTAAGTTCCGCCAGAATGCCCAGCACGCCGCCCGCGCGGTGCACGTCCTCGACGTGATATTTTTCGGTTGCCGGCGCAACCTTGCACAGACAGGGCGTCTTGCGGGAAATCCGGTCGATGTCCGCCATGCTGAAATCCACCCCCGCTTCATGGGCGATGGCCAGGAGATGCAGGACGGTGTTGGTCGAGCCGCCCATCGCCACGTCCAGGCGCATGGCGTTTTCAAAGGCGGCCTTGGCGGCAATGGAACGGGGCAGGACACTTCTATCGTTTCCTTCGTAATAACGCCGACACAATTCGACGATCAAACGCCCCGCGTGTAAAAACAGTTGCTTCCTGTCGACGTGGGTGGCAACCAGGGTGCCGTTGCCGGGCAGCGACAGCCCCAGGGCTTCGGTCAGGCAATTCATGGAATTGGCGGTAAACATGCCGGAACAGGAGCCGCAGGTCGGGCAGGCGGCCTCTTCGATGGCCGCCACTTCAGCGTCGGAAACCTTGACATCGGCGGCCTTGACCATGGCGTCGATCAAATCCAGCTTGATGATGCCGTTGTCTTTTTTGGATTTGCCAGCCTCCATCGGTCCGCCGGAGACGAACACGGCGGGAATATCGAGACGCATGGCGGCCATCAACATCCCCGGCGTGATCTTGTCGCAATTGGAAATGCACACCAGGGCGTCGGCGCAGTGGGCGTTGGCCATGTATTCGACGGAGTCGGCGATCAAATCGCGCGAGGGCAGCGAGTAGAGCATCCCGTCATGGCCCATGGCGATGCCGTCATCGATGGCGATGGTGTTGAATTCCTTGGCAATGCCGCCCGCCGCCTCGATTTCCCGCGCCACGAGTTGTCCGATGTCCTTGAGATGCATGTGACCGGGCACGAACTGGGTGAAGGAATTGACCACGGCGACGATGGGTTTGCCGAAGTCTTCCGTCTTCACGCCGGTCGCCCGCCACAAGGCGCGCGCCCCCGCCATGTTGCGACCGTGGGTGGAAAGGTGGGAACGATACTGGGGCATGATGGCTCTCCGCGTCAGGGACAAAGGGAGGCATTGTAACGCCCAGGAGAAACTGCCCACGAAAAACTGGTGGTGGGGGCATGATTAAAAGCGGAGGATTTTCATTGGCGCGAAGAACAAAACGCTGTGTTAATCTCCCTCGCAATGACGATGCGGGAAAAATCAACGCGGCGCTTCCGTTCTTCGCGCGGACGGATTTCCTCCACTTTCAATCGCGCCTGGTGATGGGAGCGTCAAAAAACGTCAAAAGTAAAAATCTACTTTTGCCGGCTCAATCAGCAAAAAAGGCAAGCGAAGCTCGCCCTTTTTCGGGGAAAAGGCAACGAAACCCCAAGACCATACGGATTTTGCGTTGGGTTTACACGGTTTGGAGCTTCTTTATGATTCGGAAAGACTGGAAGGCGGCACACGCACAAAACCCCATTTCCCATCCTTCTTGGCCGCGGTCAGGCCGTTGGCGTTGAGTTCCTGGATTCGCTCGAAACAGATGGGAATGACTTCCTCGCCTTTTTTGTCGATATAGCCCCATTTCTCCCCTTTCATGACATTCGCCATGCCGCGCCGGAAGTGTCCTGCGCCGTCATGACGCGGCGGGACGATCTCTTTGCCCTGCGCATCGACATAGCCCCATTTGCCGTCCGCTTCGACCGGGGCCAGGTCGCCGAAAAAGAAATTCGCCACCGTGTCGTAACGTAGCGGGACGACCTCCCTGCCCTGTTCATCGACATAGCCCCACTTGCCATTCGCCGCGACCGCCGCCAGACCATTGTCGGCAAAGTCCCAGGCGCTCTCGTAACGCGGCGCGATCGCCCAGGAAATCGCCGCGCAACGCGCTTCTTCCGCCCGCGCAAACGAACTGGCCGCAAAAAGCAACAGCGCCGCGCCGATTCGCAAGGCATGCGCCATTTGTCCAGTGCGGCGTTTCATTCGCATCGAATCCTGCGCAACGCATCGGGGCGCACTTCCGCATGGCGAAAGCAGGAGACCAGATGGTCGTTTACCATGCCGGTGGCCTGCATATGGGCATAGACGATGGTGCTGCCCAGAAAACGAAATCCCAGTTTCCTCATTTCCCGCGCGATGGCATCGGATAAAGGGCTGGCGGCGGGAACCTCGCGCATGGTTTTCCAGGCGTTCTGGATGGGTTCTCCTTCCACGAAGCGCCAGATCCAGGCGCAAAAACCGCCATGCCGGGCGGCGATTTCCAGAAAGAGGCGCGCGTTATGGATGGCGCTCTCTATCTTCTTGCGGTTGCGCACGATGGCGGCATCCTGCATCAGCCGTTCCACGTCCTCTTCTGCGAAGGCGGCCACCCGTTGCGGGTCGAACCCGGCAAAAGCGCGCCGGTAGCCTTCGCGTTTCTTGAGGATGGTATTCCAGGAAAGCCCCGCCTGCGCCGATTCCAGGGTGAGGAACTCGAACTGCCCCCAATCGTCGCGGCGCGGAACGCCCCATTCCTCGTCGTGATAACGGATTTCCAACTCGGATTTGCGCGCCCAGTCGCAACGCGCGCGTAGCGGATTGTCTTGCGTCATGTCGGTTCCTGATTCTCGCCTTGCCCACGAACGGAATTTCAAGGCGGAGCGAGTTTCGGGTTATTTTATAATAGTAAAGTCGCCATCTATTTCTATAATCCGTGTTTTTCCTTCGAGTGTCCCATGCACGTCAAAAAACTCACTGATCTCGACCTTTCCGGCAAGCGTGTTTTCATTCGCGCCGATCTGAACGTCCCGCAGGACGAAATCGGCAACATCACCGAAGATACGCGTATAAGGGCGTCGCTGCCCTCGATTCAGTATGCGCTCGATCAGGGCGCGGCGGTGATGCTGACTTCACATCTGGGGCGCCCCGCGGAAGGGCGGGTGGGGCCGGAAGACAGCCTGTCGCCCGTTGCCGCGCGTCTTTCCCAACTGTTGCAAAGGCCGGTGCGTCTGGTGCAGGACTGGGTGGAAGGCAACTTCACGGTCGCGTTCGGCGAAGTCGTGTTGCTGGAAAACTGCCGCTGCAACGTGGGCGAAAAAAAGGATAGTGAGGAGCTATCGCGCAAAATGGCGGCGCTCTGCGACGTGTATGTGAATGACGCCTTTGGCACCGCGCATCGCGCCGAAGCCACCACGCACGGCATCGCCCGCTTCGCGCCAGTTGCCTGCGCGGGCATCCTGATGGGCGCGGAAATCGACGCGCTTTCCAGAGCCTTGCACAACCCGAAGCGACCGCTGGCTGCCATCGTTGGCGGCGCGAAAGTCTCCTCGAAGCTCACCATCCTGAAATCGCTGGCGGAAAAAGTCGACCAGTTGATCGTCGGCGGCGGCATCGCCAATACCTTCCTGCTCGCTTCCGGCAAGCGTATCGGCGAGTCGCTCGCCGAACCCGATCTGGTCAAGGAGGCTCATGTGATCATGGACATGATGCGCGCGCGCGGCGCGGAAGTTCCCCTGCCCATCGACGTGGTGGTGGCCGACGAAGTCTCTTCGCTGGCGCGCGCCAACAAGATCGCCGTGGAGGATGTCGCGCCGCATGATCGCATCCTCGACATAGGCCCCAAGAGCGCCGCGCATCTGGCGCAGATTGTCGCCCACGCGGGGACGATAGTCTGGAACGGCCCCGTCGGGGTGTTTGAACACGCGCAATTCGCGGGCGGCACCAAGATGATCGCCTCCGCCATCGCCCACTCAGAAGCCTTTTCCATCGCGGGCGGCGGCGATACCTTGGCCGCCATCGCCAAATTCAACATCGCCGCCGACATCGGCTACATTTCCACCGGCGGCGGCGCGTTCCTGGAATTCCTCGAAGGCAAGCCGCTTCCCGCAATCGAGGCGCTGGAAGCGCGGTTCTCCGCATGACCCTATCGCTGGCTTGATTGGAGTTTCCGGTGAAACGCACCGTTTTTTTTGTTTCCGACAGCACCGGCATTACCGTCGAGACCTTTGGGCACAGCCTGTTGTCGCAGTTCGAGGGTGTGGAATTTGCGCTGGTGCGGCGCCCCTTCATCGATTCCGAGGAAGAAGCGCGCGAAGTAGTGGCGCAGATTGAGGGGTCCGCCAGGACGGAAGGGGTTCGCCCCATCGTGTTTACCACGCTGGCCGCGCCGCGCCTGGCGGAAATCGTGCATCTGGCGAACGCCTTCATCATTTCCTGCTTCGAAACCTTTCTGGCGCCGCTGGAAAACGAACTAGGCATTGCCTCCAATCACGCGATAGGACGTACGCATGGTTCCACCGACAGTTCCGACTACAAAAAACGCATCGAGGCCATCAATTACACGCTGGCGCACGACGACGGCGTTACCGACCGCAATCTTACGGAAGCGGATGTGGTGCTGGTGGGCGTTTCCCGCTGCGGCAAAACGCCGACCTCGCTCTATCTGGCCATGCAATTCGGCCTGAAGGCAGCCAATTTCCCCCTGATCCCCGAAGACTTTGAACGCGACAAACTGCCCGGTTGCCTGCAAAACATACGCCACAAGCTTTTTGGCCTGACCATCCAGCCAGAACGCCTGACCCAAATCCGCGCCGAACGCCGCCCCAACAGCCGCTACGCCAGCCTGGAAAACTGCCGCTACGAAGTAGGCGCCGCCGAGAAAATGATGCGCCGCGAAGGCATCCAGTGGCTGGACTCCTCCCGCAAATCCATCGAGGAAATCGCCGCCACCGTCTTGCAGGCATTGCAACGCCAGGTCTGAGGATCAGAGGACAGAAAGACGGAGGACAGAGCGATCGCCAGTTTCACAGGGGCGGAACAGCCCTTTGTCTCCCCTCGCCTGCTTGCGGAAGGGAGCGTAAAAGAGGGAAGGCGCGCTTTCAGCCTTCCGGTTGCCGGATGCGCAGGGTGGTGCCGATTTGCAGGATTTTCCCGGCCTGGCGGTTCCAGCGCGCCAAGTCTTCGAGGCTTACGCGGTAGCGCCGGGCGATGGAAAACAAGGTGTCGCCCTTTTGCACGACA
>JAITRP010000184.1 GCA_031288305.1 Zoogloeaceae bacterium
CTAGCATGCGGTCTCCCGCGCGCATGTGCTTGCGCGAACACAAGGAGTGAACAGGATGAAAGCATGGCTCAAGCATGGTTTCGGTCTTCTGGCCGGATTGGTCTTCTCGTGCGCCGCGCCGGCGGACGAGCCGGCGCCAATCGAAGATCGGGATGCGTTCGAGAAGCAGTATGTTGAGTGCTTCAAGTCTGAATGGAAGGACAAGTGTCTTTCCACATTGTTTTTGATCCACCTTGATTCTGGCTTTGAGGATGCGAATAAAATCTTGAATCAACTGGAAAACATGCAGGACACGTTGGGATGTCTTCCTTATGATGTCCACATTGTGGACAAAGTGATAAGAGGCGAGGTATTTGACAGCAGGACGTATCTGATCGAGTGTTCTAATAGAAATTTTGTAGGATCCCAAGTCATTTTCAGGAGGACAAAAGGACAATGGCATGTTTTCGCAATTCATTTTGGAAATGAGGATGAATTTTTGCAGAAAATTTTGAAACCCAGGACAAATTGAAATTTTGTCAGTTTTTACAAGAGAACAACATGAATCTGAAGAATCTTTTCCCGCCGCTCAATTCGAAAATATTTTTGTATGGGATGGTCTTTTTTGCTGGAATATTCCTTTCTTCTGCCGTGCAGGCAAACGAGCCGGTTCTTCTGATAGCGATTGAGGATCGGGATGCGTTCGAGAGGAAATATCTCGAATGTTTCAAGTCTGGATTGGAGAACAAGTGTTTTTCCACGTTGTTTTCAGACCATCTTGATTTCGGCGCAGGCGATACAAAGAAATTTTCGAATCAAGTAGATGGCATCTTGACGAGACAAATGCCTGAGTGCCTTCCTGTTTATAATGTCTATGCTGTGGACAATGTCATAAGAGGTGGGGTATTTGACAACAGGACCTATCTGATTGAATGTTCCAATAGAAAATTCGTGGGAGTCGAGATAACCTTCAGAAAAACAAGAGGACAATGGCATGTTTCCAAGTTCCACATAGGGGCTTCGGATAAAATCTTGCAAGATATTTTGAATCTTCCAGAATATTGAGTATTTTTGTCAACTTTTGCAGGAGATCGACATGCCGAAACCGAAAGATCTTTTCCCGTCAAGTTCGCCAACGGCTTTTCTGGGAGGTCAAATGCCACTTGATGGCAAAGGGCCGATAACCGGCTTCATTGGATTCAACCATCCGAATGGTTCCTTAACATGGTCGCATGATACAAATGGCCAATGGAATTTAGAAGGAAATTATTCCCATTCCGTCGACAACAGAACCTACGGCGCAGGCGTCAATGTTGGTAATAATAGGTTTGCTTGGAGTGTTTTTGGAGAACGAAAAAACAGCAATGATACTAAGGGTGAGATTCGATACGATAGTAAAAATGGCCTGCAAGGAAGATACAAATTTCCTGGCGACATTGCCATAAAAGGCGACAAAGATGGCATTGGAATAGAAAAGGACGGCAAGCCGGTCGAGTTGCCGCCGGCGCCGACCAGGCTTCCGAACGAGGGTGATGAAAATCTGCCTTACGATCCGACTGTGCCTGAAACTCCAGCAGAACCCGGCGAAGATAAGCCGCAACCGGAAGAACCGGAGGTACCGGAAGTTCCTGGTGATGGTGACGAACCTCCCGAAGATGAGCCTCCCACGAATGAGCCTCCCGAAGACAAACCACCCACGGACGCTCCTCCCACGGACGCTCCTCCCACGGACGAGCCTCCCGTAGACGCTCCACCCGAAGACGGATCTCCCGCTGATTCTGGAGGGGAAGGGGGCGCGGCGGGTGAGGACGCGCAAAAGGGCAGTGACAATTCCGATGAGGTTGATCCGCTGGTGCTGGATTTGGACGGGGATGGCGTGCGTTTTGTTGGTTGGGACGCGGGGCAGGCGTATTTCGATCTGGACGGGGATGGTTTTGCCACGCGCAATGCCTGGGTGAGCGGAGAGGACGCTTTTTTGGCGTTGGACAAGAATGGGGATGGCGTAATCAATGATGTGGGCGAGCTTTTTGGCAATGCGGAAAAGACGGGATACGCGGCGCTTGCCGAGCTGGATGAAAATGGCGATGGTGTTCTCGACGCTGCGGACGCCTGTTTTTCCGGGTTGCGGCTCTGGCGGGACAGGAATGGGGATGGCGTCAGCCAGGCGGAGGAGATTGGGACGCTGGAAGAGGTGGGCATTGCCAGTATTGGCGTCGGCTATCAGGATGTTGCGCCCCAGTCAGGCAATGAAGGCCAGGTTGCCCGCCAGGGCAGCTTTACCTGGGAAGACGGCAGGCAAGGCATGACGGCGGACGTATTGCTTTCTTTCAATCCGACCCATACGCGCTATGTGGGCGAGGTTCGGATCGATCCTGAGGTATTGGCGGTTGGCAACGTCAAGGGGTATGGCAGGATTCCCGATCTTCACATCGCCATGAGTCTGGACGCCTCGTTTGGCGGCTATGTGCTGGCGCTTGCGGAAAATCTTGAAGCGGATACCTTTCTCGCTGATTTCGAAACGATGCTGATCAAATGGGCGGGCGTGGAAGGGATTGTGATCGAGCAGATCGATCCGGGGCATCAACTCAATGTCAACGCGGCCACGGGCAAGGTGGTTTTCCCCCTGACGGGCGAATCCTTCACGCTGGAGCAATTGGGGGTCATTCAACGCTACGCGGGTTTGGATACGCTCAAGCTGAAAGATGGGCATTGGTGGGAAACCGCGCAGACGACGGCGAGCACGGGCGAATATTATCGCCTGGCCTATGATGGGTTGTCGCGCAACCTGTTGGTGAAGTTTGCCGTTGCCAGCGGCTTTCTGGCGGATGTGGCGCCTGGCCTGAGCTATAACCCGGACACGGACCAGTTGGGCGTTCGCGCCTCAATAGACGCCCGGATGTTTGCCTCCCTGTTGGAGGCGATAGCGGATAACGCCAGTGATTCCGGGGCGGTCACGAAATACTGCCTGGTCATTGCGGCGCTGATGGAAATAAAGCCCGGCGCATTGGATATTTTGTCTGACGCGCTCATTCAGTTCACATATACTGTCTCCACGCATGAGCTGGAACCGCTTTTTGCCGTGTTCGAGCATGTCGTTCTCCAGAAATATGACTTGGGTCTTGTATTTGGAAAGACGGGCGGCGATACCCTGCGCGGCGGCGCGGACAACGATGTCCTGCTGGGGCTGGGCGGAGATGATTTGCTGCGCGGGCTTGATGGCGATGACATACTGAATGGCGGGACGGGCAGCGACCGCCTGGAAGGCAACGCGGGCAGCGATGTTTATGTGCTCTCCAGGGGGGACGGGCGGGACGTCATCAACAACGACGACTACTATACCTACAGCGCATCCGTCGACACGCTCAAATTCACGGACGTGGCTTCCGATGAACTGACGGGGATCCACCGGCAAGGAAACAACCTGGTTCTCGCCTACGGCGAGACGGACAGCGTGACGGTCCTGAACCACTTCAGCGCCGTCTATTGCCAACTGGATCGGTACGAGTTCTCCGACGGCAAGTCGCTGACCTTCGCCGAACTGCAAAAGCTCTACCCGATACAGGTGACGGGAAGCTACACGTTTGGCGCGGAAGACGACAACCTTCTTGGCCTGGATACGGACGACACGATTTCGGCGGGCAACGGCGACGATACAATTCGCGGCGGAGCGGGGAACGACGCCCTCTACGGCGGCAACGGCAATGACGTTCTGGAAGGAGGCGCGGGCAGCGACCGCCTGGAAGGCGGGGCAGGGGATGACGTCTATCATTTCTCGCTTGGCGATGGCGCGGACGCCGTTTTCGACGCTTCGGGCTCGGATGTGGCGCAATTCGGGGAAGGCGTCACGGCAAAACGGCTGTGGTTCAGCCGGCAGGGCAATCATCTGGAGGTTTCCGTCCTGGGAACGGAAGGCGACACGCTCACCTTCGAGCATTGGTATGCCAGCGCGAGCCATCAGGTGGAGGAGTTCCGGCTGAGCGACGGCGCACTGCTGAAGAACGCCCAGGTGCAGGCGCTGGTGGACGCCATGCGGGAAGCGACGCCGCCGGACTTTGGCGCGGCGGACGCCGGAGAGGAATTCTCCCTCGGCTACCCCGAAGACCTGCTCGAACTCATCGGCATCCAGTGGGAAACGCCGGATGGGACAGGCGCGCTGTAGCGCGTGCTTTGCGGGCGAATAGACAGAGGACTGGGCGCTCGCCCGGTTTTTTTAGTAGGGCACGAGCGCCATTTGCCTCTCCTTGCCCGCTGTGAAGAGGGGAACAAAAGCGTCCATCCAGTCTTCTGTCTTCCATTTTCTGTCCTCCAGACCGAAAGCGGGACAGATACAAAGCTCGCTACAACGGAAGAAGGCGGGGATGTTGAATCTCGTCCGCGCATGCTACATTTATAAGCGTCTCCTCCTTGTCCAACGGCAAAAGCGGATTTCTTCCTTCGCGCGGAGGCGTTAAAACCTGAGAGGGCTTTTTTGATGAGCAAGATTTTCGTTCTTTTCCTGTTCGCGCTGGGCGTGTCGCTGCCGACGGCATGGGCGCAAACGCCCATGCCGCGCGCGGAATTGTCGATCAGCCTGTTTCGCATTCTGGCCGATGTGGCGGCAACGCCGGAACAACGCGGCGCAGGATTGATGTGGCGGCGCGGCATGGCCAGACATGAAGGCATGTTGTTTGTCTTCCCGCGCGCCGATCGGCATTGCATGTGGATGAAAAACACCTTCATCCCGTTGTCCGTGGCCTTCCTGGATGAAGAAGGACGGATTATCAATATCCGCGACATGCAACCGCAAAGCGAAAACAACCACTGCGCCAACGCGCCCGCCCGCTTCGCGCTGGAAATGAACCTGGGCTGGTTTGCCGAAAAAGGCGTCGGATCGGGCGCAAGGGTGGAAGGGGTAGAAAGCGTCAAAAAGTGAAAACCCCAAGATAGACCCAACGCAAAACCAGCGCGACCTGTGCGGTTGTGGGTTTTCGTTGCCTTCATTCCAAGAAAGGGCGAGCTTCGCTTGCCCTTTCTTGCTGACTGGACAGACAAAAGTGATTTTTTACTTTTTGCCGTCTTTGATGGATTGGCGCATTTTCTGCAAGGCTTTGACCTCGATCTGGCGGATGCGTTCGGCGGACACCTGAAATTCCGCCGCCAGTTCGTGCAAGGTGGCGGCTCCGCCGTCAGCGGGGAGCCAGCGGGCTTCGATGATGCGGCGGCTGCGCGCATCCAATACCTTCAAGGCGTCGTGCAGACCTTCATCCTGCAAGCGGGCGTAATCGCGGCTTTCGATCACGCGGGTCGGCTCGTAGCGCGAATCCGCCAGGTAATCGATGGGCGCGAAGATTTCCTCGCCATCGTCCGCCTGTCCTTCCAGCGCCAGATCGCGCGCGCTCATGCGGCCTTCCATTTCCCGAACTTCTTCCGGCTTGACGCCCAGTTTTTCAGCAATCGTCATCATTTGCGCCGAAGATAGACTGGCCTCGTGCGTCAGGCTGTTTTTCAGTCTGCGCAGATTGAAGAACAGCTTGCGCTGTGCCTTGGTCGTCGCCACCTTGACCAGACGCCAGTTCTTCAGGATGTATTCGTGAATTTCCGCCTTGATCCAGTGCAGGGCAAACGATACCAGCCGTATGCCGCGCGCCGGATCAAAACGCTTGACCGCCTTCATCAGGCCGACATTGCCTTCCTGAATCAGGTCGGCATGCGGCAGGCCATAGCCCAGATAACCACGCGCCACGGAAATGACCAGACGCAGATGCGACAACACCAGCCGCCGCGCCGCCCCCAGATCGCCCGTTTCCCGAAACTGGCGCGCCAGATGAAACTCATCTTCTTCCGACAACAAAGGGGCGCGTTGCGCCGCCTGAATGTAAGCTTCGATACTGCCCGCCGACGAAGGCACGGGCAAAGTCAAGGCATGGGTCATGAACTATCCTCCTTTACGGAAAACGGCCAAGCGCAAACATGCTGCCGCGCACACGCCGTCCCCATCAAAATTTCGCCCATTTTAGCACTCGTTTCATGAGAGTGCTAACAAGAGGTGCGGCAAACAAAAAGCAAAGCCCTCACTTTTGCCGACTTGTCTTGGGGTTTGAAGCCAGGAAGGAAAATCCTGGCTTCAAACTGTGTAAACCCAACGTAAAACCCGTCTGGCCTGTACGGCCCATGCGGGGGCGACGCATGCGTCGCCCGTCAGCCGTCACGCGGCGGATGATTTGCGGGAGCGCAGAGAGTACGCCCCGACGACCGTACAGACGGGCGGTGGCGGGTTTTCACTTTTGCCGTTTTCATAGTTTCACGGCGACGGCCTTGACGGTGCCGTGGGTGGTAGTGAAACTTCGGAGGACGCTGCCGCCAATTTCGAAGAGCAGGGTGACCAGATTGCGTTCGGAATACAGGCAGACGGGCTCCGGGATGTTGTAGCTTTTGGCGAGCGCCGACATCAGTTTGCAGAAACGTTGTTCGATGGGCGCGCTGGCGTCGGCGTAGTTTTCGCCCAGTGCCGAATGCAGGCCATAGGCGGAAATGAACAGTTTGCCGCCGATGCGCAGGGATTTAAGCACGGCGTACAGGGTCTGGCGCGCGGCGGCATACGGCAGGCAGGAAATGCCATGATGGCAGAATGCAAGATCGAAGGCGCCCTGCGGCAAGTCTCCGGGAAGGCTTTTTATTGGCGCGAACTGGATGCTTTCACCCATGCCTGCCGCCAATGCCCGGTTCCTTACCGGGTTGGACAATTCCGGCGCGTCGGCAGCCAATACTCGCGCGCCCAGTTCCGCCATGTTTACCGAATGCCGTCCTTCGCCGCAATGCAAATCCAGTACGCAGGTTGGCATATTGCTGCGCGCGCGCAGGGTAATCTCCCGTAAAACCAACTGCTCCAGTTCGTCCGCAACCTGCGGCGTGTTGTGCGTGTTCATTCTTCTCTTTCGTTCGACATGCAAGAATAACGAAAGTGTAATTCTCGCACCATGACAAGTCTGTCTTCAAGTTACACTTGGAAAGCATCAAAAGTAAAAAACCTGTTTTTTTGACGCATACGCACACCCTTTTCTTCTTGTCCACAAAGGATAAAATCGCCATGCTTGTCACTTTTACTTCCAGCGAATCCGGCACGATGTTGATGTTTGCCGAGGTTGCCCGGCCTTTTCTCAAGGCGATGGGCAAGGATTGCAGAGCCCGGGGCGTCATTACCCAGGCGGAAATGCCCGCCGCCATTGCGGCAATTGAGCGCCACCTGAAAACGCTGTCCACATCGAAATCCGCTCCCAGAACGGAGGGAAAAGAGGAGGAAGATGACCCGGACAAGCCGCGCGTCAGCGCCGCGCAACGCGCCTGGCCATTGCTGGACATGCTTTCGCGTTCGCTCAAGAGCAAAAAGGAAAGCCACATCATTTGGGAGGCATCGACCGATTTTTTCAAGGAGGAGGAGCAAGAAATTAGCGGCAGACCCTCAGGACTGCCGGTCTAACGCCATTGGGAAGGAGTTTCTCTCTCTTCCCCAATGGCTACGAATTGATCCCCCGGCCGATCAAGCGGGGTTCCAACCATTGCACCGCCCTGAAGAGGGAGTCAAACCGGAGTTAGTTTTACGATGAACACAGCGCCGCATGAGCGGCCATTGCCGCCCGTCTTGCCCGGCAGTGTTGCCTTGGTGGGCGCGGGGCCAGGCGATCCGGAGCTTTTGACCTTGAAGGCGCTACGCTGTATCCAGGCCGCCGAGGTGTTGCTTTACGACCATCTGGTCGGCCCGCAAGTGCTCGCCCTGGTCCCGGGTACAGCCGAACGGATCGACGTAGGCAAGAGTCGCGCGCGGCATACCCTGCCGCAGGAGGAAATCTGCCGCCTGCTTTGCCATTACGCGCGGGCGGGCAAGCGCGTGGTGCGCTTGAAAGGCGGCGACCCGCTGATGTTCGGGCGCGGCGGAGAGGAAATGGAGGCGCTGCGCGCAGCAGGCATTCCCTTTGTCGTGGCGCCCGGCATCACCGCCGCGCTGGGCGCGAGCGCGGCGTTTCACCTGCCGCTGACGCACCGCGAATACGCCTCGCGCTGCGTGTTTCTCAGTGGACACAAGAAAGCGCGGGACGCCACGCAAGACGACGGTTCAGAAGAAGACTGGGACGCCTTGGCGCGTCCCGGCCAAACCCTGGTGTTCTACATGGGCATTGCCCGCCTGGAACATATCCGCGCTGCGCTCATCGCGCACGGCATGCCCAAAGAGACGCCCGCCGCGCTAATCTACAAGGCCACCCTGCCGGATGGCCGTTTGTGGCGCTGTACATTGGACACCCTGCTCGAATGCGCGCGCGCCGAAAGCATTTCGCCGCCCGCACTGGTCATCATCGGCCAGGTATTGGAAAGCGTCAAAAAGTGAAAACCTGCTTTTTGCCGCTCCTTTATACTGTCCTTTTTGCCGGAGACGCCCATGTCCGCCTCGCTCGATGAAACCTACCTGTCCGCCGCGCGAGAGGTTGCTGGTTTGCTGGCTCGCGCTGAACGTGTGTTGTTCATTACTGGCGCGGGCATTTCCGCGGATTCCGGGTTGCCGACCTATCGGGGATTGGGCGGTCTCTACGAAAACGATTTGACGGCGGAAGGCATTCCCATCGAGGAAGCCCTGTCCGGCGAAATGCTGCGGCGGCGACCGGAGATTCCCTGGAAATACATGGCGCAGATCGAGAAAAACTGCCGCCATGCCGGCCCGAACGCCGCGCATCTCTTGATGGCGCAATGGGAGCGCGAACTGCCCTACGTGATGGTGCTGACCCAGAACATAGACGGCCTGCATCGCGCGGCGGGCAGCAAGAATGTGGTGGAAATCCACGGCGACCTGCATCGGCTGCGTTGTATGCACTGCGGCTTTGACGAGGCGGCGCAAAGTTTCGCCGGACGTGCCCTGCCGCCCGCCTGTCCGCGCTGCGGCAAGGCGATGCGGCCAGAAGTCGTGCTGTTTGGCGAAATGCTGCCGGCGGCGGAACTGGGACGCCTGCTGACGGCGCTGGAAATCGGCTTCGATCTGGTGTTCTCCATCGGCACGACCAGTGTTTTCCCCTACATCGCGCAGCCCGTGCTGCGGGCGGCGCGGGCGGGTATCCCCACGGTGGAAATCAACCCCGGCCATACCTCTATCAGCGAGTACTTCGCCTACCGCCTGCCAATGGGCGCGGCGGCGGCGCTTACGGCAATTGAAGGATACGCCAAAAAGTAAGTTTTTACTTTTTGACGTTTTCCAATAATAGCTGTCGAACGTCGTCGGCCACTTCATCCGGGGTGGCGGTGTGGGGGATTTCCAGGCGCAGGCGTCCTGACGGGTCGTAGGCGTAGGCGCTGACGCTGTGATCGACGCTGTAACGATCCGGCGTTTCTCCCGGCGTGATCCGGTAGAACACATGGAAGGCGTGCGCCATTTCCGGCGTTCTTTCCGGACGGACGTACAGCCCAAGAAAACTTGGGTTGAAGGCGGGCGCATAGTTGCGCAGCACTTCCGGCGTGTCGCGCGCCGGGTCCAGGGTGATGAACAGTACCTGCACCTGCGTGGCCTCTTGCCCCAAGATCTCCATGACCTGCGAAAAACGGTACAGGGCACTGGGGCAGGCGTCCGGGCAATGGGTGTAGCCAAAGAAGACCAGCACGACCTTGCCGCGCCAGTCCGCCAGGATGCGCGTCTGGCCTTGGGTGTCCGTCATCTGGAACCCTTCGCCATAGTGCGCCTGTATTTCCTCGGCGTGAAAGGGAGGAGCGGATTTCGCCGCGTCCTCTGGCGCGCCGCAGGCGGCAAGGAGCGCCAGGAAAGCGGCGGCGAGACGTTTTTTCATCGCATGGGTTCACCGTGTTGATGCGGCGCGTTCAGGGCGCGAATTGGCGCGTCCGCCACGATTTCCCGCCGCTGCCGCGCCGCGTCTTCCAGCACCAAGGTAAGCGTCGTCTGCTCGCCCGCTTTTGCCTGCGCCTTGAGTCCCAGCAACATGATGTGATGCCCGCCGGGTTTGAGTTGCGTCGTTTTTCCAGCGGGTAAATCGAGTTGAGGAATCGCGCGCATCCGCATGACACCGTCGTCATCTACCCTTGTTTCGTGAATTTCCGCCGCCGCCGCCAGCGGCGAGCGCACTTCGATCAGTTTGAGCGGCACATCGCTTTCCAGCGTCATGAACGCGCCCGTCGCCTGCTGTCCGGGCACGGTCGCCCGCACCCAAACCCCCGTTACCCGCGCCTGCGGCGCTTGCGCCCCGGCTGTTTGCCAACACAGCAACGCCAGAAAAAGAAAAAGACTCCGCATGGGGAAAAACTCCGAAAAACAGCCGAACTGGACAGGAGACGCGAATGTATCACGAAGACTGAGGACAGAAGCCCTTGTGTCTGTATCCCGCAGCCGGTTGTCGCATGGCTGGCGCGCCTGGTTCCGTTCTGCCCCTGACCTTGCAGGGACTGTATGTTGTATTTTTACAACGCTTCGTTGTTCCTGTGGCAATCTCCAAACAAAAGCCTTTGTCTGTGTCTGGTGCGTCCGCATAATGCCGTCTTGTTTTTCATTCAACCCGTTTTTCCCGAAGGAGGTTTTCATGTCTGCCCACAATCTTGGAGTTTTTACGACGCGCTGATGCGCCGCGCCGCAGAATGAAACCATTCTCTGGCCGGACGCGCCGCGCGCGCCCCGACCGGAGGAACAAGGAAATCCGGGTAACGCGCTTGCGTTCCACTTTTTTCCCTTGAAAGCCCCGGCCACAACCGGGGCTTTTTGCATGGACGCCCGTTGTTGCCATTGGTTGCCATTGGCCGCCATTGGCAACGACGGCACAAGGAAAAAACAAGGAACCATCATGAGCATTTATCAAACCCTGAACAAGGGGCGCGTTCCGGTCAAGATCTGGACGCGCGAACTGGAATACGAGGCGCTGCGGCAACTCATCAATCTGTCGCAACTCTCCATCATTTCGCATCCCATCGCGGCCATGCCGGATGTACACGCGGGCAAGGGCGCTACCGTGGGGTCGGTGATTCCAACCGCCCACGCCATCATTCCGGCGGCGGTCGGCGTCGACATCGGCTGCGGCATGTGCGCGGCGCGCCTGACCTTGAACGCCCGCGACCTGCCCGACAACCTGCAACCCGTGCGCAACGCGATCGAAGCCGCCGTGCCGGTGGGATTCAACCAGCACGAACGCAGCAAGGTGCGCGGCAGCGCCCACGCCCGGCAGGCGCGGCGTTTTTCCGACCGGCTGGACGCGATCGTCGGCAAGCATCCCGGCATCATGAAGATGCAGCGTCACTTCAATGAAACCTGGGCTTGCCAACTGGGCACGCTGGGCGGCGGCAATCACTTCATCGAACTGTGCCTCGATGAGGACGACCAGGTCTGGGTGATGTTGCATTCCGGCAGCCGCGGCATCGGCAACGTCATCGGACGCTATTTCATCGCCGCCGCGCAGAAGGATATGCGCCGTCATCAAACCCATTTGCCGGACAAGGATCTCGCCTATTTTTCCGAAGGCAGCCTGCTTTTCGACGATTACGTGGAAGCCCTGGAATGGGCGCAGGACTACGCGCGGGAAAACCGCCGTCTGTTGCTCGCGCTGGCGCTGGAAGCCATTGCGCATGGTCTGCCCGCCTTCAAGGTGAGCGCGGAAGCCATCAACTGCCACCACAACTATGTCGCGCGCGAAACCCATTTCGGGGAAAACCTCTACATCACCCGCAAGGGCGCAATCCGCGCCGGAGCGGGCGAGCTGGGCATCATCCCCGGCAGCATGGGCGCGCAGAGTTTCATTGTGCGCGGACTGGGCAACGCGGCGTCGTACTGTTCCTGCTCGCACGGCGCGGGACGGCGCATGAGCCGCAGCGAAGCCAAACGCCGCTTCAGCAGGCGCGATCTCGTCGAACAGACCGAGGGCATCGAGTGCCGCAAGGACGGCGGCGTGCTGGATGAAATTCCCGGCGCCTACAAGGATATTGCCACGGTAATGGCGAACCAGAGCGATCTGGTGGAAATTGTGCACACCCTGAAACAGGTGCTTTGCGTCAAGGGCTGACGCGCCCTGTTTATTTTTATCGAAAGGAGAACGCTCATGTCTGCCTCTGCCCCCGCCTCCACCTCCACCTCCACCTTGTGGAACGACACCCGAACTTCAATCCGAACCCCCTTGCCGGAAGGCGGCACGCCCGCTTTCCGGCTCCTGAAGGACTGCAATCATGACACGCAAACAACGTCATCAGCGCGAAGAACGCCTCATGCTGCCGCTGTCCCCGCCGCCAAGAAATCCCTTTGCCAACCTGGCAAAGATGCGGCGGGGCGTGGAAATCCATGAGAAAAGCAAGGGCGCAGTGCGCCGCGCGCGCCACATGAATCTGCAAAAACTGCTGCGCGGCGATTTTTCCGATTTTGAAGACTGAAGCATCTTGTCCCGGCGGCAGGGCTGCCGGGACAAATCTTGACGAGGTTGAAGGCAAGCGCACTGGCCTTCCGTCTGTCTCCCGTCTTCAGTCCCTGACCCGCAGCGTTTCAAAAAGGCAGATGGCGGCGGCGTGGCCGACGTTCAGGGATTCCACGCTTTGCGCGCCGGGCATGGGGATGCGAACACGCTGTCGCGCGGCGGCCAGCACGGGAGAACGGACGCCCGAACCTTCCGCGCCAAACACCCAGGCTACTGGCCGCGGACGCAGGTCGATCGCGTAGAGCGATTCGGCGTTCTGCAAGGCGGTCGCAAAGGAATTGCCTGTAAAGGCGGCAAGAAACGCGGCGAGGTCGGCGGCTTCATGTATTTGCAGCTGGAACTGCGCCCCCTGCCCGGCGCGCAGCGTCTTGGGCGAAAAGGGGCTGGCGCAGTCGGCGGACAACAGCACCTGCGAAAATCCCGCGGCCGCCGCCGTGCGCAGCAGACTGCCGAGATTGCCGGGATCTTGCATGCCATCCAGGAGCAGGCTGTCGACATTCAGTGCGGGCGGTTTCGGCCCAGGCGGCAAATGAGCGATGGCCATCAGTCCGCCGGGCGTTTTTGTCTCGGAGAGTTCGGCAAACAAGGCGTCCGCCAGCACGGCGCATTGCGCGCCCTGACGCCCGCCCGCCGCCAGCCAGCCGGCGATTTCCGCGCGCTTTGCGCCTTTTTCGCTGGCCAGCAGGCAGAAGGGCATGCCATGCGCCGTATGCCAGGATTCGACGAGATGCACGCCTTCCAACAGGATTTGCCGCAATTTCTTTCGCTCGCGCCCTGAGCGCGCCAGCCTTTTCCAGGATTTGAAGGCGGGATTTTCCCGCGAGACGATGCTGCTCAGCATGACGGGAACAATTCCGCCTGTGTTTGCCGAACAGCGGCTTCTTCCGCCCCATGCCGCGCGACGGGCGCAAAACTCCTGCGATGCGCCGGGCAGGGGCCGTGCCGTCTCAGGGCAGTCAGGTGCGCCGCCGTGGGATAGCCCATGTGCCGGTCGAAGCCGTATTGTGGATAGTAACGGTGCAGATCGAGCATCAGCGCGTCGCGCGTGGTTTTGGCGAGAATGGAAGCGGCGGCGATAGCGGCGATTTTGCCGTCGCCCTGCACCACGGTGGTTACGGGCATGGCGAGTTTGGGAGGGCGATTGCCGTCGACTGCGGCGGCGGCGGGAACGAGGGCAAGCCCCGCCACGGCCCGCCGCATGGCAAGCAGACTGGCTTGCAGGATGTTGATGGCGTCGATTTCCTCGACGCTGGCTACGGCGACGGCAAAGGCCAGCGCTTTTTCCCGTATTTCCAGCGCCAGCGCCGCGCGGCGTTTGGCGGAAAGCTTTTTCGAGTCATCCAGTCCCGCGATGGGGGTTTGGGGATCGAGCAACACCGCCGCCGCCACTACCGGCCCGGCCAGCGGGCCGCGCCCGGCTTCGTCGATGCCGCAGACATCGGGCGGGAGATAGGTCAGTTCCGGCATTTCCCGTTTTTTCACTTTCCGGGGTGTCCCTGAAATCCGGCAGGAACGCGCGGCGGCTCAGGCCAGCAGCCCCAGCGCCACCGCTGCCGCCTTTTCCGCCGTGTTCTGGCGCAAGATGTTGTGGATGCGGGTAAATTCGATGTCCAGTTCGCTGGCGCGCTCAGGCGTGGCTTCCTTCAACAGGGCTTCCGCGAGCTTTTCCGGCGTGGCCTCGTCTTGCAACAATTCCGGAACGATGAAACGTCCGGCGAGAATATTGGGCAGGCCAACGTAAGGCAGAAGGGCGCGCCGCTTCATCAGCTTGTAGGTCAGGGGCGCGAGCTTGTAGGCGATGACCATCGGGCGCTTGATCAGCGCCGCTTCCAGCGTGGCCGTGCCGCTGGCGACGAGCACGGCGTCCGCCGCGCCCATCGCTTCGCGCGCGTGTCCGAACACGAGATGAAAGGGCAGCGTCTGCGCCGCCTGCTTGTAGCGCGCCATCTCGAAGGCCAGCCGCGTTTCGCGCGTGATCAGGGGGACAAGGAACAGCGCGTTGGGCACGCGCTCATGAATCAGCCTGGCGGCCTGTATGAAGGTCTCTCCCAGGCTTTCCACTTCCAACTGACGGCTGCCGGGCAAAAGCGCGTAGATGGGCGCATCCTGCGGCAGGCCCAGTTTTTCCCGCATGACCTGTTTGTCGGTGACGAGCGGAATCTGCTCCGCCAACGGGTGTCCCACATAGGCGACGGGAATTCCGGCCTGCTTGTAGAGCGGCGGCTCCATGGGGAAAAGCGCCAGCACATGATCGGCGGCCCTGGCGATTTTCTTGATGCGTCCGCCGCGCCACGCCCAGATCGACGGGCTGACATAATGCACGGTCTTGACGCCTTTCGCCTTGAGCGCGGTTTCCAGGTTCAGGTTGAAATCCGGCGCGTCCACGCCGATGAACAGATCCGGCTTTTCAGAGAGCAAACGCGCTTTCAGGGCGCGGCGTATGCCGGAAATTTCCCGGTAACGCTTCAGGACTTCGATATAACCCATGACCGCGAGTTTTTCCAGCGGCCACCAGATCTCCATGCCCTGCGCGCGCATCTCTGGCCCGCCAATGCCGACAAAGGAGACCCGCGGCAGTTTTTCCTTCAGCGCCGCCATCAGATGCGCCGCCAGATAATCGCCGGAAGACTCCCCCGCAACCAGCGCGATACGCGGACCCGGAGAGTTTGCTTGCGCGCTCACCGGATGATGCCACGCCTGGAGACGGCGAAAAAATCGAGAAAACGCCGCACGTCCGGCGCGTCCGCCGCCATTTCTTCCAGCTTGGTTCTGGCCTCGTCCAGCGTCAGGCCGGATTTGTAGAGGACGCGATAGGCGCGTTTCAGGGCGGTAATCGCTTCGGCATGAAAGCCGCGCCGCTTCAATCCCTCCACATTGATTCCATAGGGTGAGGCGGTGTTGCCCGCCGCCATCAGATAGGGCGGAACGTCCTGCAGAATCACCGTGCCCACCGCCGTCATCACATGCGCGCCGATGCGGCAGAATTGATGCACGCCGGTGTAGCCGCCGAGAATCGCCCAGTCGTCGATATGCACATGACCGGCCAGTTGGGCATTGTTGGCGAAGGTGGTGTGATCGCCGACCTGGCAGTCATGCGCAACGTGCACGTAGGCCATGATCCAGTTGTCGCTGCCGATACGGGTGACGCCCGCATCCTGCGCCGTGCCGACGTTGAAGGTGCAGAATTCGCGGATGGTGTTGCGATCGCCGATTTCCAGGCGGGTGGGTTCGCCGGAATACTTCTTGTCCTGCGGCGCCTCGCCCAGCGAGGAAAACTGAAAAATCCGGTTTTCCCGCCCGATGCGGGTGTATCCGGAAATCACCACATGCGGCCCGACATGACTGTGTTCACCAATTTCCACATGCTCGCCAATGATGGAATACGCGCCGATTTCCACCCCGTCCGCCAACCGGGCGTCGGGGTGCACAATCGCGCTGGGATGTATTTTCGCGCCCACAGCGGGTTCGCTCACTCCAGATCGCGCTTGGCGCACATCAGGCTGGCTTCCGCCGCCGTTTCGCCGTCCACCCGGGCAACAGCCTTGTATTTCCAGATGCCGCGCATCTGGCGGTCGATGTCGACATGCAGGTGCAATTGATCGCCCGGCGCTACCGGCTTCTTGAAACGGGCGCCGTCAATGCCCACGAAATAGAATACCGAACTGTCGGTCGGCTTGGCGTTCATCGTCTTGAACGACAGAATCCCCGCCGCCTGCGCCAGCGCTTCCAGAATCAATACCCCCGGCATGACCGGATGATGCGGAAAATGGCCGGCGAAAAAAGGCTCGTTGATGGTGATGTTCTTGTACGCGTGAATGGACGCCCCTGGCGTCAGCTCCAGCACCCGATCAACCAGCAGGAAAGGATAGCGATGCGGCAGATGTTCAAGAATCTGGTGAATATCCATGAGTTGCCCCACAAAACGTAAACAGGTCGGCACTGTAACAGATTCGAGGACGGCGTCAAAAAGTAAAATCCTACTTTTTGACGGTTCAAAAAAGGATAGGCAAAGCCTGCTTTTTTGGAATAAAGGCAACGAAAACCGCTACCCATCTGCACGAGTCGCAGGGGGCGCGATCCAAAGTGGAGGAAGTCAAGGTGAGATCGATCTCCAATAGGTATACCGTTGCTGGTTTCTCAAGGTTGAGCATGGCTTGGCGATCAGGGAAAGCGCGGTTGCCCCCCCAAAAAAAAGCCAGGCTTTGCTTGGCCTTTTTGGCTGACTGAACTGGCGCAAAGCGGGTTTTTGCTTTGTGCCAGTTACACTTAGAGCCTATTTCATTAGGTATAATTTTAGTGATGAAGCATCCCTGTACGGCATTGAAATGAGAGGAGAGGAAATGGGACGGATTGCCAAGGATGACGGCTGGCGGCTGGGCGACA
>JAITRP010000150.1 GCA_031288305.1 Zoogloeaceae bacterium
CCATGACCGCCATCTCTACAAGAGCCGCAACCTGGTCGAGCGCTTCTTCTGCCGTATCAAGCAATTCCGCCGTATTGCCACTCGCTATGACAAACTCGCCGAACGATTCGCCTCCTTCATCGCAGTGTGTGCCTCTGTCATTTGGCTCGATTGATTGTCAACAGAGCCTAGGACGATTTATTGGAATGGCATCACCCCTTTCAATCGCACCCCCTATCTTTTGTCTCTCGTTTCCTGTCTCCCGTCTCCTGTTACACTACGTTTTTTCTTCTTTTCACGCACATCATGAGACAACAACTGGAAGGTTTTATCGAAAAGCTCATTTTCTGGAGCCGCTGGCTGCAAGCGCCGATGTATCTGGGGCTGATCGTCGCCCTGGGCGTGTATGTCTGTCAGTTCATGGTGGAACTCTATCATCTGGTTTCCGGCACGCTGATGCTGACGGAAACTGCCGTGATGTTGAGTGTACTGGCGCTGATTGACGTGGTAATGATCGCCAATCTGCTGATCATGGTCATCGTCGGCGGTTACGAAACCTTCGTTTCCCGCCTTAATCTGGAAAACCATCCCGACCAGCCGGAGTGGTTGTCGCACGTCAATGCCAGCGTGCTGAAGGTCAAGCTCTCCACCGCCATCGTCACCATTTCTTCCATTCATCTCTTGAAAACCTTCATCAACGCCGACCAGATGCGCCCGCAAACCATCGTGGCGCAAGTGTCTATCCATCTGGTGTTCATCGTCTCCGCCATCGCCATGGCCTACACGGACAAGGTGATGAACCAGGCCTTGCTGGTTTCCAAGAATGGGCATTAAAAACCGGCAAAAAGTAAAACCCTGCTTTTTGTGCGGCTTTGCCGCATTTTGCTGCGCAAAACCAGCCTTCGGCTGTCCTGCGGCCTGCGGCCTTGTGCCGGTTCAATTGTGCCGGTTCAATTGTGCCGGTTCAAATTAGCAAAAAAGGGCAGGCAAAGCCTGCTCTTTTTTGGAGTAAAGGCAACGAAACCCCAAGATCACGCTGGTTTTACAGTGGGTTTTCACGGTTTGAAGGCGAAGCTTGCTTTGCCCTCAAACCCTGACTAACCCGGCAAAAAGCGGGTTTTCACTTTTTGACGCATACCATACAATACAACGGAGAAAAACATGACAACCGCAATCCGTCAGGAGGATTTCATTGCCTCCATCGCCGACGCCTTCCAGTTCATCAGCTATTACCATCCGAAGGACTTCATCGCCGCGATGGGCGAAGCCTGGCGGCGGGAAGAGAATCTCGCCGCCCGGGATGCCATCGCCCAGATTCTCGCCAATTCGCGGCTGTGCGCCGAAGGGCGCCGACCGCTGTGCCAAGATACCGGCATCGCCGTGGCGTTCTTGCGAATCGGCATGGACGTGCGCTGGGCGGACGCGCGCATGAGCGTGCAGGAGATGGTCGATGAGGGCGTGCGCCGCGCCTACCTTTTCCCGGAAAACAAGCTGCGCGCTTCCGTGCTCTCCGATCCGGCGGGCAAGCGGCAAAACACGCGGGACAATACGCCCGCCGTCGTGCATTGTGAAATCATCCCCGGCGATCAGCTGGAAGTCATTTGCGCCGCCAAGGGCGGCGGATCGGAAAACAAATCCAAGCTGGCGATGTTGAATCCTTCCGATTCCATCGTCGACTGGGTGCTGAAGACCGTGCCCGGCATGGGCGCGGGCTGGTGTCCGCCCGGCATACTGGGCATCGGCATTGGCGGCACGCCGGAAAAGGCCATGCTGCTCGCCAAGAAATCCCTGATGGCGCCGGTCGATATTCATCTGTTGCGCGAGAAGGCGGCAAATGCCGCCGCCTCCGGCGCGACGCTGACGCGCATCGAGGAATTGCGCCTGGAACTGGTGGAAAAAATCAATGCGCTCGGCATCGGCGCGCAAGGATTGGGCGGGCTGACCACGGTGCTGGACGTGAAGATACTGGATTACCCCACGCACGCGGCTTCCCTGCCCGTCGCCCTGATTCCCAATTGCGCCGCCACCCGGCACGTGCATTTCTGTCTCGACGGCAGCGGCCCCGCGCGGCTTGCGCCGCCCAACCTCGCCGACTGGCCGGACATCACCTGGCAGGCCGACGCCCAGCTTGCCGCCCGCGTCCATCTGGACAGCCTGACGCGTGATATGGTCGCCGCCTGGCAACCCGGGCAGACCCTGCTATTGAACGGCAAGATGCTTACCGGGCGCGACGCGGCGCACAAGCGCATTGCCGACATGCTGGCAAGGGGAGAATCCCTGCCGGTGGACTTTGCCAACCGGGTCATTTATTACGTTGGCCCGGTCGACCCGGTGCGCGACGAGGCCGTCGGTCCCGCCGGTCCCACCACCGCCACGCGCATGGACAAATTCACCCGCATGATGCTGGAAAAGACTGGGCTGCTCGCCATGATCGGCAAATCCGAACGCGGCCCGGAAGCGATTGCCGCCATCCGGGACAATCGTTCCGCCTACCTGATGGCGGTGGGCGGCGCCGCCTACCTGGTCTCCAAGGCCATCAAGAGCGCCCGCGTCGCCGCTTTCGCCGACCTGGGCATGGAAGCCATCTACGAATTCAAGGTGGTCGACATGCCCGTCACCGTAGCCGTGGACGCCAGAGGCAACAGCGTACACCAGAGCGGCCCGCAGGAATGGCGCATCAAAATCGCCCAGACGCGTTCGGCCTCCCGATAGCGGTTTTGGGGATCGGAAGACTTCGGCTCCGTTGGTTCGAGTAGGGGCGGCAGGTTGCCGTCCCTGCAAAAACCACTCCGTTTTCAATCGCGCCCCGCAATGACGAGGCGGGAGATGAACGTATGGGCGTCTGCCGCCTTCTCATAACCGTCCGCCATCGGCTGACCAGGTGCTGCCGGTGACGAAACCGCTCGTTCCTTCTACCAGGGTAATGTAGAGCGGGGCCATTTCCACCGGCTGGCCATGCGTCCCAAGGGGGTCGAAGCATTGAGACTTTCCACGTCATTGGCGGGCGCTTCAAAGTAAACCTGCATCGGCAGTCACCGGCAGGACATTGCCCGATGCTTGCGCCGCCGACGCCGACAAGGAAACCGCCGCCAGTCCGGCAATGGCTGCCGCGCTTTTCAACACGGAACGGCGGCTTGCGTTCATATCGCCGCCTTCGACGATTGCATCTGTTGCCTTTGTTGTCTTTTCGGTCATTCGGCTTCTCCCTCGCAAGTAAAAATAAGCGATAAAACTGTATGACCGTCTGACAAAATCCCGTGACCCCAATCCTGTCGTATCATTGCCCAATCCTCTTGATTTGCCTTTGCTTTCGCCGCCGTGGGAGATCGCGATGATTCTTGAACCAGACACAGCGGATATCCGCCGCCGCAAGGAAACCGAGCCAATCCGCACTGGCCTTGCGCCCCGTGTCGCGGCATTCGTCGGCAACCTGGAGGAGCACGCCACAACCCTTGCCCGGTCGGCCTGAGCTTTGCGAAGCTCACGACGCGCAAGCCGCCCGCATCCTATCTGTACGACCCCTGCATCTCGATGACCATCCGGGGAAAAAGCGCGTCCAGCTCGGAGGAACCACCTACTGCTACGACGAGTCCCGCTTCCTGCTGACCGCGGTCAATCTGCCGACCGTGACCGAGGTGTTGGAGGCCAGCCCCGAGACGCCCTATGTCTCGTTGCTCATGCGCCTGGACCTGAAAGCCGCCCGGCAAATGCTCGCCGACATGGCGTTGCGGGGAACGGACATGCCCGCGGGCGGGAACCGCGATGGTAACGGGCCCCGCCACTATCGAGCTTTTCGACGCCGTCCGGCGACTGGTCGATCTGCTCGACCAGCCCAGGTATCTTGCGCACCTGGGCACATTGATCCAGCGGGAAATCATCTACCGCATTCTCACGAGCCAAGCCGACGCGCGCTTGCGTGAAACGGTGCTGCTCGGCACACAAAGCCAGCGAACCGCCAGGGCGGTTGCCTGGCTGCGAGAACACTACACACAACCACTCAAAATCGAAAACCCGGCAAAACTGGCTGGTATGGGCGTATCCACACTGCATCATCATTTCCGCGCCATGACCGCGATGAGTCCCTTGCAGTATCAAAAGCGTCTGCGCTGGCACGAGCGAGGCACACCGCATCCTGCTGGGCGAGAACGTGGATGCCGTCACCGCAGCGGTGTGCGTGGGCTACGAAAGCACCTCGCAATTCAACCGCAAATACCGGCGCATGTTCGGAGCGACCCCATCCGCGACGTTGCGCCTTTGCGGATGGGCAAGAGGACAGAGCAACCGCTGCGCGGTCTTGTAAGGGCGCAGCGCCGCTCTGTCTTCTGAACCTCAATCTTCTGTCCTCTGATCAGCCAAGGCTGCCGCGCTGTTCGCGGGGGATTTTTTGAGCGCCTTGCCTTCGGCGGCGCGTTGTTGGCGGATCTGTTTGGGGTCGGCGATGAGAGGGCGGTAGATTTCCACGCGGTCGCGGTCGCGCAGGGGGGTATCGGGTTTGGCGAGTTTGGAAAAAATGCCGAACTTGCCGTTCTCCGGATCGATTTCCGGGTGCTTCTGCAACAGGCCAGAGGCTGTCAGCGCGGCGCGCAGGGGACTGGCGGGCGGCAGTCGCAGGCTGACGACTTCCTGCCGTTCCGGCAGGGCATACACCACTTCCACCTGTATGTTCGCTTCCTTCATGATCCAGCTCCATAAACCTGATCGGCGCGTTTGACGAAAGCCTCGACAAAGGTATTGGCGATGCGGTTGAACACCGGGCCTATCACCTTTTCCAGCAGCTTTCCGGAAAATTCATAGTGCAGGCGAAATTCCACCTTGCAGGCATCCTCCCGCAAGGCGTGAAAACGCCAAAAACCCTCCAGCTTCCGGAATGGTCCTGCGACCAGGCGAATATGCATGGCGCGGGGAAATTCCTTGCTGTTCTCGGTGGTAAACTGCGTTCTTATGCCGTGAAAATTGATGTGCAGGGTGCCCACCGTGATTTTTTCGTCGCGCAGACTGCATTGGGTGCGGTCGCACCAGGGCAGGAATTGCGGGTAATCCTCACAGCGATCCACCAGATCGAACATTTTTTGCGCCGAATGGGCGATCAGGACTGTTTTTTCGACCAATGCCATGTTCCAGTAAATCCGTTCCTTGCTAGAATCCGATGATTCTAAAGGAATCCTGATGCATATTGCCAGCAACAAAAAAGCCTTTCACGATTATTTTGTCGAGGAAAAATACGAGGCCGGCCTCGCCCTGGAAGGCTGGGAGGTCAAGTCCATCCGCGCCGGACGAGTGCAGATCAAGGAAGCCTATGTGCTCGTCAAGCGCGGCGAAATCTGGCTTCTGGGAATGCACGTCACGCCGCTGCCCACCGCCTCCACCCACATCCACCCCGATCCGGCGCGCACACGCAAGCTGCTCTTGCACAACCGCCAGATCATGCAACTGATCGGCAAGGTGGAACGCGCCGGATACACCCTCGTGCCGCTCGACCTGCACTACACGCGCGGCCGCGTCAAGGCGGAAATCGGCCTCGCCAGGGGCAAGAAACAATACGACAAACGCGAAGACGAAAGGGAAAAAGACTGGACGCGCGAAAAACAACGCCTGCTGCGCGAAAAGGTCAGGGGGTGACCGGCAGAGGACAGAAGACAAAAGAGCCGCCGCCGCGCAGCTTGGCGTCCGCGGTTCCGGTCTGCTGCGGACGTTTCGCGCCCAGTCCGACGGGCGACCTGCACTTTGGCTCGCTGTTGGCGGCACTGGCTTCCTACCTGGAAGCGCGCGCGCGCGGTGGGCGCTGGCTGGTGCGCATGGAAGACGTGGATACGCCGCGCAACGTTCCCGGCGCGGACGCGCGCATCCTCGCCTGCTTGGAGGCGCATGGCTTTTGCTGGGATGGCGAGGTGCTGCGGCAAAGCCAGCGGACGGACGCCTACCGGGCGGCGTTGGCGGCATTGCGAGAGAAACGCCTAGTCTACCCTTGCGCCTGTTCGCGCAAGGAGATTGCAGCGGCGGCAACGGGACTGACAATCGACGGCGCACCGCGCTATTCCGGTCGTTGCCGGCAGGGGCTACCCGCAGGACGAAGCGCGCGCGCCTGGCGTCTCATAACGGAGGACGTGGAGATCGCTTTCGATGATTGCGTCTGCGGGCGCATCCGGCAGAATCTGGCGCGCGATGTCGGGGATTTCGTGCTCTGGCGCGCGGACGGGCCGTTTGCCTATCAATTGGCGGCGGTGGTCGACGACGCCTTCCAAGGCGTCACCCAGGTCGTGCGCGGCGCGGACCTGCTGTATTCCACGCCGCGCCAGATCTACCTGCAAGGTCTGCTCGGCCTGCCGGTGCCGGAATACGCGCATGTCCCCGTCGCTACCAACGCGGCGGGCGAAAAGCTCTCCAAGCAGACGCGCGCCAAGCCCTTGCAGGCGCGGCATGCCGCCGCCAACCTAGTCGCCGCGCTCGCCTTTCTCGGACAACGCCCGCCATCCGAACTCGCAAAAGCCGACGTAAAAGAAGTCTGGCGCTGGGCAGGCGCGCATTGGGAGATCGGAGGACTGAGGACAAAAGACTGAAGACAGCGCGCTCGCCTTGCTCGCTTCGTAGTCTGTGGTCAGTATTCCGTGGCCGCGTGTTTGGCATAATTGGCTCCGCTCTGACTACGGACTACCGGTTACAAAGGCCGAAGGACGCGCGGCTGCGCTGCGTTTGGACGGTTTTTCCCCCTTGGATTGCATCTATTCAACCCGGATACTTAGTACTTATCCGTAAATAGCCATGACCTTGTTGAGGGTGATCATTGCGGCAGCGGGATGCAGCAGAGCGCAGTAAGACAAATCGGTCTTCTCATGACGGGGGATCGGTTTTCGGAAGCGGTTCATCCAGGAGTGGAAACATTCCACAACCCAGCGGCGCGGGATGAAGTCCGGGTTGCTCCGATTCGGAGATTTCCTCGCCACGCGGACGAATGGGCGGGATATACCCACGCGCGGATACTTCGCGGCTGCCTTGCCGACATAGCCCGCGTCAAGACAGGGATTTTCGACCGCCCCTTCTTCCGGATGAGCGACGCTCGCCTCCAGCAGCGCGCCGATCCTCTTGCTGCCGTGCGTGTTGGCTCCGCTGACGACAAGCGACAGCGGGACGCCATTGACGTCGACGAGCGCGTGTCGCTTGCTTCCATTTTTTTCCCCGACCCAAAGGGTTCGGCCCCGCGGATTCCTGCGCCAGCGGCGCTTC
>JAITRP010000194.1 GCA_031288305.1 Zoogloeaceae bacterium
GGTTTGAAACCCCGCCCTTCAGGGCGGTGCGAAGGTTGAGACCCCGGCCTGAAGACCGGGGTTTCGACCGTAGCCATTGGGGAGGGGATGCAAACCCCTTCCCAATGACGTTAGACCGGCAGCCCTGAAGGGCTGCCGCTAATTTCTTGCTAGCAAAAAAGGCAAGGGAAACCCGCTACCGCCCATCCATTCGGTCGTAGGGGCACACAGACCGAGCTGGTTTTACACGGTTTGAAGCCAGGCTTTGCCTGGTTTCAAACCCCAGGACAACCCCGGCAAAAAGTGGATTCTACTTTTTGCCGCTTTCTTCAAGGCTCGAACTCCACGTTGCTTTCCGCTGCGGGAACTTGCCATTGGGTTGCGGGAAGAAAGAGGTAGATGGAGAGCAGGGTGCCGATGGGAAAAGCGAGGATGAGGACGGAAAACAGGAATTCCGAAATCCTGCGCGCCTGTTCGCTCCTCCTGGCGCAGGCGGGCGCCAGCGCCGCGTGGATCAGGCCAAACACGAACAGCCCCGCCAGGATGGCGATTGTCTGGATGTTTTCTTCTGGAAAAAGGTGCTTTGAATCTGGAAAAAGTTCCCTGGAAAACAGGATGAGACCGAGTCCGAAGACGGACAGGACGATATAGGTTGCCGCAACGCCGGCATGGCATTTCGCCAGGAGCCGGGGATTGTCGGCGACGGGTTCGGCGCTTGAGGAAGTTTGCATGGCGCGTTTTCTCTGGAAAAGCAAAAGCGGCATGTTACTACAGGGATCGGGAATCAGGGATCGGAAACGGAGGCGTTCATGTCTCCGTTTCCAGGGTGTTCCATCCCGGCGGGACTAAAACGTGTGCATCAGGCCAATCTGGATGCCGCGCTCGTAGGCGCCGATTTTGTCGCCCGCGGCATTGTAGATGGCGCCGTCGTTGGACGAATCATCCACGCTGGCCATGCGGCCATCGTCATTGTGGATGTCCGAATAGAAGGCGTAGAAGCTGGTGCGCCTGGAAAGGGCGTAGGTGTAGCCCAGCGCCCACTGTTTGGCCTTCTCGCCGTCATAGCCAAGATTGTTGTCCTCATCGTACCTGGACTGGGTATAGGAGGCCAGAACGGCGTGCTTGCCAAGGGGCACGGTCACGCCGAGATGCCAGACCTTGTGCGTGATGTCCTTCAGGTTGGAAGTCTTCAGCCTGGTGCGGTCATAGAACGCGCCCAGCTTGACCACATCGAAGTCATAGGTTCCGCCCAGGGTCAGCGCCGTGAGTTTCGGGTCGTCGAGCGGCGCGGGAAGCCCGGTGACGCCAGTGGGGATGCTGGCGTCCCTCGTGATGCGTTGCCAGGAAAAGCCGATGTCCAGCGGGCCGTTGGTGTAGCGCGGCAAAAGCGCGCGGGTCTTGAAATCGCCGTCGTTTTCGAGGGTTTCCTGGTCGAGGGCGTTCGTGGCGTAGGCCGCCGTCACGTTGAATCCGCCGAAGGAGGGAGAGACGTAGGCGGCGACGTTGCTTACGGTATAGGGATCCCAGCCGTCGTAACTGAGTCCTGGCCCGTCGCTGTACACATTGAAGTAGCCGCCGATGCTGCCCGCGGCGAAGGGATCGATGTCCGTGAGGAGACTGGCGCGCGGCGCGGTCATGCGGCCAGCGATGGCCTTGCCCCAATTGCCGGAAAGGCCAAGGAAGGACTTGTTGAACAGCCGCTGGCCGTTGATGTTGCCGTCGTCGGCATGAAACACGGCTTCGAGCACGAACAGCGCCTTGTTGCCGTTACCCAGGTCTTCCTCGCCGGTAAAACCGATCTTGGAATCATCGACCTGATTGGAGTTGATTTCATTTTTTGAACCGGCGCCGGAAACCGTGGCGTCGCCGCGGTTGGTATAGCCGATATCGACCAGCCCATAGACGGTGACGCTGGACTGGGCAAGAACAGCGCCGGAAGCCAAGGCAACCGCCACGGCAAGCACAAGGGATTTCTTTTGCATGGAATTTTCTCCACAGGGGTATTGCACGAAAAAAACCGCGTCATGCCGTTGGGGAGAGAAAGGCGGAAAAGCGCACAGCGCGGGAACGAAAACAGGATTTCAATGGCAAACGCGTGTCCTTCATGGCCAGGGATAGGGCGCGACCGGTTTCCCGGCGGACAGCAGACGCCGAACGATGCTTCGCCGGTATTCGACGACATCCACTACTGCCGCCGCGCGGCGGGCGCGCACCTCCTCTTCCGTGAACCGCTCGAAGGCCGGGTTGCTTCCCCATCTGGCCGCCACGTAATTCATGACATCGGCGATTTCCTGATTGGTCTTCAGGCCGGAAGCGACGACGCCGGGCACGTGCATCAAATAAGTCCGGCCTTCGTCGTCATCGACAATAGAACTGATATAGCCTGGAAACGCGGGGATGCCGCCTGGCGCATGCCCCGTTCCATCCAGTCCATGACATCCCGCACAACGCAAAATGTAGTTTACGCGCGCGCTGCGCTGTTGCGCATTCGCCGGGATCGCCGCCGACAGGGCAAACAGGAACAGCACGCTCGTCAAAATCTTGATGGCAGTATCGGGACGGTTCATCGTGAATCCTTTCTGCGGATGCCGGAAAAACGGTTTGGGAGGCGTCAAAAAGCAAAGCCCTGCTTTTTTCCGCCTGCTTACTTGCTGGCAACCTTACTGGAAAGACCGGGTTTCCCATTGCGCGCCGACCGCAATTCCTTGTGTGAAGGCGACGCCTTGGCGACTTCGGCCAGCAGGGCGAAACTGACGTTCGCCTTTGCGCCGTTCAGCGTCTCGAGCACATAGCGGGCGATTTCCTGCATCTCTTCTGGCTTGACATGCGCTTGCGGCGGCATCGCGAGGCCGATGTAGTCCAGCCCCTGCGAACGGATCCTGCCGCTCAAACCGCCGCGCATGACGGCAAGAAGATAGTAGGCGGAATCCTCGCCCAGCACGCGCCACAACTCGGCGTTTTGCAGGGGCGGCGCAAGGCCGGCGGCGCCCGCGCCTTTTTCTGCGTGGCACGGCGCGCAGTTCTGCCGGAAAAGATCGGCGCCGTCTTGCGCCGCGAGCGCCAGCGGAACGACCATCGTCGACGCGAGCAGGAGAAAACGCAGCGCGCCCGGTTTCTTATTCATCGGCAAGCCCCACCAGCAGCGCGACCGTGCAGTGATACCCCTTGTTTTCGTTCGCCATGCACCAGTTGATGTCGTTGTAGAGTCCCATGCGGTATCCGGGACGTTCTCCCTCACTGCGCAGACAAGAGGTGGAACCGCTGACTTGCGCCTTGCCGCAGCAGTCATTATAGGAAACCAGATAATCCTTGCCGTCATTGGGATTATGGCAAGTGCCTACCCAGGCAACCTTGGACGCCTCGCTGCCCGGAGGGCACGATGTCATCGTTCCGCCAGAGGTATTGCAGAGGTTTCCGTCGAGCGAGCAATAGCGCCAGTAATCACACGAAAGCGGATCATTGACGTTCTTTTTGGCGCCTGCGGCATGGGCAAGGCCGGCGCCGCGATCAAACGGCAACAGGGGCATCACCATGCCGCCAACCAGCATGCCGCCCGTCCTTGCCAGAAAGCTGCGGCGGCCATTCACCCGGGCCGTGCGGCGGGCGGTTTTTTCCATGCGTTTGTCAAGTGAGGCCAAAGCGCGATCAATGAAGTCGAACATGATTTTCTCCCTGAGATAAGAATGTCTAAACGGATTGACTTGCCGGCGCCAACCCCATGTATTCCTGGATGGAGGCGTGGCCGGATTCGAGCGCATTGAACAGGCTTTCCAATTGCTCCCTGCTGTTGATCAGCCCCTTGCCGCGGACGACGCCCTGTTGGTCCAGGAGCACGGCAAAAGGCAGCTTCGTGACGTGATAGGTCATGCCGAGTTCGCCAGAAAGCAGGTAGGGGAACATCTCCAGGCCCATTTGCTCGATGAACCGTTGGTGCTTGGCGGCTTCGCCGTCGCTGGCCAAAATGACGTCAAGCCAGTCGCCTTCGCTATTGCGAATCGACTTGAGCGCGGGCAGCAATGTCTTGCAGATGGGACAGGTCGGCGACAGGAAAAAGACGAGTTGATGTCTCGATTGTGACGCGCCCAGTCTTACATTGCCGCCGCCATTCCAATCCGGCAGGTCAAAGAACGGACTGGCCTCGCCGACCTGCGGGCCGGCGTCATTGATCATCGCGCCCACGGGAGAGACGCGTTCGAGCAAAACGCCGATCTGCCGCGCCATCGCAAGGATAACCAGCATCAGGGCAAGCACGAGCGCCCACAAGACGATGACGGCAAAAACCAGGAAATTCATTGGAAAACCCTCCTTCCAGTTCCGCGCGCGGTAATTCGCATATGACCGCCGTTGGCCAGCAACAGGTCGATGAGGTTGTAGGCCATCCAGAGACTGGCTCCTGCGGCAATGCCGGCGATCCGCTCAAGGGTCTCTGTGGGAACCGATACAGACACGATGGCCGGCACGCTGGCAAATAGCATCAGGACGGCATTTCTGAGCAGGAGCCTGCTGGAGAGAAACTGCCTTGCCCCGCCGCATCCGCATTCGATTTGCGCGCGACCACGCGCCAGGTTGATGCCGATGCCAACGCCATATGCCAGAAACAGAAAGCAGGCCAGTGTCGCCCCGAATTTCTTGGTTGCGGGAAAAACAAGCAGGCAGACCGTCAGCAATTCGGCGGCGATGAGCGCGGCGCTGGCGGGGATGCGCAGCGATTCCGGCAACAGTTTGTACTCCGCGACGTATCCAGAAAAGCGAGGAAAATCCGTCAGTTTGTGCATGGCTGCCTGCGCAAACAGCAAGGCGATGAACGAAAGACAGGCGATGTCCGCCAAAGCCAGCAATGTGCCTTGCATGGTCACTCTCCCGCGGCGAGACGCACGATCCAGCCGTCCAGTTCGATCTTGCCGGCGGGCTTCAACGCAAAGCCGGATTTGGCGTTGCTCGTGAAGCGCGTCACGTTGCTTTCCTCGTCGTTCAAGCCATACAGCACGGGGTTTTGGCCGGACGTCACCGCAATGGAAACGACATGCTCCGCCTTGCTGCGCGAAACCACGGCCTTTTTCTTGAGGTCCAGCGCCCAGATTTCCTTGGCGCCATTCTTGTGACTGCCGTCCCTGCTGTTCGGATGCATGGTGATGTAGAGCAACTCGTTTGCCGGGTTGTACGCCATTATCGCGAATCCGCCCGGCGCCCACTTTCCCTTGACGCCAGCGGTATAACTGAACCTGTCAACGAGCCTGGGTATGGCGTCCGCGTCGGAAATGCGGAAAAGCTCCCCGAAAAACGAACTGAACAGCCAGTCGTCACCCGCGCGCTCGGCGTGGACGAACAGCGGCGATTTGTCGGCGTCGAATATCTTCTCGCTCCTGGCCGCGGGACCCGGCTGGCCCGAATCATCGACGGCATAGCTCACCATGCTGCCGTCGCCGCACAGGATGGAAATTTTCCGTTCCCGCGCGGAAGGGTATAGTCCCCAACATCCAGGCGTGGGGATTTCTGCGGCGAGTTCACCCTTTTCCAGATCGACGACCGTGATGGAAGTGGCGGGCGTGGCATTCTGCACGAACGCGAATTTCTCGTCCGCGCTCAAGGCAAGGTGGTTCTTGATCGAGGCAACCTGCGCCGTCTTGTCGAGCAGGATGATTTCCTTCACAGGCGTGAGCGTCTCGACATCAAATATCTGTAAAACCGCCTCGAGCGGCCCATAACTGATGCGTTTGGAATAGATGGAAACCGTGTAGGCAGTTTTCCGGTCGGCGGAAAGGATGAACTGGGCGTTGAGTCCCATGCTCATGTTTCCCTTCCTGCCCAGATTGCCGCCATCCAGCACGTTTATCTGGCTTGCGCCGGACCAGCCCTGATCGAGAACGAATAGATTGGGGCCAGGCCGGATTTTGCTCTCCACCGTAAGAACCTCGGGTTCGAAAGTGTCGGCGGCATGCGCCGTGCTGACGGCAAAAACAAGCCCGGCAAGGCCTGTGACGATCCTGGACGCGTGCATACGAATATCTCCCGTTGACATGAACCCCGCCTGAATCTGGATAGTCCCCTATCCTCCAGGGCGGACGATGCAATATGAGCAGTTTATGTGCCAACGCAATAGTCATATTTCAAAAGCAAGCAAAGATGCCGGCGTCCCGCGGCAGAAGCGGAAACCCCGGTATGCGGGCAAAACCACTCGTACTTTTCCCCGTTTGAATATGTGGGAAATTCATCACGAATTTGCAAATGGCATGTCACATTGTCTACAAACGCTACAAATGCCGTTTCGCAACACAGAATGGCGGAAATACATGCACCCGAGCAAGAAATTAGCGGCAGCCCTTCAGGGCTGCCGGTCTAACGTCATTGGGAAGGGGTTTGCATCCCCTCCCCAATGGCTACGGTCGAAACCCCGGCCTTCAGGCCGGGGTCTCAC
>JAITRP010000200.1 GCA_031288305.1 Zoogloeaceae bacterium
GTTCCGTCGGCTCAAAGGCTTTCGCCGAATCTTCTCCCGCTTCGAAAAACTCGATCGGATGTTCTGTGCTTTTATCCATTTCGTCCTGATCATCGATGCTCTGCGATAGTGTGAACACGACCTAGTAGATAATCGATCGGGACACAATAAAGGTTTCAAGGGAAGCGACTATGCTGATTAACCCATTCCTGCAATTTGTTCACGATTTCCGTAGGACCCGGACATCCGCGGGCAAGATGCCAGTGCATTTTGCCCTGTACGTTACTTCGCCTGAAAAAGCGTTGCAGCAAAGCCTTGCCATGAATTCTGCGCAGCATCAGTCGCACTCTTTCCCATGGAAGCAGGGATGTATCATCAAAGGTTTCAACCAAGTCGACCAAGGATTGGTAGCATTCAAATTCGCCTTCCTGGAGAAAAGATTCACAAATATGCGACTCAACTTCCCGCCGCGTATTGTAATTGTTTGTCGCCCCGTCGCCCCATTTACTTCTGCCCCGCTTATGGAAAAAAATATTAATGGCGGCATGTGGAATCAACGTTTCGCAATGTTCCCAGATTTCTTTTGCTACGACTTCGTCGCTGCGACAAGGAAGCGGTTCATGTAAACTGTCGCAGCGCACTTCTTCCATTTTTCTGACAGCAACAAGGTAATTTTCAATTTCCCAATATAGTGTGTAATAAATGTAAGGATTTCTATCATGGGTATTTTTGAGAAATACATTATCATTCGTTTCCGAAATATCCGCAAACCTGTTTTCCACCAACAATGCATCACGATCAACAATACCAAAGGCATTGCTCCCGGCGTCTTCCCTCAATTTACGTACATTTTCCAATACGCCCCTACATCCGGATAATTGTGCAGGGCCTTTCTCTGCCTCACAAAACTCAATCTCATTGGCGTAGCTCTGAAACCAATAGAGGCTAAATAAAGAAAAATCATCTCTCCCCTCAAGAAAGACTTTTATTCGCCGCCTGTTTTTACTTATGGCCGCAGCAGTTTCCATTTCTTCTGCACGCAAATTGGACACGAATTACACTCCTTCTTCGTCAAGTTTTCCGTAAAATAACCGAGCTTCTCTCCGGATATGTTCTGCACGCTCTTCCTCCTCTGCTGTTTCGATCAGGAAACCGTTTTTCCGCAACCCGTCTTCAGGATACTCCCAAGCGGCTGACTTCATGATCTCTTCGGAATGACTGGCTAGGAAAATGCTGAGACCCGAGTTGTCCTTTACCAGCGATTTCAGGCGATTTCCGATGCGTGCTTGCCAGTCGACATGCAAATGGGCGTCGACCTCATCAATTAGGAGAATAGTATTGGCGGTCATATGGACGCCAATACGAAGAAATAACTGGAGCAAGCTTTTTTCTCCGCTACTCAGTTGATCCAAACGATGTTTTCTTTCATCGCCGATGTTTTCCAGCGGGATATTGCGTCGATATGATACTGGCTCGTTACCACAATTGATAACGGCACAGAGTCGTTGCCGATCTATACCGGCAAGATGTTTGCCGCTGCCCTTGAATACATACTCGTTGATGAGCTCCAAAGCAGCTTCATAGCGGCCATCATCTAGCCAGGCGAGCCAGACCAGGAGGTTGTCCAGCGATTCTTGCCATTCTTTTCCTTCATTACGAAAAATGTGCCGTGGGCGGTAATTCCAGTCGTATGGGCTGACGGCGGCTCGCTCGGCCTCGCGCGGAATGGGGAGTACGTCGCGATAGGCAGAAAAGTAAAGCAAAGTGGGCGGGCTGAACGAGGAACCGAGGAAACCATCAAGGCTATCGCCTTGGTGAGAACGAATCCAATCAAGAAAATCACGCGACCAACGATCATCGAGCCCGACCCACTCGTAACGGTTCATTGTGTCGCGGATAACGCCGATACGGTGATGCTCATCGGCGCCAAACTCTGCAAGTTCGGTATCCGTCCAGGTTTTCAGCCACGTTTCGCCGTCGCTTTGCCCTGCGAAGATAGACAGTACCGCCGTGCGCGCCTTGACGGTGGCTGTCGAATAGCGAAGTAAAATATCCCACTGTGCGCGTCCACGACCCTTGTCCAAAGGTTCGTGCCCGAAGCACGGCGGCGGCGCGTCTGGATCTTGGCCCAGGATACCCATCATATGCGCCATCAATTCCAGCACATGCGTTTTACCTCGACCGTTGTAGCCGAAAATCAGGAAATAATTACAAGCGCGGCCTTGGGCATCGGAAAGATCAAAAACCTCTAGGCGATCCTGAAATGGGCCAATTCTGTCTATGTGAAGATAGATCGGTACGAATTCATGCAGGATGACGGAATTATCCAGTGTCATATTTACTTCCCTTCATGATGCTTGGCCGTAGCAACAATCGAACGAATATCGGTCGAGGTCAACAAGGTTCCATGCATACGGCATGGAAAATTTCCGAAAAACTTCAGCAGCATGTCGCCTCGCCCCAGTAAAAGTTCAGCCCCCGTTTCATCAATGATGATCCGCGATTCGCTAGCCTTCTGCACGGTCAAGGCAACACGGCTGGGAACATTGCTGCGCAACAGGCCGCTGAAGGTTGCGCTGTCCGGGCGCTGTGTCGCCAGAACAAGATGGATGCCGCTGGCGCGTCCTTTTTGCGCCAGACGAATCAGCGGTGATTCCGCTTCCGGATGTTGCAGCAACAAATCCGCCAGTTCTTCGACGACCACGACCAGATAAGGAGGTGCATCGTCGCTGCTGGCTCGCCACTCCATGAGTTGCTTGAATCCACGTTGAACCAGCTGGGTTTCCCGTTGCTCCATTTCTTTGGCGATTTTGTCCAATGTGCTTGCCGCGAGCGAAACGTCTTGCACCGGGGCTTCGCCGTGAAGATGCGGCAAACCTTCGTACTCAGAAAGTTCGGTGCGTTTGGGGTCGATCAGGCATAGTCGCAATGAATTACTCTTGTGTCGGGAGAGTAATGAGCAAAGAAGTGCGTGCAGGCAAATGCTTTTGCCGCTGCCGGTGGTTCCCCCCACCAGCAGATGAGGCGCATCGGCAAGATCGAGCGGGATAGGAATTCCAAGCGTATTGACGCCAAGCACTATGCCCAGCCGCATATTCTTGTCGTCCGGTATGGCGGCTTGCACACTCTCCCAGGTAACAGTCTTCCAAGTGTTGCGCGGCTTTGGGATCAGGATGTCGGCTTGCCTAGGTTCCTGCCCGATGCTGATGGAAACGGGACCGCAGGCCAAATCGAAAGCGAGTTCTTCTGTTCGTTTTTGCAGCAAACGTAACTGGCCCGCGTCGGCAAGAATGGCCTCGTAGGATTGCAGGCGTGGCCCATCCACCATACGTTTGATTTCTGCGCGGATATTGAACTGCCGGAGGCTCGTGAGCAATTTTTGCGTCAAATCCTCGATGGGATGATCGGCTTCCTGCTGTCGTTTACTGAACAGTTCCTGATAGAGCAGTTCATGAAAGTCGTGCCCGATGGCCCAGCTACGATCTATTTCGTGGAGCCCGCGCCGAATATGGCGCTGAAGCAACCGGACAAATTGATCGTCCGTGGTCGAGAACAAATCCGTATCGTGGTACACCGACAGCAATGCGCGAAAAGCATCGGTGTAGTCTTCTTCCTGGCCATCTCCGCAAAGCTGGGGCAAGGCGTATTCCCCACCATCCTTTGGGTAGTCGTCAAATGTTTCCGCAGGGGCTTCCGGTAAACGCAACGAGAGGGCCAGAGCAATACGCAGGACTTTCCATTTTGGGTCGCCTTTGGGTGCAAGTAAGCCATGTTGCTGGATGCTGCGAACCAACGTTTCGTCGTCACGACTGGTAAATACTTTGCTTGCCATGTATTATCCTCCGGTGAACATCGGCTTACCGATTTCGACGTGCGTATCTTCGCCCGTCGGGTTGTTCAGGCGAATTTCGCAGGCGATGTGAGGTTTAAGCAGTGCGTATTTCTCCCGGTTCAGTTCTGAATCGGTCGGTAATACGATCACTTGCCCTCCTGCGCTCGGGTAATAGTCTGAAATCAAATGGCGCTGGTGCGCAGCGTCTATTCGAGCCAAAGGCGTATCGATAATGATGGGGAAATCTTGAGCAGCCAAATCTTTCAGCCCCCAGAGAAGCGCCTGTGCCGCGAGTTGTTTCATTCCCGCAGAAATATTGGCCATACCGACGGGTCGTCCTTGTTCATCAAAGTAACCGAAACGAAAGTCTTTTTCAAAGCGGATTTCATGAATCAGCCCGTGCGCTTTCATGAGTTGCGTGAAACGTTTGTTAACAACAACCTGAATATCTTCACGGCGCTGCTCGCGTAAACGATCACGATAATCACGTATGGCGTGGATTAGATTCTCCGTCAAGTCAACGCCAATCTGATTACGTGATGCAGCAACAACAACCTTCTCCTGCATATGGATTTCCGTGCGAACCTTGGCGATACTACTGCTTGCGTTTTTAGAATTTTGACGCAGGGCACCAATAAGTTCACGTAACTTATCATTTTCGGCCTCCAATTTGGCCTTATCCACCAGAAAGTTCTCAATCCGACTGCGTTCATCTTCCGGCAGTGTCGAAATGTCCGTCAAAGTATCCTCGGCACGTTTGATAGCGGATTTAATCTGGCTGATTTTATTGAGTTGTTGGCTGACATCCCTGTTATTCAAGCTGAGAAGCTGTCTCAGTGTCTGCGCCAGACGCCGGGAACGCTCTATATCCAGTTGCCAGCATCTGTCCACGCTGGCGTTGGCCTGGTTGATTTCGGCCTGTAACAAACTGCCAAGTTTCGTTTTGAGAAAGCGAATTTGTCCGCCTTCAAGCGGGGGGCGGGGATGTTGTGGCTCGTCAAACAGGCGATGAGGCAAGTGAGCAAGGATGTCTTCGAGTTCATGAACGAGTTCCGATTTGTTTGAGCGCAGCAATGTTTCGATCTGATCCCTGGCTTTTTGCAGTTTTCCCGTATGGGCTACGAATGGCGCGATTGCCGGGAAGCTGTCGAGAAAAGAGAAGGATTCCTCTTCCAGACTAGAACGAGAGTTGCGGAGGTCTTCACTGGCTTGGCGCAGTTCAAATTCGCTTCGTTTCGATATATCGCGCGTCCGCTCGATACGCTCTTCAAGCTGTTGAATACGGTATTTGTGCTCATTGATTTTGCCTTCTTTTTCGGAAATTTCCGCTTCAAACCGTGCACTCTCAATGCGCAATCTCTCGCATTCATTGTTTAACTCATCAAGTTTTATTTGTTCCTTTCGCGCAATGCCTGCACTGCGAAATTTTTTCAAAACCCGGTCCAATGCATCTTCGGCAATTCGGGTGGTCGTAATGTCGAGCAAGCGTTCTATATGCTCGGTTGTACCTGTAGCGTTGGACTCGGCGATTCGCTGCACCTGTTCCGCATCGTAGATGAAGAAAGGAAGCAAATTTTTTGGCAGGCGACGTTCAAGAAATTCTTCCTTTTGTTCTGTTGTTTGCAGTTCGTTTTCGTCGTGCTTGAATTCTGGTTTAACGCACAATGTTTCTTCGTACTTTCGGAGGTGCCAGTCGACAACCCAACTGCGGGTAGCGGTAACGTGACCATTTTTTTCGCGCCACCGGAGCGTCACGCCACATTTGTCCTTGTTGTCCCGACGGGCATTGCGATTGAATGCCCCCTCCCAATCCTGCCCGCTGCCGAGCAGATAGTCTACGGGGCGTAATTTGTGCGATGGGCGAACATTGTGAGTCAATTCCGGGTGCGGTCCGAGAAACAGCAGCTTCATGGCGTTGATGAAACTGGTTTTTCCGAACCCGTTGCGACCGTGAATCAGGATGACATTCAAGGCCGGATCTTTGTCCATGGGGAACTCGAAATATCCCTCACGATATGAAAAAAGGTTTTCTATATTGACTGAAACAAACTTCATGCTGTGGCCTGCTCTGTCTGCCTTGCTTTTGCCGCCTTGGTAATCAGTTCTTCCAGTTCGCGGTCAAGTTGCGGTTTCGCACCCCATGTGTCGAGGGTCGGGGCGTGATAACGAACGGTGTTCAGCACTTTCTGCAAGAGGTCGCGGGGAATGCTTTGCGCCACAGCGGCCTGACCAAGGATGTCCGCCGCGCTCGTCGAATGAAAACCGGATTCGTTGCTCATCGTGATCCTCCGTCCAAACTCAGCGACGATCAAATGCGCCGCTTCACCAGTATAGTCGAACTCATCATGCCATATGGCTTGAATGTTCGCCAGTTGCTCATCAGATATCAATGATAAACCGCTTTCTCGCTCCGCGACCAATAATTCCCGCAGCAGGCGCTTACGCGCTTCGGGGGTAAACGGGCCATGTCCCTTGGAGTCGTCTCGCTTGATCGTGCTGCGCATTCCGGGTTCATCGCGGTAACGCATCAGGGCTTCGCGGTACCGATTGAGCGGCACCATTTGTTGCTCACCAGTTGCGATAAAACCTTCCATTGATTTGTCCTGTTTGATAACCGTGCAAGTCCAACAGCCAAAGCGGCTGCCGCCACATGACGGCGTATTGAGATCGAGGACGACAGGACACTCGCCTCCATTTGCCTGACGATAGAGACGAATCAATTCGTCATGATCGCCTCCCCAGGCAGGCGAGTTGGAATAGAGGTACTCCCACACTTCGTCCGTTGTCCAATCGACAACAGGCTTGAAAACGAGAGCATTTGGAATTTCGTGATGTTTGTTCAGTCCGCGTTCATTATTAGTGAAGCTCTGGATGGATTTCGCACGTTGGCTGCTTTCATCCATGCGCGAACCCAACAGTAAGATTACACTGCCGTATTGTTGAGCTATTTTCTCTATCGATCTCCGGGAGGGTTTGATTTTCATGTTGCTGGTGCACCACCGGAACCAACGATTTGGCGGAGGATACCCCTTACCAATCAATTTGCTCCAAAAACTTTCATCAAGCCTTGGCTCCACAAGTTCAGTGTGTATATCGATTTGGCGGAGTCTGGCGGCTTTTTCAATAGCATCCAAAGTGCGTTTTACATAACTGGATACATTGGGCGCCTCAACTTGTGTGTCACTGGAAAGCACGTAAACAGGCTTTGTGGCTTGCCCTCCCAATTCCAGAAGCAATTCAAAAACCAGTTGCAAAACCAGCGTCGAGTCTTTTCCTCCTGAATATGCAACAACCCAAGGACGCATGTCCTCAAGGTATTGTATGCGTAGCCGTTCGTGTGTTTGTTCGTAAAGATTCGTCATGGTTTTACATGGATTGGCAAAAATCGCGTTTGCCCTTTCGTCTGTAACAGCAGATTATAGCACTTGCTGTACCGTAACGGCAAATGGGGCGCGGGGCTTTTCCGTTACCTGCGCACGCTCTCCGGCGACCGCGACGACCGGCGCAACGTCATTGCCGCCGTGTTCAAGGGCGTGGACAACCGCATGAAAAGCGGCTACCTGTTGCGCGACGTCATCAACAAGGTCGGCGGCATTCATTTCACTTCCAGCGAGGAATTGCACACCCTGGGCGCGCTCTATGAATCCATGCTCCGCGAAATGCGCGACGCGGCGGGCGACTCCGGCGAGTTCTACACCCCGCGCGCCGTGGTGCGCCTGATGGTCGCCGTGACCGATCCGCGCCTGGGCGAGACCGTGCTCGATCCGGCAAGCGGCACCGGCGGTTTTCTCGTCGAAGCCTACCGGCATCTGGAAAAGCAGGTCAAAACCGTGGCCGACCGCAGAAGATTGCAGGAACAATCCCTCTTCGGCTGCGAACCCAAACCGCTCCCTTATCTGCTCTGCCAGATGAACCTGTTGCTGCATGGCCTGGATGCTCCGCGCATCGATCCCGGCAACGCGTTGCGCCATAAGCTCGCCGACATGGGCGAACGCGACCGCGTGGATGTCATTCTCACCAATCCGCCTTTTGGCGGCGAGGAAGAAAAGGGCATTCAAGGCAATTTCCCCGAAGACAAGCAGACGGCGGAAACCGCGCTCTTGTTCTTGCAACTCATCATGCGGAAATTGCGCCGCCAGGGCGGCGCGGCGCGCGCCGCGGTGGTCGTGCCCAATGGAACCCTGTTCGGCGACGGCGTGTGCGCCCGCATCAAGAAAGACCTTCTGCAGGAATTCAATTTGCACGCCATCGTCCGCCTGCCCAATGGCGTATTCGCGCCCTATACCTCCATTCCGACCAACCTTTTGTTCTTCGACCGCTCCGGCGCGACGCGCGAGGTTTGGTATTACGAACACCCGCTCCCCGAAGGCCGCAAAAACTACACCAAGACCGCGCCCCTCCAGTTCGAGGAATTCGCGCCGCTCATCGCCTGGTGGAAAAAACGCGAGGAAAACGAACACGCATGGAAAGTCCCCGCCGCCGAATTGCTGGCAACCGGCTGCAATCTCGACCGCAAAAACCCGCGCGCCCAAAAGGAAGCCATGCACTTGCCGCCAGAACAACTCGCCGCCAGCATCCTGGAAAAAGAACGGCGCATCATGGAAATCGTGGGCAATATCCAGAAACTGCTTGGGAACGCGCGGGATCAATAAACGCTTTCGTCATGCCCGGCAAACGAGCAAGAAATTAGCGGCAGCCCTTCAGGTCTGCCGGTCTAACGTCATTGGGAAGGGGTTTCTCTCCCCTCCCCAATGGCTACGGATTGATCCCCCGGCCTTCAGGCCGGGGTCTCACCTTCGCACCGATTCTTCCGGGCGGGGTTTCAAACC
>JAITRP010000203.1 GCA_031288305.1 Zoogloeaceae bacterium
GTTTGTCGAGTGCCATGATTTACTCCAGTTCTACAGGTTCGGAAGGGGAAAGGACGAGGCGCGAACCTGACAGCGCCACGCCGATGTAAAGGTCGAAGCCGCTCGCGGGCGGCGTTTGCGTGAGATTGCCGCCCGCGCCCAGCCACACCGCGCCGGGCGTGAGATTGAGGCCGGAGGCGTCGAGGACGCCCAGGCGTTGCAGGGTCGCGGGATTTCCCGCCGTCGCCGACGTGACGGCGATCCCGGCAAACAGCGCGACATGCGCCGCGTCCTGGTTGTCCAGCAGATACACCTTTTCGTCCGCGTCTTCCCAGACGACCTTGAGGGCGGAGAGCGTCTCGCCCGCGACACGGGACACGCGCGATTCCGCCGCGTCCGCGCCCGGCGGGCCGGGCAGGCCGCGTTGTCCGTACTCCACAACTTCCACTTCCCGCGCGAAAGCGTCGCCCCGGAAGAAAACCTCTTCGCGCTCGCGACCGCCCTCCTGTCCGTCGCGGAAAAAAACCTGGCGTTCCATCACGTCCGCTCCCTGGAAACGAACCCGGTGAACACGTGCCGGTTCACGCCGTCCGCGCCAATGGCGTCGATGTCGACCACGAAGCGGCTGCGCTTCGCCTCCCGCAACGCGTCCAGCGTGGCGAGCACATGGATGGCGGAAAGCCCGACATCCGCCGTCACCCCCGCGCCCTGCGTCAATTCGAGAAAAGCCGCCTCGCCCGGACGATCCTTCAAGGACGCGGAAATCGTCATGCCTTGCAGGTCGACGGGGGTGAGAAACTTCACCACGCCGCCGTCATGGTAGCGGTGAAAGCGGCTGGCGTTCACCCGGTTCAGTTCTATGACGTTCGCGTCGAGGACGGTTGCCCTTTGCCAGCCCGTCTCGTTGATCTCGCGCATCCCGCCCACGGATTCGACCTTGACGAACCAGCCGTCGGGGATGCCGTGCGCGGGCACGGTGAGGCGCGCGGGGGCGCTTGCCTCGACGAGCGCGACCTGCCTCCAGATGAGCGGCGGCGCGCTCCAGCGCAGCGACAGGGCGAACGCGTCGTCGTCCGCGATATGGAAAACGCGCCGCGCGTTGCCAGGCATCACAAGCCTCCGTAGGCGACGCGCGCCGGACGCCAGTTGAGGCGTTCCCTGGCCGCGCGCGCGGCCAGCATCTGTTCGTGGTACTCGACCTGCGCCGTCCGGGCGCGGTTGGGGTCGTAGCCGTCGGCGTCCGGGCGGCTGTAGGCCTGCTGCTTCATATGCGCGATCAGCGCGGGAATGTGCGCTTCCTCGACTTCCGCCACCTCGTCGTCGAGTTCGCGGATCGGAAAGAGCGGCAGACGCCGCAAGGCAAGCGTCAGCCCGTAGTCTTTATCGGGCGTGGGGGAGAGGCGAATCGCCCCTGTGTCCGCGCCGGTAATCAGGAAGCGAGGCGTGCCCGGAGGACTGCGATCCTGGGGGATATGCGAAAGGTGGGAAATGTGCCGGAGGGCAAGCGGCGCGCGCTCGCCATCCAGTTGCGCGCGCAGGATTTTCTTCACCAGGGGCGAAATGGGAACGCGCGCCTCCCCTTTGTAGACAGGGAGCGCGCCCAGGTCGCCGCCCGTCTCCATGATGCCGCCGATGTCGGCCACGAAGGCCGCGCGCGCGTCGGCAAGATAGCGGAGCGCCTCGTCGTCCGACCAGAGGTGGGGGCGCTCCGTATCGAAGGCGTCCTGGCGAAACCAGCGGATCGCGTCAGCCGCCCGCATGGCCGCCTACTCCCTGCCGCCCTTGAACTCCGCCCAGGCTTGCGCCACTTCGGCGGCTTTCAGGTCGCGCCCGACAATGGCCTCGACCGCTTCCGTCCTGGGCGCGCCCTTGACGGTGAACTTCTCCGCGTCCGCCTCTTCGGCCAGGAGCCGAATCGCTTCGAGAAGGTCGTCGACCGGCGCGGGCGGATGTACGGGAACCGCGCCGATGCCGACAGCCTCTTCTGCGAGACGCTCCGGCACGTGCGTGGGCAAGCCCTTCGTGAAGCGGATGGACAGCCCGTGCCGGGAGCGCAACACGAAGTCGCGTTGCAGGATGAAGTCAGGCATCGCTTATCTCCCGGAGTTCTCGTCCGCCTTGCCCGGCGTGATGTACAGCAGGCGGATGACGAGCGCCCCCGCCGTCGCCGCCCCGGAGGTCGCGGTCACGGAAAGCAGCGCGTCGCCCTCGATCCTGAGCGCGCCCGCCACGCTGAGGGTTGCCGAAGCCGCCCCCGCGGTCGTGCCGATCCGGTCGTCGTCGGCGGCGTCGCCAATCTTCAGCGAGCCTCCCGTGAAACCCGCCACAGGGGTGACGACTTCCACCCCCGCGCCGATGACGCGCGCGCCGGGCGGCAGTTCGGCGATTGGATAGACGGCTCCCGCGGCGAGCGCGCCCTGCGTCGCTCCGGCGACGGTGACAACGGTGTCGCCCACGTCCACGAAGTACTCGATGCACTGGACGTTCTGCGAGCCAGTGGTTTTGCGTTTCAAAGCCATGATGCGTCTCCTTTACTGAGCGACGTAGATCGACATCACACCGTGGTCTTGCAGGGTGTTGCCGGAGTATTGGCTGACGAACTGTGGTTTCTTCAGCCCGAAGATGCGCCCGGAAGCGATGCCGACCTGGTTCTTGTAGTCGAACTTCTCTTCTTCCCAGGTGGGCGCGCCGATTTCGGCGATGCCCAGCGCCTGCGCGCCGCAGAGCAGCACCTGGCAGCCGTCCACTGTGCCGGAAGCCCCGTACTTGGCGCCGGAGGGCGCGTTGGCGGTGTTCACCACGTACTCGTTGTCGTGGATGTGCAGCCCGTCCACCAGCACGCCTTCGCCCGTAAACAAGGGGTTGGACTTGCCCGATTGCGCGGCGTCCTTGACGATGTTCATGTAGTTCGGGTCGAGCTTCAGGCTCGTCATCGCCTGCGGCGAGAGGAACACGTGATAGACCTCGGAACCGCCGGAACCGCGAACCGGGCGGATGTGCTCGATGCGCGCCTGCGCCTTGCCCTTCACCAGCAGGTTCCAGGTCACGGTGTCGGTCGCCGTCACGTCGGAAGACGCGCCGCCCTGCACCAGGGCGCCGTCGGAGTTGGCGGCGTTCTTCGCCCAGCGATAAACGCGCCGGGAGGTCGGCGGGGCAATGTCGCTGGCGAACGCCAGGTCTTTCCACTGGTCCTTGTCGGGACGCTTGCCGCCCTGGTTGAAGTTGCTGTAATCCACGCCGGAAAGCGTGAGGAAAACCAGCTGGTCGAGGGTGTTGGCGAGCCAGTAGCGCAGGACGGATTGCGCCGTCTTGCGGAAATTGACCACGCTCTTCATGTCGGCGAAGCGCCCGTAGTCGCGGTGCGCCTTTCGGAGCATGGAGAGATGAATCTCCTGCTCGTAGGAAACCAGCGCGGTTTCGTTGCCTTCCAGTTGCCGGTCGTCGACCACGCCGCCGTCGATGGAATCCGGCACAAGGGTGATGACCGCCTTTGTGCCGGTCTTGGATTTCGTGAGTTCGGTGACGCGCTGGAAAAGCGCGTTGTCGTCGCTGCCGATGTAGCGCGAAGCTACCGCGAGATTGCGCGCCTGGCGCCAGAGATCGCGCGACCATACGGTCAGTTCGTTCTCGGTCAGCGCGCCAAAGTTGGTTTTTGGCATGATGCTCGTCCTTTGAAAAAGTCATTTCCGCCAGCGCCGCAAAGCGCTGACAACCTGTTCGCCGGTATCGCGGGCAAGCGAGAAACGACCGGTTTCGGGGACGAGCCGGGCGCAATGTCGTTTGCGCCATACGAATGTTTCCATGATAGTACGTCGTTTCACGAAACGCAAGATATATTGTAAAAAAAGGGCACCGAAGCGCCCTGAAACCGCGCGACCCCCAGCAGGTCGCCGCGCGGCCATCTCATCGAAGCGTGTCGCCGCGCATCGTCGCCAGTTCGCGTTCCGAGAGCTTCTCGAACTCCTCGTCGCTCATCTCGGCAATCTTGCGCTTGTTCGCGCCCGCGGCGTCGGAATTCGCCCCGGCCTCCCCCATCGCGGCGGGTTGCCGGCGCGAAGTGTCGACGTTCCGGGCGACCTGCGCCGCCTTGCGCGTCGCGCCCACCGCCGCGCCCAATCCCTTGGCCTTGACGGCGCCCTCCTCGCCGGAGTCGATGAAGCGCGCGACCACCTCGCCCGCCGCCAGGTTCAGGGCGCGCGCCGGGTTCTTTCCCTGGCGGATGTGCGCCTGTTGCTTGGCGAGCACCAATTCCACCAGATCGGCGTCGTATTCCTTGGAATCCGGGTTGAACTGCGGCACGGAAGCCTCGAACTGCGCCACGGCCAGTTGCAACTCGCGCTGTTCCAGGGTCTGCGCGGAGATCGCCAGCGCCGCGCGCTCGGCTTCCACCCGCGAGAGCGCGCGCTCCACGCCGCGCAGTTCCTTGCCCAGAGCCTTGACTTTCTCGAAATCGCCATCCACCTCGGCCTGGGCGCGCGCGTCTTCCAACTGGTCGATGCGCTCTTCAAGCTGCCGCACCGGGTCGCCTTGCGGGATTTTGCCCGCCGCGGCGGCGTCCTCCAGTTGGCGCAGGCGTTCCTCGGCGGCCTGGCGCGCTTCGCGCTCCTTGGCGACCGCCTCGTCGAAGCGCGACTTGGGGATGCGGGTTTCGTCCCTGGCGTCCTCGCCCTCCTCGTCCCTGGCGTCCTCGCCGTCGTCCTCGTCCTCATCCGCTTTCGCGGCCTGGGCGTCGTCCCCGTCGTCCTCGTCGTCCTCGTCGTCCTCGTCGTCCGGCTCGAACAGGTCGCCGCGCGCCCTCGCCAGTTCCTCTTCGCCCAGGTCGTCGTCCTTCCCTGTGTCTTGCGTAGTCATTTCCTCAGCCCTCCTCATCGGCCAGGTTTTGTTGAAATTGGGCGAATCTCGCCTCTTCCTCGCGGCGCGCGCGCTCCGCCTGTTTCGCTTCGCGCGCGCGGCCTTCCTCGCGTCCGCGCCGTTCGCCCGCCGCGAGCCTTTGTTGCTCCAGCGCCCGGCGCTCTCCGCCTTCCACCTGCGCGTTCTCGATCTGCCGCGCCTTGAGCGCCAGTTCTTCCTTGTCGCGCACGGCCTGCAAGAGCATTCTTTCGCGCGCCACCTCCGCCTTCTTTTCCTCGCGCGAATCGGCGGCGAATTCGTCCACCCCCTTCGCCAGGCGCTGCGCGCGCACGATGTTCATCCTTGCGTCGGCCATTGTCTTCTGCGCCTTGGTTTCCTTGACCGCGATGTCGGCCATTGCCGCGCGCTGGCTCAACTGTTCGCGCATCCGCATCTCCGGCGACTGTTTCGCCGCCTCGATGCCCTTGACGATCTCGCCGCGCCGCAACAGGCGGCTGTTCTCGATGAGCACCGAATCCTCGATGGCGACGCCCAACTGGCGCAGCGCCACCGCCTGCTCGAACTGACTGTCCTCCAGCGAGGCTCGATAGGGCGAGGAACTGATCACGATGTCGTACTCGCCCATCGTCAGGTCGTTCGTGATCTCTCCCGTCGCCGGATCAGGCTGGTTGACGGCCACCTGTTCCTGCTCGCGCGAAAAATCGTCGTGCGTGATGTTGAGCAGGCGGGGTTCGGTATAGTAGTTCTGGATGAGCGCGAGCACGTTCCTGGCGAGCAGCCAGTCGGTTCTCTCCAGGTTGTCGAAGAACTTGACCAGGTTGACCGCGCCGCGCTGCTGCTTGTAGGCGATGGCCTTGGCGGCCACGTCCTCGCGGTCGAAGCCCTGCATCGAGTCGGAGACGTTGGAAATGGACTTGATGGCCTCCTCGGCCTTGTAGGTGACGCGATCCAGTCCCGTGGGCACCTGGTTGGGCTGTATCTTCTGCGGCGGCTGCGCGCCCTTCCGGTACTCCAGCACCAGGCCGGTCGTCGCGCCGCGCGCTTCGAGTTCGGCCATGTCCATGTTGGTGAGGGAATCCTGTTCCACCACCCAGCCGGAGTTGGCCGAGGTGTTGATCACGTGCAGTTCCTGGCTGGACGCCTTGTTCAGGATTTCCTGCGGGCCGATCAGGTTCTCGACGATGCCCACGGCGTTGCCGTGGAAGAAATAGGGAAAGTAGGGCACCACCGTGAAATGGGCAAAGGGCGACCATTCGTCGTGCAACACCACCGGCCCCGCGGATACCGTCCAGCGGATGCGCTTGACGCGTTCCTCCATCACCGCCAGCTTGCTCTGGTACTTGTCCAGCGTGGCGGCGATGCGCTCGCGCGACCAGTCTTCCGGGATGGGGCGGGTGTCGCCGGCGGCGAGGTCTACGAAGAACTTCTGCTTGCCCAGCTTCCTGTGCTGGCGCTCGATGACGCGCACGCGCCGCCGCAGGGCGTCGTTCTCCAGCCCGTCGCCGGAGAGCGGCTCGCGCCCGGATTCAGCGGCGCCGAAGGTGTCGCGCTCTTCCCACACGTCCGCGCCGCAGCCGTCCTCCGCTTCGCCGTCGTAGCGCAGCAGTTCGGCGTCGGCCTCGTTGTAGAGCGCCTCGATGTCGTCGGCGGTCATCCACTTGGTGAGAATGACCTGGTTCCACTCGTCGGGGTCGTAGGTCTCCGCCTCCGGGTCGATGAGCACGTTCTTGGGGTTCAGCTGGCTAATGCGCGCCTCGCCCAGCAGCGAGTCGGAGAAGTCCAGGCGCACGTCGTAGAAGCCGCGCCCCGTGACCATGCCGTCCCAGAACACGTCCGAGCGTTTCCAGGGCAACTGGTTGTTCTGCGCCACCTGGAGCCAGACTTTGGAGAGCGCCTCCGCCACGCCGTCCGGCGCGCCCGTGGCGGGGCGAAACAGCACTTCCACCCGGTTCTTGATCTGCTCGCCAGAGACCGTGCCCAGCACGGAGACGATCTTGTTGATGGTGATGGCCGGGCGTTCCTGCTCGGCCAGGAGGGCGAGGTCGGCCTCCTTCCACTGCCTGCCCGCCACGAACCGCGTGCAGGCGGCGGCCTTCTTGATGAAGTCGAGATGCCCCCCGTCTCGCAGCAAGCGATACTGGTCGAAGTTCTCCTGGGCGAGACGCGTGTTGAGGGGCACGGATGTATACGACGTGAAAAAACGATTCACGAAGTATAGGCGGAGAGAAAACAAATGGCAAGGGATATGTGTTTTGTGAAATGAAGCGCGCGCGCCATTCGTTTTCGCATGCTACACTTTGGGTTGTGTCATCCCCCTTCGAGGAGCCTCTCATGAGCAACGTCAAATTCGGGCAGTGGTTTGACGAGCAGAAGCGGCGAGGGCTTGTAGACATCAAGTTCTCCATCGCGCCCAGTCAGACGACCACCGTCGACAACATCAAGAACGCGATTCTCGCCGCGGAAGACGCAATCGCAAAGGGCGAACTGCGCGCGGCGCCCGCGCCAGCGCCCATACCGGACGATAGTGTGGCGAAAACCTTGCGCGCCATTCGCCTGGACGCCTGATCGCTATAAACCAACTGCGGCGCCGCGAAGTTCGCGGCGTTTTCATATGGAAATTTTATATGGAAAATAACCAGGAAGTCTTCGACGCCCGCGCTCGCGCGCTTACGCAGGAAATACTCGCCACGCTGTTTGCGAAGAACGGCCTCCCTCGAAAAATCAACTCGCTGCGGCAGGCTTCCGAAGTGCCCATAGAGCGCCGCAGTGAAGGCTCCTACAGTCTCGTTGACCACATCGCGCAGATGCCTGGCGTCGCCAAAATTGAAATCCTGCGTCCACAGACCGACAATGTGCCGGAGGGGTTTTCCTCCTACTACGAGCGGTTTGCGCGCAAAGAGGGCGACATTGTGCGCGTCGTGCTGCTTCGAGACTTCAACTATTGTGAATCCCGCTTCTATATCGCCAAAGAACTGTTGCACTACTGCCTGGACAAGACCGACGACGTGCGCATTCGTGACATGGCGCGATTCGACACCGTTGTTCAGGAGCTTATCACGGACAATCTCGACCCGCTGGAGGGCGCGACGATGGCGGATCGCGCGGCGCGCTCTGGCGCGCTGGAACTTCTCATCCCTCATTGCTGGCTGCCTTTTCTTATCAGAATCCACAGAGCCGCCATGCCAATCCTCCCGTGGGAGACAGAGGTTATCTCATTGCGCATTGCGCACATTCTGCGCGTGCAGAGCCGATTACTGAACGCGCATGTCTTCAGCCACCTATGGATCAGGGACGCGGCGCGCAAGTAAATCGCGCGGCGGATCAAGCCGCCATGTGGCTTTCCCCCCGCCTTGCCGGCGTTAAAAACCTGTCGCGCCAGCTTTTCGCCCTGGGCGCGATGTTCCTTGGCCTGGGCGCGCCCTTGGCGAGCGTCAATCGCACCGCCCAGGCGAGCGCGTCCACCTGGTCGTCGTGCTTGCCGTGCGGGAAGGTGAGCAGTTCGCGCTGCAATTCCGTGTAATACGGCGCCTTGGCGTCGAACCACAGTTTGCCCAACTGCATCCTGCCGCGCAGCGGGTGCGCCCTCGCCATTTTGTCGGTCAGCGGCTTCAGCAACTCGAAGCTCGGCCACTGGCGCAGTTCGTCGCAACGTTTCTGGAACTGGAAGTCCAGCGCCCTCCATATCTGCCCATCCTCGAAGCCCACGTAATTGGCGCCCCATTCACGCGCGAAGTGCAGCAATTCGTCGATGAGGTAGCCGCCGTCGCTGGATTTGAAGCGCCGAATGTCGAGCAGGTAGAGATTATCCTGCGAATCTTGCCCCAGGCATACTCCAACGGTATAATCCGACTCCTTGCCCTCCGAAATGGCGAAGTCCCATGCCTGGTAGATATAGAGCGCCTCGCGCGCCGGGGGCGCGGCGTAGAAGCGCAGCATCTTCTTCTCGAAGAACACCCCCTCGTCGGGCAGGGGATTCTGCTGATAGAGCGCGTCCCACACCCGTTTCTGGCCGGAGGCCGTCAGGTTGTACTGGATGGCGCGCATCATCTTCGTGGTGTAGCGTTCGGGGTGGATGGCCGTGCCCTTGAGGCGGGTGAGCCGCGCGCCCGGCGGCGGCGTCCGCTGCGGGGCGAACTGCTCGATGGCGTCGTCGGCCAGGATGTACTCGTCGCCCTCCTCGTTGATGGCCGGGTAGCGCACCACCTCGAACACGTCGCCGCCCTCCGCGCTCTTCGCGGCCTTTTCGCTGACCTCCTGGATGCGTCCCGCCCAATCGTCCTCGTGCCACCAGGTCATCAGCCCCAGCACCCCGCCGCCCGGCGAAAGCCGCGTGTAGGCGGTGGAGGCGTACCATTCCCAGATGTTTTCGCGGATGGTGTCGCTGCTCGCCGCCTCCATGTCCTTGATCACGTCGTCCAGGATGAGCACGTGCGCCCCTCGCCCCGTTATTCCCGACCCGCAGCCCGCCGCCAGGTAACCGCCCGCCTGTGTGGTGTTCCAGTTCTCCAGCGACTGGCTGGAGGGGTCGAGACGCGCGGCGGGGAACACCGCAGCGTAACCGGGGTTGCGCATCAGGTCGCGGATGTAGCGTGAGAAGGACAGCGCCAGGGACGCCGTGTGACTGGCGGCGATGATTTCCCATTCCGGGTGCTTGCCGAGTATCCACGCCGGGGTATGGCGGCTGGACAGTTCGCTCTTGCCCGTGCGCGGCGGCATGAGCAGCAGGAGGCGCGGCGATTGCCCGGCCTCCACCGCGGCGACGAAGCGTTCGATGCGCCGGCAGATGTCGGCGTGCACCCAGCCGGCCAGGTAGCGCGGGCGAAAACGCCGCACGAAGGGCAGCAAACGCCGGCGACACAGTTCGCGCGCCGCCAGTTCCGCTTCCGGCGTGGCGGGCGGCGCGAAGACCGGCGGCTCATAGGACGCTTCCGCCGCCTGGGGCGGGGCGCCGGGTTCGGAGTCCGGGAGCGTGTCCAGGGGCGGGGCGCCGGGTTCGGAGGGCGATGGAGACGTGGCGGGCTTGCGCCCGCGCGCCGCCTTCTTCATCGCCAGCCGCTTGCCCTTGGCCTCGGCCAGGGCGCGTTGCCGCTCGGCCTCGAAGCGTTGGCGCACGGTTTCTTCGGCCTTGTTCACGTCGCCAATCGTGTAGTTTCCCCGCGGGTGCGAGGCGGCCAGCAGTTCGCGCACGGCTTCGCGAAAACCGGTGGGCGTGCGCCTCACTGCAAGGTCTCGCATTCGCCGTCGATCACCGCGGCGGCTCCGCTGGCGATGCGCAGCAGTTCGGCGTCCGTCATCTCCCGGAAGCGTTGCGCCATGCGCGCCAGGTCGGGGCCGATCTCCAGGCTCACCTTGTCGGCTTCGTAGTACCCCATCATGCGCCCGATTTCCCGCGCCCCGGCGATCATCTGCGCCGGGTCTTCCAGGCGCCGCGCCATCGTGACCGCTTCCAGGAACAGGCCCAGCACGTCCAGGCGCTCGATGGTGGTGAGGCTCTTCACCTCGCTTCTCGCCTCCGCCAGATGCCGCCGCACCTCCTCCGACCGCGCCAGGTTCTTCGCGCTGTTCGGCGCGTAACCGGCGGCCTCGCCCGCCTTGACCTGGGTGTCCCCCAGGAACAGCCGATGGGCGAACGCCGCCCGCTTCTCCTCCGCGCCCGGAGGCGGAGGATTGAGCACAATGCTCTTGGGGCGCGGGGGTTTGGCGCTGGACTTGGCGCGGGGCATGGTTAGTCTGAAAAGTTATCGAAGATAGTGTATGATATAGCTCGAAGTTATAACTATGCAAGTTGTATCTGTGTGGCATAACGTTTCATGGCTCGAAGTCATAGCCCTGCAAGTTATATCTGTGTGGCATAAAGTTTCCGGGAAAATTTTGCAAAAATTTCAGGGGCGCGAGGTTGGCGCAGGGGCGGGGTGGGTTCGGAAACGTGGCGGCGGGGCTTTGTTTGCTTCGTTCGCTGAGCTTGCGGAGGAGCTTTGTTTACGGGGTGAGGCGCCCCCTCCTCGCTCCGCTCGTCGGGGAAGGTGACTTCGGATTTGTGGGTTCCAGCAGACAAGAATTCTTCTGGTCCTGGAGTCCCAGGGAGAACGTCATGCACACATTCAAAACAGCCCTGCGGTGGCTTAAAGCCGCGCTGAAGCGGTTTCAAACCGCCCTCTCCCAGCTTGGCTGGAAGAGGCTTGCCGCCCTTGCAGCCGCCGGGTTTCTCGGTGGCTGCCTTTTAACGTTGATTGCCGCTTTTCATTTTGCGGCAGCATTCGTTGCCAGCTTCGCCATTGGGGCAACGCTGGCAGAAGTCGTCGGTCGCGTCTGTGAAAACGCGACGGCGTAATCGTCCCCAAGGCCGAAGCCCTCGCTTGTCGAGGGCTTCGGCCTTTTTTCCGTGCCGCTTTGCAGCGGGCATTCGCCCGGTGGAGTCGGCACAGGAGATTCAAAATGAACAAGCTGCTTTTTGCTGCAACTTTCATTCTGGCGGCGCTCTGCGTTGCCGTCGTCATTGACCCGGACGCCCTGCGCGTCTGGGATTGCGGCACGGCTGCCGCCGACGGCGCGCCTGCGCGCATCGTCGCGGCGTGCAAGCACGTCGCCGAGTAAGCCCAAGGTCGAAGCCCTCCACACATGAGGGCTTCGGCCTTTTTCCTGTGCCGCGTATGCCGGGGACGTTCCCTTGCGCGCGGCACGGGAGAAAGTGATGTATTACGCAAACGATCCCCTGGTGAGCCTGCTGCTCGCCAGGGGAGAAATCGCCCCCGACGAAGTTGGGGGCGAAATCGTCGACTTCGAGGCCGTCAAGTATGACGGCCTCACCGAGGTCGACGATCTGGTCGAGGGCGGCGCGTCCCTGACCAGGGAAGAAATCCGCGCCGCCGCCGACCGGCTCCGGGCGAAGTTTCGCCACTGAGCCGGTCGTCCCCAAGGCCGAAGCCCTCGCTTGTTGAGGGCTTCGGCCTTTTTTCCGTGCCGCTTTTGCAGCGGTCGTCCGCGAATGTCTCGCCGGGCGAATCTCTTGAAGGAGAATGCAGCATGAATACCCTGTTCACCATCCTGCCCGCCGAGGGCAGTTTCTTTCCCGCCCTGCTGGGCGGCCAGGAAGGTTTCGCAGCCGAAGAGGCGCGGGTTGTCCCCCGCCTGCTTCGCCAGGCGTACTCGGAACTCGCCCGCGCCTGGGCGGCGGACTCCGCCACGCCGGGCGTGTCGCAAGACACGACCCTGCCGCGGTGGATGACTGCCGAGGCGCTGGCGGACGACCGCCGGCTCGACGACGAGCCAGGCGTCGAGCCTGGCCGCGAGGCCGGGTTCGACTACCCCTCCGTCGAGGAGGCGGCCTGTGCCGTCTCCCTCGTGCGGCGCTACGCGCTGCACGTGGCGCGGATTGGCGGCAATGAATGGCTCGCGGGCTTCGACGCCCGCGGCTTTGTTGCCACTGATCCGGCGGATGCCGAAGCCGTCGCCGCCGCCGCGGCCAACGCCGTGTCGCAAGACATGGTCGAGGCCGGACGTGTCGTCTGGGGCGTGCGGCGCGTGAGCGCCCAGCTTCCCAGCTTCCGGGAGTGGCGGCTCAATGCCGTCGCCCGCAGCGAGGAAGGCTCGCCCTGGCGGTTCAAGCTGGGGCTGGCCTCCCAGCTGGACGACGAGAGCCTTCTCGTCGCGGTTGACAATGAGGCCGTCAAGGCCGAGTTGCCGGCGTGGCTTCGGGGGCGCAGCTACCCCGACGCCGACGCCGACCGTTGGGAAACGGCGCTCACCCTGGCCGCCGACGCCGCCTGGCGTCGCGTCCGGGACGCCGCGCCCAAGGCGCAGGAGCGCGAACTGAAGAAGCTCGCCCTTCTCGTGGCGCACAGCCCGCGCTACGCGCAGGAGCGCGCGGCGTACCTGGCCTCGCCGGAGTACGCCACCGAGCAGCTGGAGGTCGAAGTTCGCGCCGCCGAGCGCGCCGCAGCGGAGCAACTCCGCCAGGCGCTCCTGGCGCAACGCCAGGACGCCCTCGCCCAGAGGGTCGGCACGGTGGCCGCGCTCAAGGAGCGCGCCACCGCCATCTTCGCCGGCCTGAAGTCGGCCTAACCCCGCAGGGTCGACGTTCGTGTCGTCACGACGCGGGCTTCGACCCTGTTTTCCCGCCGCCATGTGGCGGCGTTTTATCGAGGAGAAAATGAAATGGAAGTTGCAACCATCGCTGTGTTGTACAGCGTTTTCGCCATCCCCGCGAGGATAGCCAGCAGCGAGTGCCTCCTGGGCGGGAGGCGCAAGCTGTGGCTGGCGATTCTCGTCGCCATCGGCGCCGTCCAGGTCGGCGTCGTTGCCGCCTTCGGCTGGTCAGGCTTCTGGGCGCTCTGCGCCGCGGCAGCCGTCGACAGCGTCATCAACTGGCTGTGGTTGCGTCATCGCGGCGCAACCATCACGCCGGCCTGAAAGGAGACAATACATCATGCTGACTGCCGTCCTGGCCTTCATGGCCTTGATGGCGTTCTTCGAGACCATTCTTCTCTCCATGCTGCCGGAAGGCTGGCTGGAAAGGAAGTGGCTGAGGAACGCCATCCACGTCGCGGTGTTTGCCCTGAACCTCTGCGTTCATTGGGGCACCGTGACCGGCACGATGGCCGCCACGGGCGCGTTCTGCGTCTCCGTGGCGGTCGTTCCCGCCTATCTGTACCTTCGTCGCCTGCTCAAGGCGAGGGACATCGACCCGCGCGACTGGCTGCTGAGTCAATTGCGCAAGGTGTTCCTCGCCCCTGAGGCGACGGCGTAACGTTTTCGCAACCCTTCGCCGCGTTTTCGCGACACAGCGACGCGGCGCACGCCCACATGGCGCACCGACCCATGTGGAGACCTCGTTGCCCATAGCCACAAGGCGCTGTGCGGCACGAACGCAACGCTGACGTGGGGAGGGGGTTACGCGCCCACCCGCGCAAACGCAATGGCGGTACCGCCACGCGCGTCCTGCGCAGGGTTTGTGGGCGAAGTCTACCCCTCCCGACCGAGGCGTCGCAACCATCGCCTGGCTTTTTCCCATTCGAGCCTCGCAGCGACACGCCAACCCTGCCGCAGCCTCTTTACGGGCAGTCAATGCGTTGGATGCCGCCGGTTCGCGCTCGATCCGTCGTAGCGGATCGCCGTGACGATGGATCGCCCCGCGCCGAGGGCGACGAACACGAACATGGCTCCGTAGACTTCCGCCCCGATGGTGGAAGTGGGGGCTACGAAAGTTTCCAGACAGAACATGAGACCGAGACCGTAGAGCGGCAGGAGCAGGCACGACACCCACCGTGGACGTAGATTCTTTTGCATGACGTTCTCCAGGAAAGACCGCGCGCAGTATGCCACAGTTTCACCAGACGTTGCCACAAAACCCGCTAGACCTTGCCAATTGGCTCTCCTCCCCGTTGTCCTAGGACAATATTCTTTTTCAATGACAGTGGCTAGTCACATGGCAACGCGGATGACATGAAAAACAGGGTTGTCCCGGTTTGTTAACTACAACGGAACGTCGCTGCGCAGCTATCCATCGTATTGAGTACATGAGCATGCAAATATGACGTTTCCGAGCGAGTGCCATGAACAGAGGGGTGTGTGCCTGAAAAATGTCATGGCAGAGACATACAGCGCACCTTAACCCTCGTGGTTGATACATTTTCAGCTATTTGTTCCGACGTTCCAAAATTTTTGACTCTATTTAGTATACACAACAAACATCACATTACCTCTTACCTTACTCAATACACACCCTATACATTAACTTTTTCAGGATCAGAACAAATCGGAACAATATGGCATATTTCTTGTAACCACGAACTTTATAAACGTTTCAATTTTGTCTCAATTCCATTCAGCATATCTTCGCAAAGCGCGTGGTTACGCCAAACCACCACGCCAATATCAGGACAAAATCAGGGACACCCCCGTGTTTCCTTGTCATACGCCCCCCTCATTCCCTGTTCATAAACACCATGCCCTGATCATCAAACCCCGATGCAGGCCTCTCTACGACATACGAGAGCCATGCCATTTCACTTATCATAGCCACATACCCATTCACCATGTGACATAATCTGTCGAAATTTCAAGTTGCTCGTCATAAAAACGATATTCTGCGCCCGGTTCCCGGATTTATATAACTCAAAGTTATAATTACCCTAGTTTCTTATTCCATTGCATAACGAACGGGGTTTCTTATTCCCAAACGTTATTAGCAAGTCTCCCCGAAGACAACTACACTTCGTAACTCACGAAAAGCACGAAAACACAAACGGAGCCAACATGGACTTTCTCGCCGCCGACAAGCCGTTGACCAAGGTAATACGGCCAACCAGCGTTACCGCGTACCCGATGGTCAAGCAATTCACCAGTTGCCACGAAGCAGTAACGAATATCCACGAAGCGCACAAAGCCATTCTCGCGCACGCGGCACAAGGCCACTGCCTGCTCAAGGGCGTGCTGATGAAGGAACTGAACGACGAATCCCGGCGCGAGAGCACTTCGCCAGACGATAGAACCGGGTGGCTGTGCCTGGACTTCGACGGCCTGGAAACGCCAGAAACATCAGGAGTCGACGCCGTTCTCGCCACGCTTGGACTCGGCGACATCAGCTACGTGCTGCAATATTCCGCCAGCCAGGGCTTGAAGCCCGGCCTGTACGCGCATGTGTTCCTCTTCCTGGACGCGCCCGCGCACCCGGCCAGCCTCAAAGCCTGGCTGCAATTGCAGAACCTGGCCTGCTTTGAAAACCAGCTTGCGCTCAACAGCGCCAACATGAACCTGCACTGGCCGCTGGACATCACCGCCTGCCAGAACGACAAGCTGCTGTACATCGCGCCGCCCGTGTTTGAAGGCGTGGACGATCCGGTTCCGCAGCGCATCCTGTTCGCGGCGCGCGCCAGACAGACCGCCCATCTGGAAAGCGTCGACCCCGCCCAGGTGAAAAGCCGCACGGTGGCGTTCATCAACCGCTTGCGCAACGCCAAGGGCCTGCCGCCCAGGCGCTGCGCCACCCGCATGGTCGACGGCGTCCTGGTGGAAACCTCGCCCGACACATGCTATGTATCCGGCATCAAAGAGGACCATGAGTTCACACGCCTGAACCTGAACGGCGGAGATTCCTGGGCATACTGGCATCCCAAAAACAACATCGAATACCTGCACGACTTCAAGACCGACACAATATGGCGAACCAAGCAGATTGTGCCGGAGTATTACGCGCGCAACAAGCAAAAGGCCGAGCCGGCGCTGCAAAAAGAAGGCGTCATCGCCCTGGGCTTTCGCAACCTGCCGGACGGCAACTACTACAACGCGCTGTACGAAAACAAAGTGCTGAGCATCTATCCGGCCAAGGACAAGACGCGCATGAACGACTTCGTTGCCAAACGTGGATTTGAACCAAATAGATTGGTGGACGAATGGACCATCACCTATGAACCGCACAGTACAATAATCTTCGACCCGGAAAAACACCTGCTCAACACCTTCGTTGGTACGCCCTACCTGGAGGCGACGCCCAGGGAAGGCAATTTTCCGGTGATTCAGGAGTTGATCTGTCATTTCCTGGCCTGCGCGCCCCCAGACCCTTTATACGCGCACTTCCTCAACTGGCTCGCGGCAGTGTTCCAGCACAGCTTCAAGCCACACACCGCCTGGGTGTTGCATGGCGTCGAAGGCACGGGCAAGGGTGTATTCTTCGAGCAGGTATTGACGCCATTGTTTGGCAAAAGCAACTGCTTTGCCCTCAACACCAAGACGCTGAATGACAATTTCAACGCCTGGGTGAAGAACAAGCTCATCATCTTCTGCGACGAAGTTGACAGCGACGATTTTGAACAGAAGGGACGCATCGCGGCGCTGCTCCGAAACCTCATCACGGAAAACACCATCAGCGTCCGCGACATGCGCACAACCGCTTGCAACAAAACGAACTACGCGAGTTTCTTCTTCGCCTCGAACCGACCCCTGCCCGTAGTAGTGCCACAACATGATCGACGCTACAACGTGGGAAACTTTCAAAAAGAAAAATATCATTTTCCCGGCGAAGAAGCCATCCAGAAAGACCTGATGCCCTTTGCGCAGCACCTGCGAGCTTACAAAGTAAACAAGCTTGCCGCCAATACCCCATTGCAAACCGAGACGCGCACAAACATGCAAATGCTCACTCGAACCAGTATTGACGAAGTATGCCAAAACATTCTCAATGGTGATTTTGAAGAATTGTGGCTGATGATGCCAGATAAAACCCTGCTCAACAATCGCGTCTTCAACGACGCATTTTCACAGCACGCCGTCCGCTATGTTGACCTGATGGAAAACATCCTGGAAACACGCCGCCCGAAACTCACTCGCGACGAAATTGGCGTCATCTTGCAACATACTGTGGGTACAGTTCCCAACACTCCAAAAAAGCTCACTTCGTTTTTACGCCATCACGGCATCACCACTAAACGCATTCGCCTGGCTTACAACACAACATACGGCATCGACGTGAATTGGCGCATCCCGCCAAATCTGAAAAAAACAAACCCGCTACGGAGGGTGAAATGAGCAACCTGTCAACGACCACGCCCCCAAACGCCGCGCCATCAAACGCCAACCCCGTCGCAAGCTGGTCGTTCAGCCGCCTGATGGTCTTCGAGCAATGTGCCTGCCGCTACAAGCTGGAATTCATCGACAAATTGCCGACGCCGCCCAAGCCCGCGGCGGATCGCGGCACGGAAATCCACGCCATTGCCGAGCGGTACGTCAAGGGAGACGGCCCACCGACGCCCGAACTCAAGCACTTCGAGATGGAATTCAGGAAACTGCGTCAACTCCACGCGGAGAACAAGGTGACCTGCGAGGAACAATGGGCGTTCGACAGCGAATGGAAACCGACGCAATGGACAAGCGGCTGGTTGCGCCTGAAATGCGATGCCGTGGCGCAACTCACCAGGGCGCATCTGGCGGTCATCGACTACAAGACCGGGCGACGCTTCGGCAACGAAATCAAACACGCCCGGCAACTGGAATTGTACGCCCTGTGCGCCCTGTTGCGGAATCCCGACGCCAGGGAAGTCACCTGTGAGCTTTGGTATCTGGACAAGGACGAAATGACGACCTTCCACTGTCATCGCGCGCAGGTGGAAAATTACCTGCGAATCTACGACCGGGCAGGCAGGCGGCTGACCGAATGCAGGGAGTGGCCGCCCAGCTTCAATTGTCAATACTGCCCGTTTCATGAAAAGGAATGCGAACACACCTGTCAAAAAAACACAACACTGCCGGCAAGAACCGCGCACATGCTTGGACGATTGCTGTGAAAGAGTCGCCCGATATTCCCCGACGCCTCCTTTTGAAATGGCTCAAGAAACACAGAACCATGAAATACCCAAAACCCTGCAAAAGGCTCGAAGTTCCTGGCCCGGAAGACATTGCATGACATCGAAAAAAGGAGCGCAACATGAATCTTCCCGATGAAAATCCCGACATCGTAAAGAATGAAGTCGGTGTTGTTCACGATAACTCGCAAAAAATCATGATCTTCCGCGATTGCGAAAACGTGACAATAAAAGCAAATTGCGCAGCCTGGCTCACCGGGTGCAACAACGTGATCTTGAACCCACGCAGTATGATATATCAACTCCGGGACTGCAAGAACGTGGCCGCCAACTGTTGCTGGATTGAAATTGTTGAAAATTCACACTGCGAATTATACCGCCAAGCCATCATCCGGGAGGCCAGTCAATCCACGATACATCTTTATGATGACAGCATCGTTCAACGCGTAAAATCCTGTTGTACAATCCACGCCCACGACAAATCAATAATCATGCGTGGCCCGGACAACAACAACAGCATCACGCTGTATGATCACGCAATTTGCCGCGAATGTCAAAAACCAGAGTTCGACACAGAATGGAAAGGCGTCGAAATTTCACCCTTCATCATCGCCAAGCGGGATTATCTGGTTTACAAAAAACTGGCGCAAAACAAGCTCGCCACATTAAAACTCTGCAAAGGCGTTCGTTATCACGCGGGCAATAGAAAATGCCGCGCTGAAAAATTGATTGTTGTCAAAATCATCAACGAACGCAACAACCATTGCAGAGTAGGATACAGCCTGCAAGATCACACGCATGTGTACCGTTTGAGGCATGAAATAAAAGCACCATTGGATGAATCAATGACCGAATGCGCCAGCGGCATCCACTTCTTCTTCAGCAAGAAAGACGCGGAAGACTATCAATAGCCCGCGCCAACAAGGAAACAAGATCATGCCAAGCTACAAAATCACAGCGCCCAATTGCATGCCAGAAATCCTGACGCGCGACAATCCGCAACAAGCGGTACAACATTACCTGCGCACGCATCCCATGCTGTACGACCAAGGCATGTGCCTTGACCAAGGCATTGACTGCATGTCTGTCACGTTCAAAGTGGATGTCATGGACATGAAAACCCTAACCGCCAAAGAGGCACGCAAATGACACAACGCAAAACATCTCGCGCCATTTTCACCAACTGGCGACACGCGTCGCGTCCCGTTTCCCTGTTCATGCCCCGCAGCTTTGTTCGCAGGCTGCGCATCAAATATCTGGAATGGGCGTTGAAGAACGTCCGCGCCGAACACCGTATCGATGTTATCTGCGAACTGCGCCACGCCAAATGGAGAATGTATCATGACAAATGAAGAACACAGCACATCGAACAAAGCATCCGGCATGAACCACGCAACCCCAAATGAAGGACGCAGCCCATCGAACGAAGTATCCGACATGAAAGGCAAGACAGAAACCAAAAATGAAATAATTTTCAGCAAACCGGGATACTACAGCGTCTTCAACTGTCCAAAAAAAATCATCGTCAAAAACGACGGCGTAACATTGAACGCCATAAATTGCCGGCAGATAACAATGCCGCGCGGCACACTGCTGGCGGATCACTGCAAATACATCGACCTCTACATGGAAGCCGTTGGCGCCTATTTGAAAACTTGTCCAAAAGTCGTCAGCAGCGGAGCAATCCTCACGGCGATGGAATGCAGGATAACCTTGCGGCTGGACGCAATCGTGCAACGCGCTTTCCACAGTGAAATTCGCGCAAACGACAACGCCTGCGTACTGTTCGCAACAACATATTGCATAGAAGCTTTCGACAAGAGTTATCTCCGCCATGCAGGAGACGACTGCAAAGTCGTCCTGCACGACTACGCCACCAGCCAGTACTGCAACAACGTGACTGCCGCCGGGGATCACCACGGACAAATTATTTCAGGATTCACCAGGGCCGAACAGGACATGACAGTATTCAAGCAGCTGCGAGACAACCGCCTGGCGGAATTGACCGTGCCCAAAGGGGCAGACATCTACATCGGCAACAAACAGTACCGGACAAACAAGGTGCGCGTGAATCGCATTTATGACGCCGACGGAACAGGATATGACGAAGGCTACAGCCTGTATGATGAGACATTTCTCTATATAACCCACGCGGAAATGCAGGTCCCCATGTCCATGGACAACGTCGACTACGCCTCCGGCATTCATTTCTACCTGACGGAAAAGGAGGCGCTGGAATATGACAATTAAACTGTACGGACATCAGGAAAGCAGCGTTGCGTTCCTTGCCGACAACAACGCGGTTTTCGACGCGTCCGACCCCGGAACCGGCAAGACGCTTGCGCAAATCGCCGATTTCACGCAACGGCTTGAAAAGTGTCGCGCGCAAGGCATACAAAACAGCGGCGTGCTGGTGGTCTGTCCCAAATCCCTGATGCGCGCGGTATGGGAAACCGAAATCAAACGCTACGCCCCGCAAATCACGGTAGCCGTGGCCGACGCGCAACGTCGCCGGCAAGCGATGAACAGCGGGGCGGATGTGCTGATCCTCAACGCGGATGGCGTCAAGGCGCTGGCAAACCAGCCCGCGTCCTGGTTCACGCGCTTTTCCACACTGGTCATCGACGAAAGCGAGGTATTCAAGCACCACACCAGCCAGCGCAGCAGGGCGATGCGGAAAATCGCCAGGCGCTTCCCCTGGAGGCGCTGCCTGTCGGGCACGCCCAACAGCAACGGCATCTGCGACGTATGGCACCAGTATCTGCTGCTCGACGAGGGAAAACGCCTGGGAAGCACCTTTCGACAGTTTCGCAACGCCGCCTGCGAGGCGCAGCCCATTTCCATCGGCGGCGAACAGATCGTTTTCCAGTATCGTGACCGCGACGGCATCGAACAAGTGGTGGCCGACCTGGTAAAGGACATTACCCTCCGCCACAAGCTTTCCGACTGCGTGGAGTTGCCCCCCATGCGCCAATATTGCCTGGAATTCATCCTCTCCCGCAAACACAGGGCGCTCTACGACAAATTCCAGCGCGATTCGCTGCTGGAATGCCGGGGACGGACCATCAGCGCCCTGAACGCCGCCACGCTTGCCGGCAAACTCCTGCAAACCAGTTCCGGGACGCTCTATGACCAGGACGGCAAGGCTGTGGAAATCAGCCCGGAACGCTACGAACTGATTGCCGACCTGGCGGCGGCAAGAAAACACAGCGTGGTGTTCTACCTGTGGAACCACCAGCGCGATCAACTCTGCAAACACTTCCAGAAGGCAGGCGTTCGCCATTGCGTCTGGGAACCCGGCAAACCGCGCCTGGCCGAGGAATTCCAGGCAGGCGGATACCAGGCGATGCTGGCGCACCCAGCATCCGCCGCGCACGGCCTGACGCTCACCCGCGCCGCCAGCGTCATCTGGGCGTCGCCCACCTGGAACCTCACCTGGTTCGAGCAGGGCAATCGCCGTATCTTTCGCATCGGCCAGGAGCAGAAGACGGAAGTCATCACGGTACTGGCCAAGGACACCCTGGAGAACAAGGTATGGGAGCAACTACAGAACAAGAACCTCAATCTGGCAAGACTGCTGGCGAGCTTGTCTTCTACGACACCGAATTGATCGGCGACACCTTCCTGGTCTGTACGCAAACCCTGGAAGGCAAGCGGCAGGCATATTGGCTGACCAAGGAAAAAGACGACATGTCCAAACTTGCCAGGGCCACGCGAACCGGCGTCTGGGTGGGCTTCAACAACCACGGTTTCGACAACCTGTTGCTGGCCGCGGCTTTCGCCGACTATACGCTGGACACCCTGACCAGCATTGCCTGGGACATCATCGGCAACGGCAAAAAACCATGGCAAGTCTATCGCGACTATCGCCTGGAGCCGCCCAGCTTCGATTCCATAGACATAATGAAAGTCCCTCCCGGCGTCGCCGTCAGCCTGAAGCTCTACGCCGGACGCATGGGCGCGCGAAGTTTGCGCGATCTGCCCTTCGAGCCAAGCGCCAGGCTCGACAAGGCACAGTTGAAAACCTTGAAAGCCTATTGCGAACACGACGTGGAAACGACACGGGAACTCTACAGAATCGTTGCCCCGCAGATTGCCTTGCGCGAAAAATTGGGTAAGCGTTTCGGCGTCGACCTGCGCAGCAAATCCGACGCGCAATGCGCCGAGGCCATCTTCAAGGAGGAACTCGGCCTGAACTACAACAACGAAGGCATACCGCGCGTCCTTGTTTACACATCCCCAAAATGGCTGACGCCCAGGACAAAGGAAATACAGCGTCTGATCGACCTGGCGGAATGCACGGATTTCCAGGTTTCTCCTGAGAACGGCAGGCCGTCCGCCGCCGCATGGATGTCGGAGACCGTTCGCATCGGAAACGGCAGATACGCCATCGGCATCGGCGGCCTGCATAGTCAACACGACACAACTGTCGCGTACAGGGAAACCACGGAGTACGGCATCTCCGATTTCGATGTGGCGAGCTATTACCCAAGCATCCTCCTCAACGCCGATCTGAAACTCAACCTGCCGCCAGGTCTGTCGAATCGCTTCCTGGACATCTACCGGCAAATCCACGAAGAGCGCCTGACCCACAAGGCCGCTGGCGCCAAAGTCGAAGCCGACACCCTGAAGATTGTGCTGAACGGCACATTCGGCAAATTGGGCAACCGCTTCTGCCCGTTCTACAGCCCGGAAGCCATGCTGGCGATCACCCTCACCGGCCAACTGAACCTGCTCGATCTGATCAGCCGCCTGGTTGCCGCGGGCTTTCACTGCGCTTCCGCCAATACGGACGGCATCCTTGTCCAGTATCCGCACAAGAAAAGGGAAGCGATGCTGGAAATCTTCGCCGAAAACAGCAAACGTACCGGGCTGGCATACGAAGAAACGCCATACAGATGGATTGGACTGCGGGACGTAAACAACTACATCGCCCGGATCAGCGCGGGCAAAATCAAGAGAAAGGGCGCATACAGCGCCTCCGGGGTATTGGAAAACACCAACCCGGCGTTCGATGCCTGCGTGGAGGCCGCCGTCGCCCATTGCGACATGCGCCCCTGGCGAAAACTCCTGCGCCAATGCGCCGACCTGAAGAAATTCCTGGCCGTGCGCACCGTGCGCGGCGGCTGCGTGCAGCACACATCCACACGCCTTGTGAACGACTGGATTGGCGAAGCGAGAAACTGGCGGCGTCCCGGCTGGCCGCCAGGAAAAAAATCCCTCACGCGCGTCTCCCCGCCGCCGCCCGTGGAAGAACGATTCGGCGGCACGCCCGCCGGGCGCATCGCGCGCTGGTACATGAGCACCCGGCGCGACTTGCCGCCCGTCACCTACCTGTCGAACGGCAACATCGTGCCCGGCACGACAAACGGCAGATTGCTGCTCGACCTGCCCGACAGGTTCCCCGATGATCTGGATTGGGCGTGGTACGAGCAGCGGACATGCGACATCCTGCAAGAAACCGGGCTGGATTCACACTTCACGCATCACACAAACTGACTTTTTTCGTGACACGTCGTTTGCAATTCGTGAAACGACGTATTACAATACGTGTTCCATCACAAAACGGAGACAACAATGGCAACAATGACAACGAGAAAACAAGGCAACGCCGTCGCCACGCAGGCCGCCAAGGCCCTGGCGTTCAAGAGGCGGCTTCTGCAACCGACAGGCAACAAGATCAAACTGGAAAAGGGCAGATTCCAGATGCCCGATGGGCAAAGCCTGGAGCAATTGCGGGCGATCATCCTGGATTACCGCTTCGTCAACGCCTATTACGACAAGCCCTACGACCCCGACATACAAGACGTTGCGCCGGCCTGCCTGGCGATGAGCGCCTTTCCCGGCGAACTGCAAGCCTACCCGAACAGCCCGGTGTTGCAGCACGAAGGCTCCTGCAAGGATTGTCCGCAAAACCAGTTCGGCTCCTCGACCAACGGCAAGGGCAAGGCGTGCAGCAATCGCATGCGCCTGGCAATCGTCACCTTCGACGCCGAAGAGGGTCTGTCGGATGTCCATACGCTGGAGGTGCCGCCAACCGGACTGAAGCAATTCAACGGCTATCTGCGCAACCTGCTTGGCGTGGACATCCTGCCGCACGAAACCGTGAGCCTCATCGAGCAAGACCCCACCAAAACCTATTCCGTGCCGGCATTCGCCAAGACAAACCATGAGCCGTTCAACAAAGCGGCGCTGACGGCCATTGAAGCCAAGATACAAGAGGCGCAGGAACTGCTCGACGCGGAGCCGGATTTCTCCACCTACACGCCGCCGCAAGCCATCAAGCGGCGCGCGGGCGCCAAGAGGTAAATGAACATGGATGCCTACACACTGGCCGCCGCGATGCACTCCGTGCGCAGCCTGATGACCGTTGAAAAAAGTCTCACCCTCCAGGACGTCAAGCGTCTCGCGTTCCTGGAGCGCCGCGGCCTGCGCCGAACAAGCCTGTTGCTGCGACTTCACCGACGCGGACGAAAACTTGCGAAAGACGCGTTCACGGAACACATCACAAACCCGCCAAAGGAGCAAACAAATGCCCAGCATCATCGTTGACAAGAAGACCCTGAAAGCCGAACTGAAGAAGCTTTCCGCCGAACTGAAGGCCAAGCGCAAAAACCTGGCGCAACAGGTCAAGGAACACGCGCGCCGGGTCAAGGAACTGGACAAGGCGCTTGCCGTTCTCACGAAGAACACGGACAAGGAAATCGCCCCCCTCGCCGGCAAACTGGCGAAAATCGAAGCCGCGCTGGAAGCACAGCAATGAGCCGCGCCGATCTGATGCTCGACATCGAGACCGCCGGCCTGCAACCGGGGGCGGCGATTCTCTCCATCGGCCTCGCGCTGTTGGTGAATGGCCGCTATGACAAGCAGGGCGACCTCTACCTGGAACTTTCCATCGAAGACAGCAAACGTTACAATTTCGTTGCCGACATCAACACGGTAAGCTGGTGGCTCCGGCAAACCGAACCGATGCCGCTCTCTGGCACGCTCCGCGTGATCGAGGCGCTGAAGATGCTTGCAGATGTCATCCGCAGGCTTCGCGATCAGCATAGCGATCTGCGTTTCTGGTCGAACGGCGCGATGGATTACCAGGTGCTTGGCGCGGCGTTTGATCGCCTGTGCCTGCCGCGGCCCTGGAATCATCGGGAACTGCGCGACCTGCGCACAATCCAGGAAATGACTGGCACAAAAGACGAAGTGCTTTCGATTCGCCCGCACCACGCCCAGCACGACGCCGTGACACAGGCGAAGAGGCTGGAGCAATGCCTGGCAAGGACAGTCCGCCTTCCGGTCGAATTCCCTGTCATGAGCACCGATTCATGCGACAGCCTGAACACGCTGCGCGGCTTCCTGGCGCAGATCGTCGCCGACCTCGACACGGAACTGTACACACGAGCGACCACGATGCAAAAAAGCCTGTTTTGACTGCGCATCATGACGCGCAATCCTGAAACCCGCTTCATCGCCCGCATCAACCGGCTTCTGCCCTTGAAGCGCAGGGCGGAATCCTCGCGGGCGCGGGCGAAGTATCCGTTCGCCATCCATTGCGAAAAAATGGCGAACCCGTGGACTTCGGGCACGGCGGATTGCTGGTATTCCGGCAAACGCGACATCTGGGTGGAATACAAGTGCCTGGGCAAGTTGCCGCAACGCGCCGACATTCACCCGGAAAAACTCCTGCGCCCCCTGCAAACCGCCTGGCTGACAGAGCGAGCGACAGAAGGGCGCAGAGTGTGTATCATCATCGGTTGTCCCGACGGCTGCGTATGGTTGGAAGCAAACGAAATCGGGACGCCCATTCCCGTCGACGTTTTTCGCCGCCGCGCGCTGACCATCGAGACAGCGGCAGAACGATTGCTGCGGGAGATTCAGTCATGAGGCGCAATCATGTCCACTCCGTTTACCACCAGCAAGATGTACAACGCCATCCTGAAGGCGCTGTCCACAGCCTCGCACCCACTGACCAACGTGGAGCTTGCGCAGTTGCCGCAATTACAGGAAATCATTGTCCAGCAATTTGGCGCGCATCCTGCCGATCAGCAGCGCAAGATGAGCGACAAACTGGTGCAGATGTGGCGGCGCGAACTGGTGGATCGCTATGCCGTGGCGCACGACACCACGCTGCGCGGCGTGCGCTACGCCTATTCAACGCCCAATCAGTTCGACAACTACGGCGAAAAGCTGCTGCCGCAGGTGCGCTCCACCGAATTCCAGGGCAAGGTGTTCAAAAGAACCGGCGCGGAGGGCGAACCCAGCATCGAGATTTGGGAACAGGGCGACGCGGTATGCGTCGCCTACAAAGGCTTGACCATCCGTATCGCCGCGCCCGGCAAACCCAGGCCGGGCGAAACAAACTAAGCACCTGAAACATCAACCGGCAACGCTGCGCGCATGCGGAGCGAACCTTGTTGCGTCCATGGATCGCAAACCGACGTTGCACAACGAAACACGAAAGGAGAAAGCATGATCACGCTGACAACCGCGTGGCGCCGCACCAAGGAAGACCACCCGAACCCATCCCATCGAAAAGAAATCTTGCACGATGTGTTCAAGAAGAACATGGCAAGCGGCAACAGCCCGTACCCTTTACGCGCCGTCAGGCGGACATACGGCTTTTTGTCCCTCGTGCGGGAAGACACGAAACGTCTGGCGAGCATCGCCAGGGACTATGCGAAACTGCTTGCATGGCTCGACGACGGCTATGCAGCGAACGTGGTCTACTGCGGACTGGTGCACGCCAAAACGCCGCAGGGTGAATTCGCGCGCGCCTGGTCGCGGAACAAGAGACGCGTCAACAGCGGAGAATGGAATCTTGTGTATCCCGCGGGGCAAACGAATCATCTGCGATTGCAGAAAAAATTGCCCTGGCCGCTCTTTCCGCACCAGGCCAAGAAAGACCCGGAAAAAATCGCCTACTATCGCAATCTCGACGCTTTCTTGCGCGACATCCAGACGGTTACGTCCGCGGGCAAATTCATCAAGACCTGGTACAGCGATCTGTGCGACGCGGATGTGAAGCGGTATGCCGAACGTCATCTGAGCAGGTTTTCCACGGCGGAACTGCACATTTCCACCGACAGGGACGACTTCATTGAAGTCATGAAACGCACGCCGGGTTCCTGCATGAACCGCACGCTCGAATATCGCGGCGGCGAACATCCGGGCGCGGCCTACGCCAGCGGCGACATTGAAATCCTGTGGATCGAAAACCCGGACAACAAGCAGGTGGAAGCTCGCGCGCTGGCAAACAAGGCCACCAGGCGCGTGGCGCGCATCTACGGCGACGAGGCGAGAATGCTCGCGGCAATGAGCGCGCACGGCTACGCGCAGGAAGCTGGCGCGCTGAAGGGCTGCCGGCTGCTGTGCATCGAGGCGGAAAATTCCTGCGGCGAGTACCTGATGCCCTACGTGGACGCGGGCGTCTCCTCCGGCGGCGGCGCATTGGGCTATCGGCAACACGACAACGACCACTTCATCCTGGTGGATGAGGCGGACGGGGAAAGCACCTACTGCGGCTACGAGCATGGCGGCATGACCGGGAGCCACGACAGCATATGCTGCCATAACTGTGATTGCCGCGTGAGCGAAGACGACGTGGAATACATTGAGGACGAACCATATTGCAGCAGATGTGTTGCGAATTATTTCTGCTGGTCGGAGTTGCATCAGCGTTACCTGGAGGACGAGGCGGCCTACTGCTGCGTGGAATGCCAGCAGTGGTTCCTGCGCGAGGATGTGACGCAAACCTACGAGGAAAACTACGCCTGCCAGGACTGCCTCGACAGGGACTACACCTGGTGCTGTGACGTTGAGGCGTATGTAGAGAGGCGCAATGCCTGTTTGTGCGCGAGATGTGGCGAATACTATCTGCTGGAAACCTGCAAGGAAATTGGCAGTGAACTGTTCTGTGCAGCATGCGCGCAGGAAATCGAGGAAGAGGGGAAGGAAGATGACAAGAAGGAACATGAAGCCGAAGAACACGCTGGTGTGGTCGAATCCCGTGAAGACGTGGAAGACGACGCCGATCAGCGCGCCATCGCCTAGGCGTCCGTTGCCGGAGGATGTGCCGGCGCTGTTGCGAGAGACGCTCGGCGTCTGCCGTCCGGCGTTCGGGCAGCGCGACACGAATTACGCAGTCGACCTGCTGCGCAGGCGCCCGGACAGCTGGCAGGACACGGAAGGCAACGTGCATGTTGATCGAGGCGGCGCGTCCTTGTTCCTCGCGCATACCGACACCGTGCATCATGAAGACGGCACACAGAACCTGTTCGTTGACGACGAGGGCCGAATCGTCTCCGACGGCACGTGCCTGGGCGCGGACGACGGCGCGGGACTCTACCTCCTGCACCGCATGCTGGAGGCTGGCGTGCCCGGTTATTATCTGTTCTGCCGCGGCGAGGAATGCGGCTCGCCCGGTTCCACCTTCGCCGCGAAACACTTCGACTGGCGACGCATTCGCCGCTGCGTGGCGTTCGACCGCGCCAATCAAACCAACGTCATCACGCATCAATTCGGCGGGCGTTGTTGCTCGGACGGCTTCGCGCAAGCCCTGGCCGACGCGTTGAACGCGCATGGCCTGTTCTACAAACCCGACGAAACCGGCATATTCACCGACAGCGCCAACTTCATGGACGTCATCGAGGAGTGCACCAATCTGTCCGTCGGCTACCAGAACCAGCACACCGCGTGCGAGACGCTGGATTGGCGGTTCCTGCTGCGCCTCGCGGACGCCTGCTGCCTGCTGGATTGGGACGCGTTGCCCGTGCTGCGCGACCGCGAAGCCGAGAAAGGAGAACTGCAAGACCTGTACAAGGCGCGCCGCGCGCCAGTTCTTCATGACAACGCGGACAGGAGCGATGAGGACTTCGATTGGCCGCAAGGCAAGGCAAGACAAAAGTTTCATTCGGACACCTACGACAACCCCTATGATGATCCGTATGAAACCTGGCCGACCTATACAGAAAAAGAAGAAGAAGAAGAAGAAGAAAACGAAGAACGGACGCCCGCGAAGGAACTGACTTTGGCGGACTTGCGCGACAAGCCGATGGGAGAACTGGAGGCGTGGGTCGAATCCGTGCCCGCCAGCGCGGTGCTGGAAGCCATGTACGGCATCTACGACGAAGCCTGGGAAGAAGCCTGGAGAGAGGGACGGGAATATGCCAAAAAATGACAAAACGAACTTCAGCCCGCGAGAAGAAACCGGGCGGCAGACGCCGAGCGCGCGCGCGGCCTACGCCAGGCGTCTGCTGGATGGACGCTACGAGTATGGCCTCACCGTGCAGCACTTCCTCAAGGGCGGCAAGTCCGCCAACGTGGATTACCCGGCAGGCGTCGCCGCCGATCTGGAAGCCGCGCTCAAAGCGAACGGCATGGCATTGAAAGGCGAAACAAGGAGAAGAGAATGAGAATGAGAAAACTGGCAAGTATCCGGCGGATCGGGGATATCCGCCCCATCCCTGGCGCGGACGCCATTGAGTGCGCGCGCGTCGACGGCTGGGAAGTGGTGGTGAAAAAGGGCGAGTTCCAGACAGGCGACCTGGCGGTCTACATCGAAATCGACGCCTGGGTGCCGCACGCCCTCGTGCCCTTCCTCACCAGGGGCGACAAGATTGCCGTGTATGAACAGGTTCCGGGCGCGCGCCTGCGCACAATGACGCTGCGCGGACAGTTGAGCCAGGGATTGCTCTTGCCGTTGGGCAACCTGTCCGGCGAAGCGGGCACGGACGTTACCGAAGCACTGGGCGTCCTGAAATGGGAGATGCCGATTCCCGCGCAGCTTGCCGGACAGGTTCGCGGCGCGTTTCCTTCCCGCGTGCCCAGGACCGAGCAGGAGCGCGCGCAAAATCTCGCCGAATCCGAAATATTGGCGCACTGTCCCTACGAAGTCACGGAAAAGCTGGACGGCGCAAGCTGCACCTTCCATCTGGACAGCGAAGCCGGGTTCCATGTATGCAGCCGCAATCTCGACCTCTGCCGCGACGAGAACAACACGCTGTGGAAGATTGCGCTGGAACACGCCGTCGAGGCGCGAATGGCCGGCCAACTCCTCCTGGACACCGCCATCCAGGGAGAAGTCATCGGCCCCGGCATCCAGGGCAATCACTACAACGTCAGGACGAACCAATTCCATGTCTTCGACATCTACAGGGCCGGCGCGGGCGAATATCTTCCTCCAGATGAACGCGTGCGAATAGCCCGCGACCTGGGACTGCCGCACGCGCCTGTCCTGGCGGCAAAGCAAGACTGCGCAACGATAGCGGAGGCTTTGGCCCTGGCGCGCGGACTGAGCGCGCTGATCGACAAGCCGCGCGAAGGCGTGGTGCTGAAGAGCCTCGAAGGCCAACGGTACAGCTTCAAGGCGATCAACAACGACTTTTTGCTGAAGAAGGACTGATCATGGAAGACATAATCCACTTGGTTCACGAGCTTTTCAAGCTGACGCGGCGCCGCGCGCAACGCCAGCAGACGCCCTTTGAGGACACGCTCTTCGACGTGCTGGTCGACTTGCTCTACAGCGCGGCCTCGCCGGAAATACTGGCGCTGATGCAGCAGCGAGCGCAGTGGATGAAGGCGCAAGAAGCAAAGGAGGCCGCCCCATGAGCAACTTCGTGCGCGTCACCAACACCGCGCAAGAAAAAACCCTGTTCGTCAACCTGGACGCGACGCGCTGGATGGAAGCCTGCGACGGCGCCACCTTGATATGTTTCGACGGCGAGCACGCGTTGCTGGTCAAGGAAACGCCCGGCGAAATCCTTGCGCGGCAACGCCCGCGGAGATCACAGCGCGCTGTCAATTACAACCTGGCTTCATGAAAGGAGGCAACATCATGACACATTGGCACAGCAAGGAGGAAGAGCCGCCCGAAGCCACGCCGCTTGCCCTCATCGTAACTGATCCGCTACCCGCCAGCAAGCTCGTTTCGACCGCGTGGTTCAGCCGGGATACAGGGTTTCGTGACAATTTCGCTCACAGGATTCCAGCTGACGTTATCAAGTCCTGGACTCTGAGGAAGGAGCTGATGAACTGCAACTTTGACCTGAAACTGCACAACGCGATAGACGAGACGCTCTTTAGCCAATGGCACGTCTTGCAGCCCGCGCTTGCGACCCATCTTTCAGGCGACAAAGAGGCCGCGCGCGCCATGTGGTTGCGCAAGCTGGATGAATTGGCGAAAGACTGCCGTGCGTTGTTGGGCTGGGAGGAGGAAGACGAATGAATCGCGATGAAGCAACAGACCTGTGCGCGCTGCTGTTCCGGCTTGACCCGAAAGGCTACTACCACCAGGAAATCGTAACGCGCCTGCGCGCCCGATATGGAATCACGTTCACCTCGTTCTGGAAACTGCTGGACGACCTGATCGACACAGGAAGAATGAAAATGAATTGCGACTTTGATTTGAAACTGCACAACGCGATAGACGAGACGCTCTTTAGCCAATGGCACGTCTTGCAGCCCGCGCTTGCGACCTATCTTTCAGGCGACAAAGAGGCCGCGCGCGCCATGTGGTTGCGCAAGCTGGATGAATTGGCGAAAGGCTGCCGAAAGTTGCTGGACGGCGAGGGGGAAGACGAATGAACACGGCAAACGACACCATCATCCTCGAAAATGACGTTCTGGCAGGGTTGCTCCTTGCCGCCATGCTGCACGGCCAATCTCACCGCAAAAAGAAGGATGAGTTTTTCTATGTTGCCCTGAACGTTGTAGAACAATTGCCCAAAGACGTTCGTATCGGCAAAGAGGTCGTTATGAACACCGAAGCGTTTGACAAACTTCGCTGTACAGAGGGGGACAAATGAACGTCATAACGTTTACCAGGGAAGCCTATTGCCAAGCGATTTACTGCGCCATGTTGTTTGGCAAGGAACAGGCCGGTAAAGGCAAGCGGTATTTCTACGAGATTGCCGCGATCTGTGCGGAAAACATTCCCGGCCACCGGCTCGTCGAGGGCAAGAACCTCGAGGGCAAGAACCTCATCGCGGGCTACCCGCCGCCCGATGAACACGTTGCCCCGTCTCTTGATGACGAACCGCTCCACACGGAGTAATTTCGTCCTGCCACACCCCTCTCTCCTTCAACGCGCCGGCCGGCGCGTTTTTCATTGCCGCTGCGCTGACTGGCGCAGCGGTTTTCATTGGCCCGCTACGCCACTTGCCAAGGAGCATTTCCATGCCGCACCGTCTCTATGCCTTTGCCCGGACCATGAAGAACGTGGTCAGCATCATCGGCAACCTGTTGTTGTCCGTCACCCTTGTCGCCGCGCTCTGGAACTGGCTGAAGAAAACCTTTGTTCGCCCCGCCGCCTACCAGAGATAGCCCGCCAATTCCGACGCGCGCAGGTTGGCGTAGCGTTGCAGGCTTTTCAGGTCGGTATGCCCGGTAATCTTGGCGATTTGCAGGTCGGTCAGCGTGGTGCGCTCATAGAGGCGTGAAGTCGCCTCGTGGCGCAGATCATGGAAGCGCAAGCCTTCGATGCCGGCCTGGCGCGCGCGAATGGCGAACAAGCGGCTGAGCCGATTCGAGGCCACGCGTACCGGCCTGTGTTGCCAGGAGGGGAACACCCGGCCTTCGCAGCCCGGCAGCCAGGCCGCGAGTTCGCGGCACATCACGGAACTCATGGGCACTTGCCGTTTGCGCCCGTTTTTCGTGCGAAACAGATAGATGGTTTTTTCGGACAGGGACACCTGGTCTGTCCGCAAGCTCAACATTTCAGAGAGTCGCATGGCCGTTTCCAGCGCCATGTCGAACAAGAGGCGCTCCTCCCTTGTCCGCAGCGTCTTGCGCAGAGCCTCTTCTTCCGCGGCACTGAGTCTGCGGTCGCGTTCGCCGGAAACTCCGGGTATGGCGGCGTAGCCTCGCGGCAACAGGCGCAGGGGATTTTCCCCCAGGGGCAGGAGTCCGCGGCGCTTCGCCCAATCGAAGCAGCGCGCGAGGCAGCCGACGCGCTTCTTGATGGAGGATGCGGAGAACCGGGCGTTCTTCAGGCTCCTGACCCAGCCCTCCGCCCACTCGTAGCCGACCGACAGGGTTTTGACGCCCTTGACCCGGAGGCGGGTGTAGCGCACCAGTTCGCGCTCGGAATCCGGGAGACCGGGCGCTTCGTTGTAGGCGTCGAGCAAATCCTCCAGGGTCTGTGGCGCTCCCATCTGGGCGGCGAGTTCCGTGGGCACCGTGCCGCGGGAGAGCAGCGCGCTTGCGTAGCGGCTGAATTCCTCGGCGTCCCCGCGCGTGGGGAAGGTCATATAGACGGGCGCGTCGAGCACCCCTTTCTTCAGGAACCGCACCTCGAAGGTTCCCGACGCTCGTTGCCGAATGGAAGCCATGATCGTCCTCTTTTTGTAACACGCGAGATTGCGTGAAGTTGCCCGGTGAACCGTGGTTTCAACCACAATCGGACATCGCTGCGAGGCACGATATTACACGATCCAGCACGAATAGCAAACTTTCGTGCTACGACGTGATGATGACAAGAGGGTGCCTGCCAAAGAAAACCCCCGTAGAATCGGGGCTTTTGTGAGCAATCCCAAAACCTCACGACGATTCACGATGACGGACATCCTGTCCGCTGAAAATTCACCCGTCCGTCACGCGAACAGGATAGAATCATGCGCTTTCGATTCTTTGCGCTCCTCTTGGCCACGCCATGCATTTTGAAAAACTTGAAAACATTAACGTCGCGGCGTTCGATACCATGCCGACGCCGCGTGAACTGCACAAGCGGCTGCCCATCAGCGAGCGCGCCAGGGCCACGGTTGGTTCGGCGCGCAAGGCGTTGAACGCCATCTTGGATCGCCGCGATCCTCGCGTTTTCGCGGTGGTCGGCCCATGCTCCATCCATGATCCGGTGGCAGGTCTGGATTACGCGCAGCGCCTGAAGGCGCTCGCCGACGAGGTGCGCGACACGCTGTTCGTCGTCATGCGCGTGTATTTCGAGAAACCGCGCACCACCGTGGGCTGGAAAGGCTACATCAACGACCCGGACATGGACGATTCCTTTCGCGTCGATATTGGCATGGAAAAGGCGCGCGATTTTCTCCTGCGGGTGAATAATCTGGGTCTGCCCACCGGCACCGAGGCGCTCGATCCGACTTCGCCGCAATACCTGGGCGATCTGGTCGCCTGGTACGCCATAGGCGCGCGCACCGCCGAATCCCAGACGCACCGCGAAATGTCTTCCGGCCTTTCCACGCCGGTCGGCTTCAAGAACGCCACCAACGGCGACTTGAGCGTGGCGGTGAACGCCATTCTTTCCGCTTCCCGTCCGCATTCCTTCCTGGGCGTGGATATCGATGGCCGCGTCGCCATCGTGCGCACCACCGGCAATCCTTACGGTCACGCCGTCCTGCGCGGCGGCGACGGCAAGCCCAATTACGATACGGTATCCATCGCGCTGGCGGAAGATGCCCTGCGCAGGGCCGGACTGCCCGCTAATCTGGTGGTTGACTGCTCGCACGCCAACAGCCACAAGAAGCCGGAAATGCAGCCCCTGGTGCTTGCCGATGTGGTCAGCCAGATTCGCGCCGGCAACCGCTCCATCGTCGGCGTCATGATCGAATCCAACATTGAGGCGGGCAACCAGCCCATTCCCACCGACTTGCGGCAGCTCAAATACGGCTGTTCGGTCACCGACGCCTGCGTGGATTGGGAGACGACGGAAAAAATGCTGCGCGACGCAGCGAGCGCGATCAAGGAGGCGCCGCCGCGCAGTCTGGACGCCTGCCGACCGGCGGCAGGCTCATGACCGCGCTTATTCGATACCGGCAGGAGGCCGGGCGGGCGACGGTTACGCTTGACAATCCCGAAAAGCGGAACGCCATCAATCTCGCCATGTGGCGGGAATTGCGCCGGGTCATCGAGGCCGCCTCGGAAGATGAGGGCGTGCGCTGCGTGGTGCTCGTCGGCGCAGGCGAGCATTTCGCGGCGGGCGGCGATCTGGAGGAATTCCTGACGCTGCGCGCCACGCTGGAGCAGGCGCTCGTCTATCACGAGGAGGTCGCAGGGGCGCTCACGGCCATCCGTCATTGCCAGCACCCGACGCTGGCGATGATACGCGGCGCCTGCATTGGCGGCGGGCTGGAAATCGCCGCCTGCTGCGACATTCGCGTCTGCGACGCGAGCGCCCGTTTTGGCGCGCCAATCAGCAAGCTGGGCTTTTCCATGTATCCCGGCGAATTGTCGGGTTTGCTGAAGACATGTGGTCAGGCGACGGTGGCGGAAATGCTGCTGGAGGGGCGCGTGCTCGACGCCGCGGAAGCCGCGAGGAAGAATCTGGTCAGCCGCGTGGTCGCGCCGGAGGACTTGCAAGGGGAAGTGGACGCCGCCGTGCGGCGCATTCTCGCGGGCGCGCCCAGGGTCGCCAGTTGGCACAAACACTGGATGCGCCGCCTCGCGCACGACGCGCCGCTTGCCGACGAGGAAAAAGCCGCCGCCTTTGCCTTTTTGGATACCAAGGATTATCGCGAAGGACTGCGCGCCTTCATGGAAAAACGCCAGCCGCGCTTTACGGGCAACTGAGGATCAGAGGACAGAAGACAGAGAACGGAGCGGTCGCTGACACGGCCTTTGTCGTCAGGGATCAGGCATCAGAACGGGAATCTGTAGCGCCAATTGCGCAATGATCGCCAAACAAGGAGGTAGGGGCGCGTGACGGCGGACGGACGTGCGTCCTTACAGGATCGTATAGATGGGTAGTGGGTTGCGTTGCATTTATTCCAAAAAAAAGAGCGAGCTTCGCTTGTCCTTTTTTGCTGATTTGAACCGGCACAAGGCCGCAGGACAGCCAAAAGCTGGCCTGGCGAAGCCAGATGCGGCTTTGCCGCACAAAAAGTGGTTTTTTTACTTTTTGACGATTGGCGCGGCGCTCCCGATTTCCGGGTATTCCATGAATTCCGGCTGGTGGCGCAGCAGGATGTCGTAGAAGAGGCGCACGTTTTCCACCAGGATGACCGCCTCTCCGCCGCGCGCGCGGCCGGACTTGAGGTTGTTGTAGTACTCGGGGCGCGCCAAGAGCGGCAGGATTTTTTTCATCTCGAACCAGGCGTCGCCATTGACGCCCTTACGTCCAGCCAGGCGGCGGGCGGCGTTGAAGTGGCCGGGGCCGATGTTGTAGGCCGCCAGCGCCTGCCAGGTGCGATCCGGCTCCGGCGTACTGGCCGGGATGTAGCTTTTCAGGACATTCACGTAGCGCGCCCCGGCGAGGATGCTTTCCCTAGGGTCGAGACGATTGGAAACGCCCAGCCGGTCGGCGGTGTCTTCCGTCAGCATCATGATGCCGCGCACTCCGGTGGGACTGGTGTTGAGCGGGTTCCAGTGCGATTCCTGGTAGGAAAGCGCCGCCAGCAGCCGCCAGTCGATGCCGGTTTCCTGTTGTGCCTGCTGGAACAGCGCGCGGTATTTGGGCAGGAGAATCTTGATGCGCCCGATGAAAACCGTCACGTCTATGGGACGCAGACGTTCCACATGTCCCAGATAGCGGTCGCGCAGGATCGCCAGTGTGCGATCCTCCTGTATCTTGCGAATGAAGGTTTGCGCCCGCTCATACAGACGGGCGTCGCCATTGGCGGGGAACATCCAGGCTATCGGCTGCGCTTCGCCCACTTCCAGCCCGGTTTGCAGCATCGGGTAATAGTTCTGGCCGATGTCGATGATCGCCTGATCGACCAGCGCGATTTCCACCTTGCGGCTGGCGACATCAGCCAGCAGATCCAGCGGAGAGCCGGCGCGCGACTCGCGCACTGTCAGATTGGGCACCTGCTGTTGCAGTTCGCGCAGGGCACGATATTGGCGGCTGCCTTGGGCGACGACGGTTTGCCCCTGCAACTGGCTCAGGTCGCGCAGGGGCAAGGCGTCCTCATGGCGCACCAGCACGTCGGACGTGGAAAGAAAAGGATCGCTGAACACAAAGGTTTTACCTGGCATGGGCGAAAACCAGCCCGCCGCCATGTGCGCTTCGTGCCGCGCCAGGCGCTCGCGGATTTCATGCCGGGGGACGGGCACGAAACGCACGGAAACCCCCAGTTCGGCGGCGAACATCCGCGCCAGATCATGCTCGAACCCGACCGGTATTCCGCCTTCCGTGTCATAGGTCAGCGGCCCGGCGTGGGTGAGCACGACGATTTCCTGCCCCGCTTTCGGAAAGGGCAGCGGCTCCTCCGTACAAGCGGACAACGCCAGCAACAGCGGCAGAAGCCGGGCGAGCATCCGGCGAAAACGGCACGATCCCTCTTTCCCCGATTTTCTGTCCTCTGTCCTCTGTCCTCTGTCTTCTGGTATCATCCGCCCCCTCTGGAGGGGTACCGAAGCGGTCATAACGGCGCCGACTCGAAATCGGATGGTCGGGTAAAACCGGCACGGGGGTTCGAATCCCCCCCTCTCCGCCAGTTTGCCTCCTGCCCATGCTTTTTCTGTCCGCATTCTGTTTTCCCCTCGCTTGGCTGCCCCGATCTTAACAGCAGGCGTCGAAAAACCAGAAGGCGGAAGACAGATCGGCGGGCGACGGCATCCAAACCGCAAACCGACGGCCTGCCGACATCCTTATGATCCCTGGTTTTTGCGAGGGTGCGATTAAAAGTAGCGGAAAAACCTTTCCAGACGAAGCACGACTGCTTGCCGTTTCCTCGCTCCCCTTGAGGGGGAGAGGGTAGCCTGGCAGGGCAGGGAGAGGGAGTTGTTCAATGCGGCGCGTAGCGCCGGGCACTTTCCAAAAGTCCCTTGACCACGCGCCGCGCTGCCCCCTTCCCGCCTCTGCCGGAGTACCCCCCAAAGTGTCGGGAAAAAAAAGGAGGGAGGGCAAGCGGCGGCGCTTCGTTTGTTTCCTCCACTTTGAATTACACCCTTTTTGCGAGAACGATTTGACCTCTGCCGTGTTTGCGCGTAATTTCCGCCGTTTGCGTTGCAACATAACCGGAACAGGAAACGCCATGCGACTGATTCTTTTAGGCGCGCCCGGGGCTGGCAAGGGTACCCAGGCGCAATTCATTTGCGAAAAATTCGCCATTCCCCAGATTTCCACGGGCGACATGTTGCGCGCCCAGGCCAAGGCGGAAACGCCCTTGGGACTGGAGGCCAAGAAATTCATGGACGCGGGTGCGCTGGTTCCAGACGCGGTGATCATCGGCATGGTCAAGGCGCGGCTTGCCGAGGCGGATTGCGCGCATGGCTATCTGCTCGACGGTTTTCCGCGCACCATTCCGCAGGCCGAGGCCATGCAGGCGGCGGGCGTGGCGCTGGATTTCGTGCTGGAAATCGATGTGCCGGACGCTGACATCATCGAACGCATGGCAGGACGCTGGGTGCATCCGCCTTCAGGGCGCAGCTATCATCTCAAGTTCAATCCGCCCAGAATCGCGAACAGGGACGATGTTACTGGCGAGGCGCTGACGCAACGCGCGGATGACCAAGCGGAAACCGTGCAGAAACGTCTCGCGGTCTATCATCAGCAGACCCGCCCGCTGGTGCGCTTTTATGCGGATTGGGCGGCAAGTGGCGCGGCGGACGCGCCGAAGGTAAAACAAATCAAGGGTGTGGGCGGCGTGGAAGAAATCACCGCGCGCGTTTTCTTGGCTCTGCAACAATAAAAGGCGCGCCATGCCAAAGAACGCTTTTTATGCCCAGTCCGGCGGCGTGACTGCCGTCATCAACGCCAGCGCCTGCGGCGTCATCGAGACCGCGCGCCGACATCCCGAAAGAATCGGCAAACTCTACGCCGGACGGGACGGCATCATCGGCGCGCTGACCGAAGACCTGATCGACACCTCGCTGGAATCCGCCGCGGATATTGCGCGTCTGCGGCATACGCCGGGCGGGGCGTTTGGTTCCTGCCGCTACAAGCTCAAGTCACTGGAAGAGCAGCGGGTGCAGTATGAGCGACTAATCGCGGTATTTCAGGCGCATGACATTGGCTACTTCTTTTACAACGGCGGCAACGATTCCATGGATACGGCGTGGAAGGTGTCGCAACTGGCGACACGCCTGGATTTTCCGCTGGTTTGCGTCGGCATTCCCAAGACCGTGGATAACGATCTGGCAGGCACCGACAATTGTCCGGGTTTTGGTTCGGTCGCCAAATATGTGGCGACTTCCATGCGCGAGGCGGGTTTCGATGTCGCTTCCATGGCGCGCACCTCGACGAAGATTTTCGTGCTCGAAGTCATGGGGCGCCATGCCGGATGGATCACGGCGGCCTGCGGATTGGCAAGCGAAACCGAGGGCGAAGCGCCGCATCTCCTGCTGTTTCCGGAAATTCCCTTCGACCTGGAAGCCTTTTTGCAGCGCGTGGATCATTGTGTGCGACGCTATGGCTACTGCGCCATTGCGGCCTCCGAAGGACTGCGTGACGCAGACGGCAAGCTGATCGCCGAAACCGGGACGCGCGACGCCTTTGGTCACGCCCAGCTGGGCGGCGTGGGACAGTGGGTGGCGCAACGCATCCAGGATCGATTGGGCTACAAATACCACTGGGCGCTGGCGGATTACCTGCAACGCGCCGCCCGCCACATCGCGTCGCGCGCCGACGTGGAGCAGGCGTATGCCGTTGGCTGCGCCGCCGTGGAAGCGGCGCTGGCGGGCAAGAATGCCGTCATGCCCGCAATTCGCCGTCTCTCGGATGCGCCCTACGCCTGGGAGATTGCGCTGACGGAGTTGCGACAGGTCGCCAATGTGGAGAAGAAAATGCCGCGCGAATTCATTTCCCCGGATGGCTTTGGCATTGCCGATGCCTGCCGCCGTTACCTGTCGCCGCTCGTGGAGGGCGAAGACGCGCCGCCCTTCCTGCGCGGACTTCCGGATTACGTGCGGTTGAAGAATATCGGGGTTGCAAAAAAACTCGCGGATTTCGTACCATGATGGGCAACGATGCCGCATTTTCCATTTTTGACCGCAGCACACCCGAGGTCGGGTGGCAGAGGGCTGTGGTCTTTTAGCAAAGAGGAGTCAATATGTCATCTGGTTTAATCCTGGCGCTCTCCTGCGCGCTTGTCGCGGTGCTGTATGGCGCTGTTTCCAGCAAATGGATTCTTTCCCTGCCTGCGGGGAACGAGCGCATGCAGGAAATTGCCCGCGCCATCCAGCAGGGCGCTTCCGCCTATTTGAACCGGCAATACGCCACCATCGCCGTTGTCGGCGTGGTGTTGTTTCTGGTGATTGGTTTTGCGTTGTCCTGGCTTACCGCGATTGGCTTTTTGCTGGGCGCGGCGCTTTCCGGCGCGACGGGCTATATCGGCATGAATGTTTCCGTGCGCGCCAATGTGCGCACGGCGGAAGCCGCCTGTCAGGGCTTGTCCGCCGCGCTCACCGTGGCTTTTCGTGGCGGCGCCATTACCGGCATGCTGGTGGTGGGCCTGGGCCTGCTCGGCGTTGCCGGTTACTACGCAATCCTGAAACTGCTCACGCCAGAGGCGGAAATTCATCAACTGGTTGAGCCGTTGGTGGGACTGGCTTTTGGCGGATCGCTGATTTCCATCTTCGCCCGTTTGGGCGGCGGCATCTTCACCAAGGGCGCGGACGTGGGCGCCGACCTCGTGGGCAAGGTGGAAGCCGGCATCCCCGAGGACGATCCGCGCAATCCGGCGGTGATCGCCGATAACGTCGGCGACAACGTCGGCGACTGCGCGGGCATGGCCGCCGACCTTTTCGAGACCTATGCCGTGACCGTGGTGGCGACGATGGTGCTGGGCGCGCTGATGCTGAAAGCCACGCCCGGCGCGGACGACGGCCTGGTGATCTATCCGCTGGCGCTGGGCGGCGTTTCCATCATCGCTTCGGTCATCGGCTGCTTCTTCGTCAAGGCGAAGGAAGGCGGCAAGATCATGAACGCGCTCTATCGCGGGCTGGCGGTTGCCGGCGCGCTGGCGATCGCGGCGTTTTATCCCGTCACCCAGTGGATACTGGGCTCGGGGATTGAAACCGCTTCCGGCGCCATCGGCACGTCGGCCATCTTCGGTTCGGCGGTGGTCGGGCTGGCGCTGACCGCCCTCCTGGTGTGGATCACCGAGTTCTACACCGGCACGCAATACAGCCCGGTGCAGCATGTCGCCGCCGCTTCGCAGACTGGGCACGCGACCAACATCATCGCCGGCCTGGGCGTTTCCATGAAAGCCACCGCGTTGCCCGTGCTCTGCGTCTGCGCCGCCATTCTCGCCGCCTACAGTCTTGCCGGGCTGTACGGCATCGCCATCGCCGCGACTTCCATGCTTTCCATGACCGGCATCATCGTCGCGCTCGACGCCTACGGCCCGATCACCGACAACGCGGGCGGCATCGCGGAAATGGCGGAATTGCCGGATTCCGTGCGCGCCGTCACCGACCCGCTGGATGCCGTGGGCAACACCACCAAGGCGGTCACCAAGGGCTACGCCATCGGTTCCGCCGGTCTCGCCGCCCTGGTGCTCTTCGCCGACTATACGCACGCGCTGGAAGCGGGCGGCCAGGCGCTGACCTTCGATCTTTCCGATCACATGGTCATCATCGGCCTCTTCATCGGCGGCATGATTCCCTATCTCTTCGGCGCGATGGCGATGGAAGCCGTGGGCCGCGCCGCCGGCTCGGTGGTCGAGGAAGTGCGCCGCCAGTTTCGCGAGGTGAAGGGCATCATGGACGGCAGCGCCAAGCCCGACTATTCCCGCGCCGTGGACATGCTCACCCAGGCCGCGATCAAGGAAATGATTGTGCCTTCGCTACTGCCTGTGCTGGTTCCAGTGATTGTCGGCCTGGCGCTGGGAGCAAAAGCCTTGGGCGGCGTACTCATGGGCACCATTGTTACCGGATTGTTCGTCGCCATCTCCATGACCACGGGCGGCGGCGCGTGGGATAACGCCAAGAAATACATTGAAGACGAACACTTTGGCGGCAAAGGTTCGGAAGCCCACAAGGCCGCCGTCACCGGCGACACCGTGGGTGACCCTTACAAGGACACCGCCGGTCCGGCCGTCAATCCGCTCATCAAGATCATCAACATCGTGGCGCTCTTGATCGTGCCGCTGATGATCTGAAACAGCGGCAACGCCAGAAACCACAGACCGGGTTGCCGCGCCGAGCGCGTCAATCCGGTTTTTTTCCGGGCGCGATTATGCGAACACAACGCGGACGGTCACGTCATGGCGATCATTGGAAAGAAATATGATTGTCTCGCACAACCATACAATAAGCGACATGGATAATCTGGCCTGAAAATTGTGCTGTCGCAGCGTTTCACGCGGATTGAACCCTATAAAATTCAATCCATGCAAAATGCCTGAAAGACAAGGACGACGCCGCGTGGTATTTGTAGGGCGCATTGTGTGCGCCCAGTAGGATCAGATGGATGGGCTGATTCAGCGCAGAATATTTGTCGGTGCGCCTCTTCTCCCTGATCTGCTGTAACGCCTTGCCCTTGGCTTCTCCTTCCGCCACCTTGAAGAACTCAAAGAGATAGACCTGCCCATTGAACTTGACCGCCATGTCCAGCCGTCCGGCGTTGCTGCTCTCTTCCGGGATCGCCTCCATGCCGGTGGAGGAGAAAAAGGCATAGAAGACGTTGGCGTAATAGCCTTTGTAGTCCTTGATCTTGTTCTTGCGATACCAGTCCGCCGGAATCCCCGCAAACAGCGCGTGAATCAACGACGCTACTTGGACTCCGCCACTTTCAGTCCCGAATCTTCTTTTTGGGGACGAAACCCGTATCCATGGAGACAGTGCCTATCGGAACCAGCCCTTGAGCGATGCCGACAAGGCTGCCAACTGGCGTGAATCGATAATCCGCGCCAAGATTGAACATCCTTTCCTCACCCTCAAGCGACGCTGGGGATTTGCCAAAATGCGCTATCGGGGCCTGGTCGAGAATGCCATGCGCCCAAACCACCCTGCCCCCACGGGCGATGCGGCCGGGAGAAGGTATAATCACGCATCGTCTTTATCACCGGAGTCCCTTCTCATGCCGATTGTTTCCCTGCGCCAGCTGCTGGATCATGCCGCCGAAAACGGCTACGGTCTGCCCGCTTTCAACGTCAACAACATGGAACAGGTATGGGCCATCATGGAGGCCGCGCGCGAACTGGACGCGCCCGTCATCATGCAGGCTTCCGCCGGCGCCAGGAAATATGCGGGCGAGGCGTTCTTGCGACATCAGATCCTGGCGGCGCTGGAGGCGTATCCAGACATCCCTGTCGTCATGCATCAGGATCACGGGCAATCCCCGGCGGTGTGCATGGCGGCCATACGTTCCGGCTTTTCGTCCGTGATGATGGATGGATCGCTCCTTGCTGACGGCAAAAGCGTCGCCAGCTACGAGTACAATGTGGAGGTCACGCGCAAGGTGGCGGAATTCTCCCACGCCATCGGCGTTTCCGTGGAGGCGGAACTGGGCGTTCTGGGGTCGCTCGAAACCCTGAAGGCCGACAAGGAAGACGGACATGGCGCGGAAGGCGCGATGCGGCGCGAAGACCTGCTCACCAATGTCGAACAGGCCGCCGATTTCGTGCGCCAGACGAATTGCGACGCGCTGGCGATTGCCATCGGCACCAGTCACGGCGCGTACAAATTCACCAAGAAGCCGACCGGCGATATCCTGGCGATCGATCGCATCGCCGAAATCCACGCTCGCCTGCCCAACACCCATCTGGTCATGCACGGATCCTCTTCCGTGCCGCAGGAACTGCTGGCGCAAATCCGGCAATTCGGCGGCAAAATGAAGGAAACCTATGGCGTGCCCGTGGAAGAAATCGTCGAAGGCATCCGGCATGGCGTTCGCAAGGTGAATATCGACACCGACATCCGCCTGGCCATGACCGCCGCGATTCGACGCCATCTGTTCGAGCGCCCGGAAAAATTCGACCCGCGCGACTACCTGAAACCGGCGCGCGAAGCGGCAAAACAAATCTGTCTCGCCCGCTACCAAGCGTTTGGCTGTGTCGGACGCGCCAGCCAGATCAAACCCGTCCCGCTGGAAAAAATGGCCGAACGCTATCTTGCCAAGCCAGCAAGAAATTAGCGGCAGCCCTTCAGGGCTGCCGGTCCAACGTCATTGGGAAGGGGTTTCTCCCCCTCCCCAATGGCTACGGATTGATCCCCCGGCCTTCAGGCCGGGGTCTCACCTTCGCGCCGATTCTTCCGGGCGGGGTTTCAAACCGGAGTTGGTTTTACGATGAACCCGCAAAGACTGGTATTGGCTTCCAATAACGCCAAGAAACTGGGAGAACTGACCGCCCTGCTCTCCCCGCTGGGCATCCAGCTCGTGCCGCAGCGCGAACTGGGCGTTGCCGAATGCGACGAGCCGCATTGCACCTTCGTGGAAAACGCGCTCGCCAAGGCCAGGCATGCCGCCATCATGACCGGCCTGCCCGCGCTGGCGGACGATTCCGGCCTATGCGTCGACGCCCTTTTGGGCGCGCCCGGCGTGCATTCCGCGCGCTATGCCGACGAACCGAAAAGCGACGAACGCAACAACCAGAAACTCCTCGACGCCCTGCAAAACGAGGATAACCGCAACGCCCGCTTTATCTGCGTCATCGTGCTGGCGCGCCATGCCGCCGACCCGCAGCCGATCATTGCCGAAGGCGAATGGCGCGGTGAAATCCTGCGCGCGCCCAGGGGAGGTGGCGGTTTTGGCTACGATCCGATCTTTCTCGACAAGGAAAGCAATCTCGCCTCCGCCGAACTCCCGCCGGAAGTCAAGAATCGCAAGTCACACCGCGGCCTGGCCATGCGGGCATTGATCGAAAAATTGCAAGCCTCATGAGCGCGCCTTGTACTGGTGCACGCTTTCCACCAGCGCCGTCACGTGCTCCGGCGGCGTAAAGCGGGAAATGCCGTGACCAAGATTGAAGACATGGCCGGTATTGCCGGCTCCGAAGGCTTCCAGCACCTTTCGGGCTTCGGCGGCGATGACTTCCGGCGAGGAAAGCAGCACGCCGGGGTCGAGGTTGCCCTGTAGCGCCACCCGCCCACCCACCCGGCGGCGGGCGTCGGCGATGTCGGTCGTCCAGTCCAGGCCGATGCCATCGCAACCGCTGGCGGCGATTTGCTCCAGCCACTGACCGCCGCCCTTGGCAAACAGGATGGAGGGAATCGTCTCGCCCGCCCAGTTCCTGTGTATGCCCGCAACGATGTCCCGCATGTAGGCCAGCGAAAATTCCACATATGCCGTGTGCGCAAGCGAGCCGCCCCAGGTGTCGAAAATCATCACCGCCTGCGCGCCGCATTCAATCTGCGCGTTCAGGTAGGCGATGACGGCTTGGGTGGTGACGGCAAGAATGCGGCGCAACAAGTCGGGACGGCCATAGAGCATGCGCTTGATGTGGCAAAAATCCTTCGAACCGCCGCCTTCGACCATGTAACAGGCCAGCGTGTAGGGACTGCCGGAAAACCCAATCAGCGGCACAGAGCCATCCAGCGCCTTCCGGATCGTCCGCACGGCGTCCATGACATAGCCCAGGCGGTCATAGGGATCAGGCGCGGTCAGATTGTTGATTGCCCATTCCTCGCGCAGGGGACGCTCGAAACGCGGCCCGTCGCCCGCCTCGAAACACAACCCCAGACCCATCGCGTCCGGCACGGTGAGAATGTCGGAAAAAAGGATGGCGGCATCCAGATCGTAGCGCGCCAGCGGTTGCAGAGTGACTTCGCAGGCGAAATCGGGCGATTTGCACAGGGTCAGAAAATCTCCGGCGCGCTGCCGCGTGGCGCAGTATTCCGGCAAATAACGCCCCGCCTGGCGCATCAACCAGATCGGCGTGTGATCGACGGTCTGCCTGCGCAGGGCGCGCAAAAAATTGTCATTCTTGAGACGGGAAGCGGGCGACATGGAAGGACTCAATCAAAGAAAGCCGCCATTATCCCGGATCAGGGATCAGATGTCAGGGGTCGGGAATAAGGGATCAGAATCTTTCCTTGGCGTAGAATCTGGTTTCCATACGAGTATGGCGCATTTACCTGCAATGAAAATACTGATTGTCGATGACGAACCGGCGATTGCCGATACGCTGGCCTACGCGCTTTCCGCGGAAGGCTGCGCCACGGATTGCTGCGCATTGGGGCGGGAAGCGGTGGAATGGACGCGGACGCGGGATTATGCGCTGGTAATCCTGGATGTTGGCCTGCCGGACATGAGCGGATTCGATGTCTGCCGCGCCTTGCGCCGTCATTCGGAAGCTCCGGTGATTTTTCTCACGGCGCGCGCCGAGGAAGTCGATCACGTCGTCGGGCTGGAACTGGGGGCGGATGATTATGTGTCGCCAAGCCCTTCAGTTTGCGCGAACTGGTCGCCCGCGTGCGCGCCATCCTGCGCCGCGCGCGCGGCAATGGTCATGGCGGCGCGGAGTCCTCGCTGTTCCAGGTGGATCGCGAGGGCATGCGTATCGCCTGCAAGGGGCGATGGCTCAATCTCGCCCGTTACGAATACCTGCTGCTCGCCTGTCTGCTCGAACGTCCGGGGCGGGTATATTCCCGCGCCGCGCTGATGGACAAGGTTTGGCGCGATGCCGGGGAGACGGAAGAGCGCACCGTAGATACCCACGTCAAGACCCTGCGCGCCAAACTGCGCGCCGCACTTCCCGAACGCGATCCCATCGTCACCCATCGCGGTCTGGGCTACAGCATTGATCCGTGAATATTTCCGTCCGTCTTTTTCTCGGCTATTTCCTGGTGGTTGGCATCTCCGCCTGGTTCGTGCTCGACATCGTGACGCAGGAAGTGGAGCCGGGATTGCGTCAGGCCACTGAAGAAACGCTGGTGGACGCGGCGCATGTGCTGGCGGAGATGGCCGCCCGCGATCTGGCCGCGCGGCGCATTCACGACGGCAATTTCGCCAATGCCCTGCAAGCGGCGCGGCAACGCCTGCCGACCGCCAACATCTACGGCGTCAAGAAGAAAAGCGTGGATTTTCGCGTCTATGTCAGCGACGCGCGGGGCATTGTGGTCTTTGATTCGGAAAACAGAATGCTGGGCAGCGATTTTTCCCGCTGGAAGGATGTTTCCCGCGTGCTGCGCGGCGAATATGGCGCGCGCACCACACGGGAAAACCCGAATCTGCCGAATACCTCCTCCCTGTATATTTCCGCGCCAATTTTCTGGCGGGGCGAACTCATCGGCGTACTCTCGCTCGCCAAACCAACCGCAAGCCTGCAACCCTACATCCAGCGCGCCATAAGCCGTTTGCGCCGCGATGGCCTCGCCATGCTCGCCATTTCCGCCGTCATTGGCCTGGTTTTTTCTTCTGGCTGACGCGTTCGATTTACGGCTTCATCCGCTACGCGCAAGCGGTCAGCGTTGGCGAGAAGACGGAAGCGCCCACTGGCGGCGGACGTCAATTTTCCAAACTGGCGGTCGCCCTGGCGTCCATGCGTGAACGGCTGGAAGGCAAGCAGCACGTGGAAAAATATGTCCAGAACCTTGCCCAGCAAGAAATTAGCGGCAGCCCTTCAGGGCTGCCGGTCTAACGTCATTGGGAAGGGGTTTCTCTCCCCTCCCCAATGGCTACGGATTGATCCCCCGGCCTTCAGGCCGGGGTCTCAC
>JAITRP010000073.1 GCA_031288305.1 Zoogloeaceae bacterium
GTTACCCGAAACGCCAAGGCAAATTGAAAGACCGCCTGGATTGCCACATCGAACACGCATCCCGTCCGTAACTCATTGATTTGACAAGATGATTACGGTATTCCCGCATGGGGAACAGACGCAATCATGGATTTTTCCCGTTCGTTGGCAAGCCAGACTTACGCTCATGCGCGTGCTGTCGTCCGCCTGAATCCATCGCCTTCCCGCGAGGCTGGCAATGGCACGCCTCTTCGGGGGAAAAGCAGCATAAAGAGAGGCGGGATGGTGGGCGTTCAGGTTGTCGAGTACGGCACGGATCGACTCGGCTTCGGGATACAGACCGACGATATGGCGCATGCAGTGGGCGAATTCGATTCGCGCCCGGCGTTCCATGACCGGCGCTTCGCGCCAACCCCACTTGGGTTCTGCAAATTGTCGTTTGAATTGCCGATCGCCAAGGCTTCACGATGCCCCGATACGGCCCTCGTTCTCTGGAAAGTCCAGGTCAGAACGCCATCTTGCGGGTTTATATATCGTGTGATATAAAGATGAAAAATCTGCACGCGACGCAATGAACCCTGACCAAATCCGCCAGCTTCGCAAGGAGCTTGAACTCACCCAGCAGCAGCTCGCAGAATGGCTGGGGGTGTCGTTCGTCACGCTCAACCGCTGGGAGAACGGGCAGTCCAAGCCGTCGGCGATGGGCCGGACCAAGCTCAAGGAACTGCGCGCGGAGCACGAACGGCGGTTTGCTCCCGCCCCGAGCGCGGCTGCCTCGGCTCTGGTCGAAGCGCAGGCCGACACCCCGAAGCTGGACTTCCTCGGCGACGCCAATGCCCTGCGGGTGCTGGTCGAGGGCGAGCGGTTGTCCTACGGCCACCTGTTCAACCCGGCATTCGCCACCGAGATCAGCGAGATCGACCCGCTGCCGCACCAGCGCATCGCGGTCTATCAGCGGATGCTGCCGCAATCGCGCCTGCGCTTCCTGCTCGCGGACGATGCGGGCGCGGGCAAGACCATCATGACGGGTCTCTACGTCCGTGAGTGCCTGTCGCGCCGCACGATCCGGCGCGTGATGGTGGTGGCCCCCGCGGGCCTGGTGGGCAACTGGCGCCGCGAGCTGAAAAATCTCTTTCATCTTCAGTTCAAGATCGTCGTCGGCTCCGACGCACGGGACGGCAACCCCTTCGTCGGCCCGGACAGCGACCTCGTCGTGGTCAGCATCGACAGCCTGCGCGCCACACGGCTCTTCCAGTGCCTGCGTGATGCCGCCGTTGCGCCCTACGACCTCGTGGTCTTCGACGAAGCCCACAAGCTCTCGGCCAACCGCGACCTTGATGGCTCCTTCCGCCCAACCGACCGTTACCGTCTGGCCGAAGCCATCGCCGGTGTCCGCGAGCTGCCCGACGACTGGCGGCTGCCGTGGGCGGCGCACCACCTGCTGCTGCTCACGGCCACGCCGCACATGGGCAAGGAGTACCCGTACTACTGCCTCTGGCGCTTGCTGGAACCCGAACTGTTCAGCACCGAAACAGCCTTTGCCAACGCATTTGTCAAATCTCCCCGCGAATCGCGCGACCGCTACTTCATCCGCCGGGTGAAGGAGGAAATGGTCGACCTGCGCGGCAAGCCGCTGTATCCAGAACGCCTGTGCGACACCGTCAGCTACGACCTGAGCCAAGGTGACATCAGCGAACAGGCGCTCTACGACCGCACCACGGCCTACATTCGCCACTACTACAACCAGGCTCGCCTGCTGAACCGGCAGGCTGCCCGTTTTGCGATGACGGTGTTCCAGCGGCGGCTGGCCAGCAGCACGTGGGCGTTGCTGTGCTCCTTCCGCAACCGCGCAGACAAGCTGGGCGGCCTCATTGACGACATCCAGTCCGGTCGCATCCCCGAAGAAGACCTGCGCGCCCAGCAGGAAAAACTCAACCGGAAAGTGCGCGACGGGCGTCTCGTCGATGTGCTGGCCAGCAAGACGGCGGACGAGGAAAGCGCCGTCGCGGGCAAGGAAGAAGAGCACGAGGGAAGCGAAGCCGAAGCCTTGGGCGCGTTCATCGCCACCAGCCTCGCCGAGTTGCTGGTCGAGCGCGGTCAGGTGCAGGAGTTGATCGCGTTGGCCGAGGCCGTTCACAACAGCGGGCTTGACACCAAGTTCGAGCGCATGGCCGCCTTGCTTCGTTCGCCACAGTACCGCGACCAGAAGGTCATCCTCTACACCGAGCACCGGGACACGCTGAACTTCCTCACGCGGCGGCTCGAAGGCATGGGCTACGCCGGTCAGGTCGCCTGCATCCACGGCGGCCTCGGCTTCGAGGAGCGCGACGCTCAAGTCGAACGCTTCCGTGCGCCGCACGATGGCGATGGCAAGGGGGCGCGCTTCTTCATCGGCACCGACGCCGCCGCCGAAGGCATCAACCTTCAGTTCTGCGGCATCCTGTTCAACTACGATGTGCCGTGGAACCCAGCGCGTCTGGAACAGCGCATGGGCCGCATCCACCGCTACGGCCAGAAGCGCGACCGCGTCGCCATCATCAATCTGGTCGCGGGCAAGACGCGCGAAGGCAAGGTCATCAAGACCCTGCTCGACAAGCTGGAGGAAATCCGCAAGCAGCTCGGCTCGGACAAGGTGTTCGACGTGGTCGGTCGCATCTTCGAAGGGATGTCCATCGCCGAATACATCCAGCGCGCGGTCGAATCGGACAACGAGGCCGACAAGGAGGCGCTCGACCTCGCGGGCGAACTCACCGTGGAGCAGGTGCGCGCCATCGCGGCGCGCGAGGAATCCATCTATGGCAAGGGCGGCGAGGTGATGGCCGATCTGCCCAGGCTGCGCGACGCAATGGCCATCGAGGAGTTGCGCCGCCTGCTGCCGGGCTACGTTCGCCGCTATCTGGAACACGCGGCGCCCGTGATCGGCATCGACCTTGTCGGCGATCTGGGCGGGCAATTCTTCCTGCGCCCGAAGAAGCGCGGCGTGCTGGAGGCCATGCTGCCCCTGCTCGACGCCTACCCGGAATCGGCCCGCAGCCGCTTCACCGTTTATCGCCCCGATGACAAGCGCGACGCGATCTTCCTGCACCCCGGCGAGCCGGTCTTCGAGCGCCTGTCGGCGCTGGCGATGGAACACGCCCGCCACGCCGCGCTGCGTGGCGCGATCTACACCGACGTCGGCGCCACGGCGCCGTATCTGTTCCACGTGGCCCGCGTCACCGTGGTGCGCGGCGTCGATCCGGGCGTGCCCGCCTTCCACAGCCAGGAATTGATCGAGCAGAAGCTCGTCGGCCTCAAGCAATTCGCCGATGGCCGCCTGGCGGAAGCTCCGGTCGAACACCTGTTGTTGCTGAAGGAGACGACCAGGAACAACTCCGGCAGCGTCGTGGTCTTCCTTGCCCAAAGCGACACGTGGCGCCTCGCCGCGCAGGAATACCTCCAGCAAGAGGCGGCGGCCAGGCTCGGTGAGCTTCAGCGCATGAACGCGGCCAACCGTTTGCAGGAAACCGAGGACTACCTCAAGCGCGCCTTCGACTATCAGGAATCCGAACTTGCCGCCGTGCGCAAGCGTTACACCGGCAAGGCGCGAACGGAAGCCCCCACGCTCGCTTCGCTCGCTGCCCCCCAAGGGGGCGCTACCGCCCTTGGGGCGGCCCGGCGGGCGGCAGGGGCAACCGCCACCGCCGGTGTCGAGCTGGAACGCATCAAGCAGCAGCAGCGCGCCGTGGCCGAGCGCCGCGGAGAGGCGCTGTTGCAGGCCCGGCGCGAGGTGGAGTTGATCCAGCCGGGCACGGTCGAGATTCTGGCCACGGCGCTGGCGCAGCCCTCGCAAGATCCGGAAGACGTCAAGGCGCTCGAGGCCGAGGTCGAACGCATCGCAATGGATGTCGCCATCGCCTTCGAGTCCGCGCGCGGCGCCGACGTGCGCGATGTTTCCACGCCGCCGAAGGCCAGGCTCGCGGGCCTGGGCGACTACCCCGGCTTCGACCTGTTCTCGAAACGGGGCAGCGGCGACGTTCTGGAGGAGCGCGGCATCGAGGTCAAGGGGCGCGTGGGCGTCGGGGAAATCGTGCTGACCGAAAACGAATGGGCGCGCGCCTGCAACCTGCGCGACAAGTATTGGCTGTACGCGGTGTTCGACTGCGGCGGCAACCAGCCCCGGCTGTTCCGGGTGCAAGACCCCTTCGCCAAGCTGATCGCCAGGGCGCGCGGCAGCGTCGTCATCGGCTATGGCGATATTGTGCGCGGCGCGTCGGAGTGAGGAGGAGACATGGCGATTCCTGAAAACCAACTGGAAACTTGGTCGCATCAAGGCGCGACGGCCTCCGCTTCCGCCCTCTACGAGCGCATCCGCAATGCGCTACAGAACGACATCGCGCTGGCTCCGCGAAACTTCGACGTGTTCCTGCAAGGCTCTTATCGCAACAGCACGAATATTCGCGGCGACAGCGATGTGGATGTGGTTGTCCGGCTCAACGACACCTACATGCCGGAATACGGTGCGCTCGATGCTTACACGAGGAGTGTCGTCGAGGGGCAAGCCAGTTCGGCCACCTACACGCTCACCGATTTCCGCCGCGACGTCTCGAACGCCATCCGCCGCGCCTTCCCCTCGCACAACATCACCGAAGGCGGCAAGAGCATCAAGATTCCCAGGACGAGCAACAACATCCCTGCCGATGTCGTGCCCTGTCTGGAATATCGGCTCTACCTCCCGCCGCAGACCTTGCTGGGCGATCCCACCTATGTCGAGGGCATCGGGTTGTGGGACGTGCAGCGTGGTCACGCCGTCACCAGTTACCCCAAGCAGTCCTACGACAACGGCGTGGCCAAGCACGGGCGGACGAACCAGTGGTACAAGCCGACCGTTCGCATCTTCAAGAACGCCCGTGGCTGGATGGAGGACAACGGGCTGATCCAGAGCGGCACGGCGTCGTCACACGCCATCGAGTGCCTGCTCTACAACGTGCCGGACCAGCAGTTTGGCGGCAGCTACGACGACACCCTCGTCAACGTCGTGAACTGGCTGAACGGCGCGGACTTGACGGACTTCGTATGCCAGAACGGCATCCAGCGTCTGTTCGACTCCGGACGCTGGACGCAGCAGAACGCACGCACCTACATCGGCGCGCCGATCCAGATGTGGAACCAGTGGGGGCAGCAATATGCACGGGTACGCATCTGACAATTTCTTTCGCGGGCCGAAGGTGTATTTCGCCTTCGGCGTGCTGGCAATTGCTGCGGCCTCGGCGCTGCGCGCGCTGGTTGCGATGCCTCAGTTGGCCGGACGCATCGACGCCGCCGCGTTGTCAGCAGGCGTGATCTATGGCGGGCTGATCTTCCTCTATGAGCGTTGGGGGTGGCGCTGGCTGTCCACGATCAGGAACCTCAACGGTACGTGGGTCGGGAACATCACCACCACGCACAACGGCGGAACCAGCGTCCCTTGTGTGATGCGTGTGCGCCAGACGTGGACGCGGATGGTGATTGAGCTTGAGACGGAGCAGTCCCGATCTCGAACCACGATGGCCGCGCTCTACGACGAGCAGCCCGGCGATGTCGGGCTGAAGTACGAATACGTTTCTGAGCCGAGGAACCTCGCGGCGCAGACGATGCAAACGCATCGCGGCGTCTGCACACTGGCGATAACCGCCGATTCGGTGGAAGCGCGCCTGAGCGGCGATTACTTTACGGGTCGCGGGCGAGAAACCCGTGGCGAAATTACCTTGCGCCGTGTCAGCCGAGAATTGCTGGGCTTCGACGCTGCGTTGAAGAAGGAAAAACAATGAAAGAAAAACGCCCAGCCGCCACGTTGAAGCCACACGACGCCCTGCTCACCGAACTGCGCGGCCTGATCGAGGCTGCGCGCCAGCACGTGGCGCAGACCGCCAATGCCACGCTGACCATGCTTTACTGGCATGTCGGCCAGCGTATCCGGCGTGAGGTGCTGAAAGGTGGGCGGGCAGGCTATGGCGAGGAGATTCTTGCGACACTGTCGCAAGAATTGGTGAAGGACTACGGCAAGGGATTCAATGTGTCGGCGCTGACCCGGATGGTCAAGTTCGCAGAGGTATTCCCCGACGAAGCCATTGTGTCGCCGCTGGCGACACAATTGAGCTGGAGCCACTTCATCGAAATCCTGCCGCTCAAGCAGCCGCTGGAGCGGGAGTATTACGCCGAACTGTGCCGGGTGGAACGCTGGAGCGTGCGCGCCCTGCGCGAGCGCATCGGCAGCCAGTTGTACCTGCGCACCGCCATCGCCAAAAAGCCCGAAAGCGTGGTGCAGGCAGAGATCAACCACTTGCGCGCGGGTGGACAGATGACGCCCGACCTCGTGTTCCGCGACCCCTACATGCTCGACTTTCTGGGCCTGCCGCACGACTACAGCGAACGGGATCTGGAAGACGCCATTCTGCGCGAGATGGAGCGGTTCCTTCTGGAGCTTGGCGTGGGCTTCACCTTCGTGGCGCGGCAAAAGCGCATCAGCGTTGGCGCGGACGATTTCTACCTTGACCTGTTGTTCTATCACCGCCACCTGAAACGGCTGGTCGCGGTGGAACTGAAGCTGGAGAAGTTTCAGCCCGCGCACAAGGGGCAGATGGAGCTTTATCTGCGCTGGCTAGACAAGCACGACCGCGCATCGGGTGAAGAGCCGCCCATCGGTCTGATCCTGTGCGCTGCAAGGGATACCGAGCAGGTCGAACTGATGGATTTGAGTGCGTCCAACATCCGCGTAGCGGAATATCTGGCGCACATCCCCGACATGAAGGTCTTGCAGGCGCAGTTGCATCGTGCTGTGCAGATGGCGCGCGAACGCGCGACGCAGGCTGCATTGCCGCCCGCGTCTGGCAACAAGGCGCTGGAGGTGTCCGCCGCCAAACCCAAAGCGGCGCGCAAGAAAAAAGGAGACGCCGCATGCGCAAGGAAATGAACGGCAAGCGCCTGATCGAGGTCGCCTTCCCGTTGAAACAGACTTCCATCGACTCGGTGCATGAGAAGAACGTGCGCCACGGCCACATCTCGACGCTGCACATCTGGCCCGCGCGCCGTCCGCTGGCGGCCTGCCGCGCGGCCTTGATCGCCACCCTGCTGCCCGATCCGGGCGACAAGGAAAAGCGTGATGAAATCCTCAAGCGTCTGGGCGGAACGCTCGCCAAGACGCTCAAGAAAAAGAAGATGCCCAGTGGGCGCGTCGAGGAGATCGAGGCGTGGGAAACCGAAGGCGGCGTGCTGCATTGGGGACGCGAGACCAGCCCGGACATGGACTGGTTTCGCAAGGAGATCAAGAAGGCTTATGGTGGCCGCGCGCCGCGCGTGCTCGATCCCTTCGCGGGCGGCGGCGCGATTCCGCTGGAAGCGATGCGCCTGGGCTGCGAGGTGACGGCGGCCGATATCAATCCGGTGGCGTGGTTCGTCCTGAAATGCACGCTGGAATACCCGCAGAAGCTCGCCGGGCAAAAGCGCCCCTTGCCGGAGTTTGTCTTGCGGGACGTTTCGTTTCTCACCGACTACTTCAAGGCGCGCGGCCTCAAGGCCAGGGATGCCGAACGGCGCGCGCGACAGGCGGCTGGCCAGGCGCGGGCGGCGCGCCATGAGAATCAGGACTTGTTCGGCCTGCCCGACATTGAGGCCGAGGAACTCAAGGCCGATCTGGCCTGGCATGTGCGGGCGTGGGGACGTTGGGCGCTGAATGAAGCGAAGAAGGAACTGGCGCGCTTTTATCCGACCTACGCGGACTATTGCTCTATCAAGCCGTACCAACGGGTCGAACTGGATACGGACGAGCCGCTGAAGCTGGTTCCCGTGGGTGAAAACGGTGAGACGCAAATCGAGTTGCTGAACGCCGGGTTCGATGCCGCCTACCTCGACAATCCCGCCAATCCGCGCTGGGTGGCGAAGCCCACGGTGGCCTACCTGTGGGCGCGTACGGTGCACTGCAAAGCCTGCCGCGCCGAGATCCCTCTTCTGAAAACGCGATGGCTGGCCAGGTCGGACAAGAAGCGTGTCGTGCTGACCCTGCGTCCGCTAGAGGATAAATCCGGCGTCGAATTCGGGATTGACCACAACGCCAGACCGCAAGGCGGGAATGCGGCGCAACGGCGGGAATACGACAAGAAGCTGGGCGCGGGGACAATGAGCCGGGCGGGTGTGACCTGCCCATGCTGCGGCACGATCATGACGATGGAGGATTTGCGGCTGGAGGGGCGGGCGGGGCGCATGGGCGCGGCGATGACCGCCGTCGTCACCGAAAGCCCGGAGAACAAGGAATATCGGTTGCCGACGGCGCACGAAATAGAAATGGCGGTGCGGGCCACCCAGAAATTGGAAAGCGCGTTTTCGGAAATACCGTTTGGGCATCCAACAGAACCTACTCCCAAATGCGGAAGTGGCGCATCCCGCGCTTTTTCTGTGGACGGTTATGGCCTCGATCAATGGCACAAATTGTTTACGCCAAGACAACTTCTTGGTCTTGGCCGCCTGCTGGCCGCAACGAGGAAGGCCGCATCAGAGGCAACGAAACACTACACGGACGTGTGGCCTGAGGCGCTGGCCGCATATTTAACGTGTGGGTTTTCGAGGCTTCTGGATTTCTCGAACATGGGTACCCAGTGGAAACTGGACGCCATGACCATCAATCACTCTTTCGTGCGATTCGCGCTGCCCATTACGTGGGATTGTGCTGAGAGTCAGTTGCTGGGTGAAAGCGCAGGAAGCTATCTCATTTGCTGCGACAGAATCGCCACGGCGCTCGACACCTATTCGACGTGGTCAGGACAAATGGATGGCACTCCTCACGCTGTCAATGGTTCTGCGACGCAAGCTCGTGAAACCGGATTCGATGTTGTAGTGACTGATCCACCGTACTACGACGCCATTCCGTATTCCGACCTGATGGATTTCTTCTACGTTTGGCTCCGGCGAACGCTTTACGGCCTTTCGCCTGAGTTCGACGTGGCGTTCCGTGAAGCCCTCGCGCCAAAGTGGAATCACGACTCGAACGACGGAGAATTGATTGACGATTCCTCGCGCTTCGAAGGGGACAAGGAGGCGTCAAAGCGCAACTACGAAGAGGGAATGGCGTGTGCATTCAAGGCGTGTCACGGGGCGCTAAAGCCTGATGGTCGTCTCGTCATCGTGTTCGCCCATAAACACCCGGATGCGTGGGAGACGCTGGTTGGCGCGATCATCAAGGCAGGTTTCGTGGTGGACGGCAGTTGGCCGATCCAAACCGAGCAGGCGTCTCGAATGCGCGCGATTGATTCCGCCGCGCTTTCCTCCTCCGTCTGGCTGGTCTGCAAGAAACGCGACCCAGATGCCCGCGCGGGCTGGGACGCCCAAGTCCTGAAGGAGATGGAGGCCAGCATTACCGCCAAACTGCGCGACTTCTGGGACGCGGGCATACGCGGCCCGGACTTCGTGTGGGCGGCCACCGGCCCGGCGATGGAGGCGTACAGCCGTTACCCGGCGGTCAAGAAGGCGTCCGAACCCGGCCAGTTGATGATGGTGGCCGAATTCCTCGGCCACGTGCGCCGCATCGTGGTGGATTTTGTGGTGGGGCGCGTGCTGACGCGCGGGGATGCCAGCGCCATGACGGGCGGCCATCCGCTCGACGACGTGACCACATACTATCTTCTGCACCGCCAGGACTTTGGCCTGAAGGACGCGCCCGCCGGCGCCTGCATCCTGTACGCCGTTTCCTGCGGCCTGTCCGAGCGTGACCTGGCGGATGCCTGCGAAGTGCTGGCAAAAAGCGGCGGCGAAGAGGAAACGGACGACGAAGAGGAAAACTCGAATGCCTCCGGCGGCGGCATGTTCCGGCTCAAGGCATGGAACGCCCGCAAGAATCGTTCGCTTGGATTGGAGACGGCCAGTGGCCGCGCCATCCCGCTGGTCGATCAGGTTCACAAGCTGATGCGGCTCTGGGTGGCGGGCGATGTCTTCAAGGTCAACGACTATCTGGACGCGCGCGGCCTGCGCAATAGCCAACTCTTCGCGCAACTGATCCAGGCCTTGATCGAACAGAGCCGCTTTGATGCCAGCGCGGAAGAGTGCTCCATCCTGGAGCGTTTGCAGAATTACCTGAAGTCGGTGGGCGGCGCGGCCCAAACGGCCCTTGGCCTTGAATGGGCTGAAACGAGAAACGGAGAAAACCTGTGACCAAGACGAACGCAAAACCGTGGCATCAAGTGGTGCGACTGCGCGACGACATCACCCATCAGGAACTGTCGCAGAAGCAGTTCGCCGCCGACCTCCACGACGTGGTGATGAACGTCAACCCCGGCGTCTATCACGATCCGCGCGAGTTCTTCGCGCTGACCTATCCCACAGTCAAGTTGCGCGATCTGGCGCGCGACGTGACGCAGCGCCTCTCGGGCCAGTCGGAAAAGGCCGTGCGCCAGTTGCACATGACCTTCGGCGGCGGCAAGACGCACGCCCTGATCACGCTGGTGCATCTGGCGGGCGATCCGGCGGCGCTGCCGGACATCCCGGCAGTACGGGAGTTCAAGGCGCATTGCGCGCTGAAAGGCGGCTTCCCGAAGGCGCGCGTGGCGGCGGTGGTCTTCGATCGCCTGGACGCCGAGATGGGCATGGAAGCCAGGGCGCCGGATGGAACGCGGCGCTTTTTCAAGATGCCGTGGAGCCTGATCGCGTGGCAGTTGGCGGGCGAAGCCGGGTTGCGACTACTGAAGGAGGACGGCACAGAGCGCGATACGCCTCCCGCCACGAACGTCGTCGAGAGCCTGTTGGAACTTTCCCGAAGGGACATGCCGGGCGTGCTGATCCTGTTTGACGAAGTGCTGTGGTTCGTGCGCGTGATGGCCGACATCGACGCCAAATGGATCGGGCGGATGCGCGAATTCATGCACAGCCTGACGCAGGCCGTGGCCAAGGCGCCGCAATGCTGCCTGGTGGCATCCTTGCTGGCCTCCGACGTAAACAAGATGGATGGCCTTGGCAAGCAGATCGGCAAGGAGCTGTACGACGAGTTCAAGCGTCTGGCCGACGAAGGCGTCCAGCCGGTCGAAAGCCAGGACGTGCCGGAAATCCTGCGGCGGCGTTTGCTGAAATTGGAAAGCTACAACGACAAGTCGCAGTGGCGAAGCCAGGTCGTCGCGGCGCTCAATGGCATCCAGGCCATCGACGATTACACGGACAGGAACCGCGCCGCCGAGGAAAAGCGTTACGAGGACGCCTACCCTTTTCACCCGGCGTTGATCGAAACGCTGTATCAGAAGTGGACGCAGCTTGAAGGTTTCCAGCAGACCCGCGGCATTTTGAAGACCTTGGCCTTGGCGCTGCGCGATGCGGTGAAGTGGGACACGCAGCCGTTGATCGGCGCGCAGGTTTTCTTGGCCGGACAGGGGGAGGAAGGCTTGAGCGCGGCCGCCGGCGAACTTGCCAACGACGCGATGCTGGAGCAATACGAAGGCCGCCGCCAGAACTGGAGGGCCATTCTGCAAGCCGAACTCGCTCACGCCAGGAAGGCGCAGGAAGGTCTGCTGGGCGTGCGGCAGCGCGAGATCGAGCAGGCCGCGATGTCCGCCTTCCTGCACTCGCAGCCCATCGGCCAGCGCGCCACGACGCGGGACTTGAAGGTGCTGATCGGCGTCGGCTCGCCGGACAAAATCGAACTGGACAAGGGGCTGACCCGCTGGTCGGAAATGTCGTGGTATCTGGACGACACGTTCACGTCCGACCGCGAAGCGGGTCTGCCGAAAATCTGGCGCCTGGGGTCGAAGCCCAACCTGAAGCAGATGCACCACGACGCGCGGCAGAATGTAAACCCAACCCATGTCGATACTGTGCTGGAAGAAGAAATCCGAAAGGCCAGGGCGCTGACCGAAGGCGCGCGCGGCGCGGGCGTAAAAGTGCATGTGCTGCCCGCGCGCCCCGCGGACATCGAGGACGACGGCGAATTCCACTACGCCGTGCTGGGCCCCAAAGCGGCCTCGAACGGCAAGCCGAGCGCGGAGGCGCGGCGTTTCATCGACGAGACCACGGGTTCCGACAGGCCGCGCGCCCAGAACCGCAACGCGGTGGTGCTGGCCGTGCCTTCCGGTGACGGCATCGCGGTCGTCCGCGAGAAGGTGCGCGACGTACTGGGCTGGGAAAAGGTGCGCGAAATGTTGAAGGAGCGCGCCGACATCGACACGGCGGCCACGACGCGCCTGGAAGGCAACCTGCGCGCGGCGCGCGGCGAGATGGCGTCGCGGATCGCGATGGCGTACTGCATCGCCGTGACGGTGAACGACGCCAACGACGTGGCGGCCTACCGCATCAACGTGGACAACGATTCCTTGTTCGCCAGGATGGCTGCCGACAGGCGTCTGCGCATCGAAAGCACGGCGGTGAACGCCGAAGCTCTGCTGCCCGGCGGCCCGTTCGACCTGTGGGCGGCGGGCGACAAGGCGCGCTTCGTGAAGGACTTGGTGGGCGCGTTCGCGGCTACCGCGCGGCTGCCGAAAATGCTCAACCGCTCGGCGATTCTGGAGACCCTGCTGCAAGGCTGCGAGGCGGGTGACTTTGTGCTGCGCGTGACGCGGGCCGACAAGTCGGCGCGCACCTTCTGGAAGAGTCGGCCCGACGATGCGGCGACCTCGGATTCCAGTCTGGAGGTGGCGCTGTCCGATGCCGTGACCCTGGCGGAACTGGATGCCGCACTCCTCGCCCCGAATGCCTTGCCCGGCCTGTGGAAGACGGACGCGATCACCTTGGCGGACATCAGCGCCTACTTCTCCGGCAAGCATTTCGTGGAAGTGGACAAGGGCGGCTACGCCGAGAACGCGCTGATTCCGGCAGCCGAGCCAGCGGCCATTGCGGCTGCGGTGGCGGCAGCCGTGAAATCGGGACGCGTCTGGCTGGTCAATGGCGCGATCAGCGTGCTGGGCGAGAATGTTCCCGCCGGGTTCATCAACGAGTCGGCGCAACTGCTCGCCCCGCCGCCGTCATTCTCCAGCGTGGATGTGCTGCCCGATCAGCTTCCCGCTGCGTGGTCTGGCGGACAGAGCACGGCGCACCTGATTCACGGCGCGCTGTCGGCGAAGCTCGGCAAGCCCCTGCCGTGGGCGCGCGCGGAACAGCCGCTCAGTGAGGCTTTCCGCTTGGGCTTGATCGAGCGCACCCTCGACTCGGCCCCGTGGCCTTGCGACATGGGTGGGGCATCAGCGGTCAAAATCCTCGTCGGCAAGCGCGAGGGGAAGGCGCCTCTGCCGGAACGCCGCGACTCGAAAACCGCCACGGCGGAATTGCAATTGCACGAGGTGCAGGACTTGGCCGACCGCGTCGATGTCTTGCGCGAAGCCACGGCTGGCCATTCGCTGCGCATCCGCGTCACGGTCGAGGTTGGAGAGAACGGCCAGGTCGATCAGACCGTGGTGGACAAGGTCAACGCCGTGCTTTCCGAGGTGAAGACCGGATGGAAGGCGGAATAATCAGCCGTTCGGCTGTCGAAGCGAAAGTCACGAACATCATGGAATCCGCCCCGCAATCGAAATCCTGGAACGGCAACGCGCCGCCATTGACGGACTGCGTTCGTCACGCCGTTCGCGGGAGTTCACAAAGCGGCAGCGCGACACCGAGGTTGCCGTGCAGAGGATTTTCGGGGCCGACAGTCGCCACTCGGCGGATTTCTCCGGCATCCGCTACTCGTTGATGGTCATGACAAGCAGCACGCCGGACTCTGATTTCCACGAAGCGTATCTGCATGGGCTGGATACGGCGAAGTCCATTCTGTCATCGATGATCGACAAGATTCGTGAAAACGATCTGGACTCTGACGCCGATAGTCCGACAAAGGTGGTCGGTGCGTTGGAGCAGGTGTGCCTGCGATTCCACATGGTTGCGCGGCAGCTTCGCGTCCGGCACTCGAACAGAACGACGCTGGAGATCGACGACGAATACGATGTCCAAGACCTGCTTCACGCCCTGCTGAAACTGAACTTCGACGATGTACACCGGCGTCAAACGCCCAAGAAGCGCCGCGGGATATGTCCAAGTCCCCATCCAGAATGCCCGCAACCGCTTCCAGGGAAGTGACATTGACTTCTCTTCAGCGCATGAGGGCGATGTTGCAGGGTACAGCGGATGTGGCGCAGCCGGTTCACGCAACGAAGCCGCCCGAACGCAGGCCGCTCGTTCGCGGCATGGCGCAGGCTGTGTCCCTGGCGGGGCAACCGCGTCCGCTGGCGGATTTCCTGACGCCGGTCGTGGAAATTGCCGCGGCGCCATGCCATGACAATCCTGGGCAGGGCCGTCACTGTCCGCAGTGACGGCCCGGACGACTGCCGCAACATGACGAATGTCCCCATGGCGCAGGTTCCTGCAAGCGCTACTCCAGCACACCCCCCGATCCAGCGCCGGATCTCCGCGATCTCGATTACGCGGCCTGGCGCTTTCCGCGGCATACCTTATCAATCGTATCTTGCGCGTCAGTCAAACAATCCTTTATTTTCTTGCCGGTCTGTCTTGGGATTATCCCCTGCAAAGGGTCTGGAACCAGGGGCGCGCGCAGTGCGTCCCACATGGTCGTGTGGGCGGGTTGCGTTGCCTTTCTTCCAGAAAATTCCAAAAAAGGGCGAGCGAAGCAGTCTTTCTTGCTGTCTGGACAGTCAACAATGAGCGGATTTTGCTTCTTGACGACCCCTTACACCCTGTAACGATTGGCAAAGCAAACCAATGCCCCGGGCGTCTATAGTGAGATTGCGTATCGCGCGGGTTCCAAGGAACATTGATCGGAGGTGTGCCATGAAGAGGATCGTGCTGCTGTTCGTGCTGGCGTTGTTGTCGGGATGCGCGACGCGCCATGCGGAGCATGTCGGTTACCACGAGACCCCGGTCGCATTCGGCGGTCCCGACTATTACTGGTTCGAATACCGGCGTCCGATCATCCATCCGGCGCCGCATGTGTATTATTACCGCGGCGGCGGCGGGCATGCGCTGCATCATCCGCCCGCGTCGCGCCCTGCTGTGCCGCATGCCGCCGGTCGCCAGGGAGCAGGCGGCGGGCATCCCCCAAGATCGGAAGTCCGCCCGCCGCGACACATTGACCGGCGCGCGCCAGCCGCCACCTTCAACCGGCAACCGCGGGCAACCGGCAGGACGAACGCCGCGCCCGCGTTTTCTCGTCCAGGCAGCGCCGCGCCCAGAACCTCCGGCGCAGGCCGGGCAAGCTCCGGCGCAGGCCGGATGGGCGGCAGCGGTCGGGGCAGGGGGCGGTAGGAAACGTCAAAAAGTAAAAACCTGCTTTTTGCCGGTTCGGTTGGCAAAAAAGGGCAGGCAAAGCCTGCCCTTTTTTGGGGTAAAGGCAACGCAAGACCAGCGCGGCCTGTAGGGGTAGGGTTGTCGCAGGGGCGCATTGCGCGCGCCCGTTGGCCGTCACGCGGCGAATGATTTGCGGGGGTGGGCGTACGCCCCTGCTTTCGCGCCCATTCCAGATTGTTGTTTTTGCGTGGCGTGAACGTGCGAAAATCTACACAGTCTTGATTTTCGATTGCCGGACGAATGACCACCGAAACGCTGTCTACGAGGACGCTGATTGACCTGAACGAGCCGCAGCAACACGCGGTTGCCTTGCCCGTGACGCAACCGCCGACGCACGGCCTGATTCTGGCGGGGGCGGGGAGCGGCAAGACCAGGGTGTTGACGACGCGCATCGCCTGGCTGCTGGCAAGCGGGCAGGCGGGCGCGCACGAGATTTTGGCGGTCACGTTCACCAACAAGGCGGCGCGCGAGATGCTTGCCCGCCTGACGGCGCAGACGGCGGCGCATGTGCGCAGACTGTGGATTGGCACTTTTCACGGACTGTGCAATCGTCTGCTGCGCCTGCATCATCGCGAGGCGAATCTGCCGCAGACCTTCCAGATTCTCGATGTGGCCGACCAGTTGGCGGCGATCAAGCGGCTCATGAAAAGCCTGAACATCGACGACGAAAAATATCCGCCGCGCGAGATGCAATATTTCATCAACGCGCACAAGGAAAAGGGACTGCGCGCGGATGACGTGGAAATCTGGGACAACATCACGCGCAAGAAGGCGGAAATTTATGCGGAATATGAAGCGCAATGCCAGCGCGAGGGCGTGGCGGATTTTGCCGAGCTGTTGCTGCGCGCCTACGAGCTTTTGTTGCGCCAGGAGCCATTGCGGACGCATTACCAGCAACGCTTCCGGCATATCCTGGTCGATGAGTTCCAGGATGCCAATCGTCTGCAATACAACTGGCTGAAATTGCTGGCGGGCGGGGGAGCGGCAATGTTCGCGGTGGGAGACGATGATCAGAGCATCTACGCCTTCCGGGGCGCGGAAGTCGGCAACATGCGCGATTTCGAGCGTGAATTTCCGGACGTGCGGGTCATCCGCCTGGAGCAGAATTACCGTTCGCACGGACACATCCTTGCCGCCGCCAACGCGCTGATTCAGCACAACCGCGAGCGGCTGGGCAAGGAACTATGGACGGATGCGGGTGAAGGCGAGCCGATTCGGGTGTATGAGGCGATGGGCGATCAGGATGAGGCCGGTTTCGTGGCCGACGAGACGCGCGCCTTGGTGGAAGAGGGCGCCCATCGCGGCCAGATTGCCGTGCTGTACCGTTCCAACGCCCAGTCGCGGGTTCTGGAACACGAGTTTTTCGCGCGCGGCGTCACTTATCGAGTGTATGGCGGCCTGCGCTTTTTCGAGCGCCAGGAGATAAAGCACGCGCTTGCCTACTTGCGCCTCATCGCCAATCCGGCTGACGATGCCGCCTTTTTGCGCGTGGCAAATTTTCCCGCGCGCGGCATCGGCGCGCGCAGCCTGGAAAACCTGCAGGCAAGCGCGCGCCAGATCAACGCCAGCCTGTATGCCGCCGCCGCCTCGCTGTCCGGCAAGGCCGCCGTCACGGCGGGCGGCTTCGTGCGGCTGATCGAGGAGATGCGTGTACAAACCCAGGCGCTTTCCTTGCCGGAGCAGATCGAGCATGTCATCGAACACAGCGGCCTTGCCGGGCACTACCAGAACGAAAAGGAAGGACAGGAACGGCTGGAAAACCTGGACGAACTCATCAATGCCGCCGCTGTTTTCGCAAACGACGAGGAAGCGGGGCGCGCCGCGGAGTCGGGCGGGATGCTCCCGGCCTTTCTTGGCTACGCTTCGCTGGAATTCGGCGAACACCAGGCGGGCGAGGGCGAAGAGGCGGTGCAACTGATGACCGTCCATGCGGCCAAGGGACTGGAATTCGATGTGGTGTTCATCACCGGACTGGAACAGGGGTTGTTCCCGCATGACAACGCCGCGTCGGAGGCGCGCGGGCTGGAAGAAGAGCGCCGCCTGATGTATGTCGCCATCACCCGCGCCCGCCGGCGGCTATACCTTTCTTCCGCGCAAACCCGCATGCTGCACGGCCAGACTCGCTACGCCATGCCTTCGCAATTTCTCGCGGAACTGCCGCCTGAATGCCTGAAACTGCTGTCGCGGCAAAAGGCCGCGCGTTCGGATGCCGCCTTCTGGCGCGAAGGCTTTGCTCCGTTCAAACGTCCGCCCGCCGCTACCCGCGCGCCCGCGGATTTTGCGCCGGAACTTCCCGGCGGGCTGAAACTGGGAATGAATGTGCGCCACGCCAGATTCGGTTTTGGCGTCATCACGGACGCCAAGGGCAGCGGCGAGGAGGCCAGGGTGGAGGTGAATTTCGGCAGCGCGGGCATAAAATGGCTGGCGCTGGCTTATGCCCAACTAAAACCCGCGCCGCCATGAAATTTCTGCTCATCCTGCTGCTGTGCTGGATTGTCTGGCGTCTCCTGCGGCCAGCGCCGCGGCAAAAGACGCCCCCTTCGCCCGCGCGCGAACACGGCGGCGAAAAAATGATCGCCTGCGCCCATTGTGGCGTCTACGTGCCGGAGCGCGAAACGCTGCGCGCGGAAAACGGACGCTGTTACTGCTCCTCCGAACACCGGGCGGCAGGGGAGGAAAACGCATGACCGGGCGCGGCAACTGGTTCAAGCGTTACTTTTCGTTCTTCGTGGAAGACGACAGGAATCCGCACTGGAATTCCTTCCGCGTGTTCAATGTTTATCGGGTCATCCAGGCGCTCCTGATTGGCCTCATGTCCATGCTGCCCTGGGACAAACCCCTGATTTCGTCGGCGAGCGGCAATATCCGCGTTGCCATTGGCGTCGAGACGGCCTATATCGCCCTGACGGTTCTGGGCGCCTATCTTTCCTTGTTCTGGCGCAAGCTGTTCTATTTCCAGGTGACCTTGCAAGCCTTGATAGACGCAGTGTGCATCAGCGCCATCGTGTTCGCGCTGGGCGGGATGCGCAGCGGGCTGGGCAGCCTGCTGCTGGTTTCCGTCGCTGGTTCCAGTCTGGTGGCGCAAGGGAGGCTGGTGCTGTTCTACGCGGCGGTTTCCAGCGTCTGCATCCTGTTGGCGGAGTTTTTATCCAATTTCATGACGATTGCGCACGGCAACGCCTACATCGCGCAGGCCGGATTCTTGAGTCTGGGTTTTTTCGCTACCGCCATTTCCGCCTATCTTCTGCGGCAGCGCATTCTTTCCAATGCCGCCATTGCCCACCAGCGCAGTATCGAGCGCGACGACCAGTTCAAGATCAGCCGGCAGATCATGCACCGCATGCAGGATGGCGTACTGGTGGTCGATGGCGCGGGCGGCATCCTGAACAGCAATCCGCAGGCGCGCGATATTCTGGCGCGCGCCGATATCGAGGGCGCGATGCTTGCCGACTTCGTGCCCGCGCTGGCGCACGGCTACCAGGACTGGCGCGCGGACCCGGCGCGCGACGCGCTGGAATTTTCCTCTGTCGGCGAACGGGAAGTCGCGGCGCGTTTCGTGCCGACCCAAGCCAGCAACAACGCGGCGCTCATTTTTCTCGAAGACCTTGGCAAATTACGGGAAACCGCGCAGCAACTGAAACTTGCCGCGCTCGGTCAATTGACCGCCAGTATCGCGCATGAAATCCGCAACCCGCTGGCGGCCATAAGCCACGCCAGCGAATTGTTCATGGAAGAAGCCGGCAACGCGCCGCCGCTCCTGCAGACGCGCCTCATCCGCATCGTGCGCGACAATACCTTGCGGCTGGAGCGCATCATCCAGGATGTGCTGGTGCTGGGACGCCAGCATACGCGGCAACCCGGAGCGGCGGCGGAGCGCGTGCCCCTCCGCCAGTATCTCGAAGAATTCGCCCGCGCCCTGCAAGCGCAGGAAGGTCTGGAGGAAGGCGTCCTCCAGACGCGGGCGGACGAAGCGATGGAGTTTCGCTTCAATTCCGAACAATTGCGGCAGGTATTGTGGAACCTGGTGATGAACGCCCTGCGCTACGCTTCCCGCCAGCCGGGCGCGGTGCGGCTGGAAGCCAGGGATTCTGGCGGCAAGGGCGTGGAATTGCACGTAATCGACGACGGCCCCGGCATTGCCCATGAACTGCGCGATCAGATTTTCGATCCCTTTTTTACCACATCGGTACGCGGCACCGGTTTGGGGCTGCATATCGCCCGCGAGTTGTGCGCGGCAAACGGAATGCGTCTCGCGTTGGGCGAAGGGCCGGGCGGACACTTCATTTTGCAGGGCAAGGGCGAGGCCATGCCATCCATGAGGAAAGACGCATGAAACGAACAGAAAACCGCATCCTGGTCATCGACGACGAGGCCGACATTCGCGAACTCATCGAACTGACGCTGGCGCGCATGGGGTTGGACGCCGATAGCGTCGGCTCCGTGGGCGAGGCGCTGGCGTTGCTCAAGGAAAACCGCTATCAGCTTTGCCTCACCGACATGCGCCTGCCCGATGGCGATGGGCTTGACATTGTGCGCCATATCAATGAATCCATGCTGGATACGCCGGTGGCGGTCATCACCGCTTACGGCAGCGCCGAAAATGCGGTTGCCGCCCTGAAGATCGGCGCTTTCGATTACATTTCCAAGCCGGTGAGCCTCGATCAACTGCGCACGCTGGTGAAATCCGCGTTGCGCTGCAATGAGGACGACAACACCAGCAAGATGGAAGGCAACGGCCCGATGACGTTGGGCGTATCGCCCGCGATGGCGCAGGTTTCCGCCCTGATCGCCAGGCTGGCGAAAAGCCAGGCGCCGATCTACATTTCCGGAGAATCCGGCAGCGGCAAGGAACTGGCGGCGCGGCAGATCCACGCGCAGAGCGCGCGCGCCAAGCAGCCTTTCGTACCCGTGAATTGCGGCGCGATCCCCGAAAACCTGATGGAAAGCGAATTTTTTGGTTATCGCAAGGGCGCGTTCACCGGCGCGGACAGTGATCGCGAAGGCTTTTTTCAGGCGGCGCGAGGCGGCACCCTGTTTCTTGATGAGGTCGCGGATTTGCCGCTCCTGATGCAAGTCAAACTGTTGCGCGCCATCCAGGAAAAAAAGGTGCGCAAGGTAGGCAGTACCGCCGAGGAACCCGTCGATGTCCGCATCATGTGCGCCACGCACAGGGACCTGCGCGATTGCGTGGAAAAGGGCATTTTCCGGCAGGATCTGTATTACCGCATCAACGTCATCGAGCTGCGCATACCGTCCCTGCGCGAGCGGCGCGAGGATATTCCGGCGCTGGTCGAATCCATCATGCGGCGCTTGACGGGCGGCGCGGGGCCGCGCCTCGACGCTTCCGCCTGGGCGGATCTTTCCGCCTATTCCTTCCCCGGCAACGTGCGCGAACTGGAGAACATCCTGGAGCGCGCCACGGCGCTGTGCACGGGCACGCTCATCAGCGCCGCCGATCTGCAACTGTGCGACGCCCGCATCCCCGATCCGTCCGCCGCGGGCGAAGACGCTGTTGTCCCCGGCACGGAAACCCTGGAAGACCTGCTTGATCGCGTGGAGCGCAGCGCCATCCTCTCCGCGCTGGAACAGACCAAGGGTAACCGCACCGCCGCCGCGCGCGTTCTCGGCGTTTCCTTCCGTTCCCTGCGTTACCGCATGGATCGCCTGAACATGGGATGATCGGGGCAAGGAAGCGTCAAAAAGCAAACCCCCCTCACTTTTTGCGCGGCTTCCGGTTTTGCAGCCGGTTCAGATAGCAGCGCAGGGACGGCGACCCGCGACCACGGACGACGAATTCCATTTTCAAATCATCCGCGACTTTGCCGGCTTTGCCTTGCCGTGCAATTGCATTGTCCCTGGATCGTCTTCGCGCCACGCATGACCTGGAAATGGAATCACACCGTGACCCGCTCTACCGGGACAACCGCCAACTGGACGCCCAACGCCTGGCGCGCGCGGGAAATCGTTTCGAAACGCGGACGGGCGTCGTGCCGCAATGCCTTGTAAAGCGCCTCTCGTCCGATGCCGGCTGTGCGCAATCTCGCTCATGCCGCGCGCGCCACATTGCCCAAGGCCGCCGCCAAAAGCGCCGCGTCGTTTTCTTCAAGGATCGCGTCCAGATAAGCGGCGATGCCGTCTTTATCCTGCAAATGCCCGGAAGGATCGAATTCCGGCAATTCGAAAACCTTGATTTTCTTGCTCGGGGTCATGCCGCATTCTCTTCGCCCTGCAAACTGGCGGCCACCTTTCCGGCATGGGCGATGCCCGGCTGCCTGTGTGGCCTTGGAGCCTCCACCCAACATCACGACAAGCGCTTGGCCGCATTGTACGCAATACATTCTACATCCGCTGTCTGTCTCCCGGATTGAGGGCATCGTGTACGTTCGAATACAGTATTGCAAGCCGCCGTGCTTGCGCCCCATTTTTGACGGATTGACACGCCTTCATATGACTTCTGCTAAAATTCAGCACACTTTATGCTTTCCAAGGAGCAGTTTTCATGCCATACGATTCATCCCGGAACGACAAGGGAGACGACAAGGAGAGTTGGGGTGGGAATCCGTTTGCCGCGCCAAAGGCGGAAGTTGATGAAATCCGCGGCGAGGCGGGGGAATACGCGCTCTTGCCCGAATCCAATCGCCTCGCCGCCGGCGCCGGGATTGCCTGGATACGGGAAGGGTGGGCGCTGATGCGGGGGCACATCTGGGCGTGGATAGGGATGGGATTCCTCTGTATGCTCATTCTGGCCGTCCTGCAGCTCATCTCCATTCCAGTATCTATCAGAGGATTCCTGCAGATTCTCTCCGCTCCCGTGTTCATCGCGGGGCTGATGCTGGTGTGCCGGGCGAAAGAGCAAAATGAAGATGTCCGCGTTCTGTTTCTGTTTGCCGGATTCTCCAAGCGGACGGGTTCCTTGCTGCTGCTGGGGCTGCTCGATTTCCTGTTGCTCCTGCTTGCCGTCATGCTGACGAGCGCCGGATTTTTCCTGTTGTTCAAGTTAGCCCTCGTCTATGAATTTTTTGCCGGCGGCAGTAGGAACGTTCCGTTCTGGCAAGTGATTCTTTTTCTGGCGCTCTTCATTTTCGCCGTCATTCCATTTCTTATCGTGCAGGGACTGTCGCCGCAACTGGCGGCGCTGCATGAAGACATGACGGCGTGGGGAGCGTTCAAGCTGGCCGTGCGGGGGATGTTGCGCAATATTCTGCCGTTCCTGGCGTCTGGAATCGCCTTCTTCATTCTGCCGGTTGTGGTATTGGGGATCGTTTTCTATGCGCTGGGCAATTCGGCGCAGATTCTGTTTTGGGCGCAGATTTCGCTGTGTCTGTGCGCGTCGTTCCTCATACCGTTCAATTACTGTGTCTTCTACGCGGCTTACCGCGACATCTTCATCCGACCGCGTTGAAGAAAGGCTGCCCGGTGTTGGCCACGAACGCGGAAAAAACCATCCCCCGGCTGGACACGATCCGCCGGGTGCGGACACCCGAGGGCTGCGAACTGGAATTGCGCCTGGCGGGGGGAGTCGTTCGGGCGCGCGCCTGGATCATCGATTTCCTGCTCCGCCTGCTGATTCTTGTGGGGTGCGCATTCGTGCTCTCCCAGATCGGGCGTCTGGGCGGGGCGCTGCTGTTCTTGCTGTATTTCCTGCTGGAGTGGCTGTATCCCGTCGTCTTCGAGGTGCTCTGTCAAGGGGCGACGCCGGGCAAACGCTTTTCCGGGCTGATGGTGCTGCGCGATGACGGCACGTCCCTGGACTGGAGCGCCTCGGTAGCGCGCAATTTTTTGCGCGCCGTGGATTTTCTGCCCTTCTGCTACGCCTTTGGCCTCGTCACGATGGGGCTGAACCGGGAAAACAAGCGCCTGGGCGATCTGCTCGCGGGAACGCTGGTGGTCTACCGCCAGACGATGACCGCGCCCAAGGTGACGGACGATGACAGGAAGGAGGAGGTCCCGCCCTTCGCCCTCAGCGAGGCGGAACAGCGCGCCCTCATCGAATACCGCCTGCGCGCCCCCGGTTTTTCCCGCGCGCGCGCCGGTGAACTGGCGCGACTGGCAAGCCCCCTGATTGCGGATCTGCCGCCCGATGACGCCAGGGATCGCCTCATTCATCTGGGCAATCGCCTGCTGGGGCGCGGCGCGCTGGCGGCTAAAACAGAGGGTTCCAGATGAAGGAAAACCAGTTCATCGCCTCGCGGGAAAAAGAGTGGCTGGCCTGGGACCTGTGGTTGAAGACGCCGCGCCAGAAGCAGATCGAGGCCGGACAGGCAGCGGAAGCGGCAATCACCCTGGAGAACCTGCCCTCGGCCTTTCGCCGTCTCTGCCATGACGTGTCGTTGGCGCGCGACCGGCGCTATTCCAGCGTGCTTATCGACGCCCTGCAACAGCGCGTGCTGGCGGCGCATCAGCGCGTCTATGGCGCGCGCGGGGATCTGCGCGGGGACTGGCTGGATTTCCTGGAGGCGGGCCTGCCGCGTCTGGTGCGCGCCGAGTGGCGCTTCGTGCTGGCGTCGGCCTTGCTCTTTTTCGTCCCCTTGCTCCTCTGTCTCATGCTCGCGCAAATTTTCCCGGAGAGCGTCTATTACATCCTCTCGCCGGATGAGGCTGCCCAATTCGAGCGGATGTACGCGCCCGAAACAGAACGTCCGGGCGCATTGCCCAGCGCCGCCGCCGATGGACAACTGGCGATGCTGCTGTACTACATCGGCAACAACGTGCGGATCGATTTCCAGTGTTTTGCCGGCGGCATTCTCTTTGGCCTGGGCAGCGTGTTCTTCCTGGTCTACAACGGTCTCGATATCGGCATGGTGGCCGGGTATCTCACGAGGGTGGGCTATACCCAAACCTTCTGGGGCTTCGTTGCCGGGCACAGCGGCCCGGAACTGATCGGCGCGGTGCTATCCGGCGCGGCGGGGCTGAAAATCGGTTACGCGCTGATCGCGCCGGGACGGCTGCGGCGGCGGGAGGCGCTCAGCGAAGCGGCGCGGGGCGCGGTTCGGCTCCTCTATGGCGCGGCCTTTCTCACCTTCTGCGCGGCTTTCGTGGAATCCCTGTGGTCGCCGATTCGGAGCTTGCCCTTTGCGCTCAAAATCGGCGCGGGGCTTGTCTTCTGGGGCGCGCTCATTGTCTATCTCTGCTTTTTCGGAAGGGGCCGCCATGCGGCTTGATCGCCTCGAACTCGAATTGCGCCGCCGCACGCCCTGGGAGGCGCTGGATCTGGGCCTGGGCATGGTGCGGCGCTGGGCGCTGCCGGTCTATCGCGTCTGGTTCCTCTTCATCCTGTTTCCGGCGTTTCTGGTTTTGTTGCTGTTCCCGGAAAATGGGTGGGTCTGGTTTGCCGTGTGGTGGCTGAAACCCGCGGCGGACCGCCTGCTCCTCAAGGTCTTCGCGGAGGCGAGCTTCGGCGCGCCGCCGACGGTCAAACAGGTCTGGAAAAGCCTGCCGGGCCTCCTGCGCCACAGTGGTCTTTTCTCGGAACTGACCTGGAGACGCCTGTCTTCCTATCGTTCCTTCGTCCTTTCCATCCTGCAACTGGAAGACCAGCGCGGCGCGGCGTTCCGCAAGCGCAGCCGGATACTTGGGCGCAAGACGCAGGGCTACGCCGTCTGGCTGATGCACGCTTGCGCATGCTGTCTTGTCATCTTCGGGCTGGGCTTGCTGTTCCTGATGGTCTGGCTTACGCCCGGCGACTTTCAGGAGGCGTTCGAGTACATTTTTTCGTTTGGGAAAGACGGCGAGACAAGCCGTTTCTGGAGTATTTTTTTCATGATGGCCTGGTTGACGGCGGAGACGCTCGTGGAACCCTTCTACGTCGCCGCCGGATTTTCGCTCTATCTCAACCGGCGCAGCGACCTGGAAGGCTGGGACATCGAGGTTGCCTTTCGCCGCATGCAGGCCGAACGGGCGCAGGCGGCGCGTCCGCTCGCGGGGAAGCACAAAGGCGTGGCCGCTGTCCTCCCGGCGTTGTTGCTGGTCCTGCTGATCGGCTTTGCCGCCCAGCCTTTCGCCGCCCGCGCCGATGACGAGAAGGAGGACGACAAGCCGCCGCCGGAAAAAGTCGTGCGGGTGAAAGGCGAGGCGCGCCGTCAGGCGCTGGCGGCGCTGGCAGAGCCTGCCTTTGGCCGCGTGAAAACAGAAACGCGATGGCGCTGGCGGAACCAGAACGACAAGGAAGAAACAGAAAACGATGACATCCCGGACATGCGGATATTGGAAAAGTTCTTTGGCGGCTTGGCGCAGGTTGTGCGTGCCGCGTTTTATGGGCTGATGATCGCGGCGCTGGCGGCCTGTGTGGTCTTTTTTTACCGCAACCGGGAGCGCTTCTGGCCGGAGGCCTTGCCGCAAAGGGGCAGGCGTCCGGAAACCCTGTTCGGACTGGATTTGCGCCCGGAAGCCCTGCCGGACGACATTCCCGCCGCCGCGCTGGCGGAAGCGGAAGCCGGGCGCTGGATCGCGGCGCTCTCGCTCCTCTATCGCGGCGCGCTGGTGACGCTGATCGAACGCGACCGTGTCACCTTTTACGCGGGCGATACCGAGGATCTGTGCCTCATGCGGGTGCGCGGCCATGTCCAAGGCGAGGCGCTCACGGTTTTTGCGGCATTGCTGCTCGACTGGAAGGCGGCGGCCTATGCCGGAAGGCTGCCGGCCCTCGCGCGGATACGCGCCCTGTGCGCGGACTGGCGCGCGCATTTTGCCGAGCCTTCCGCCGTTGGCAAGGAGGGCGCATGAGCCGCCGTATCCTCTTCTGGATCGTTGGCGTCGTCGTTTTCGTGACGCTGGCGGCGTACCTCTTTTTTGAAAACATGGAGCCGGAAATCGTCCAGAAAAAAAGCGGCATGTCGCTGGAAGCGCGGCGCAATCGTTATCTGGCGACGGAGCGTTTCCTCGCGCGCATGGGGCGCCAGACGCAACGCATCGAACGTCCCGTTGCCCTGGAGTCCCTGCCGGAAGGCGGCGTGCTCATCCTGGCGACCGCGGGTAACAATGACGTGATGAATGCCGACCGTGCCCAAAAGATACTGGATTGGGTGGCGCGCGGCGGTTATCTCATTCTGGAGTGGGATTGGATCGGGACAGAAAACCCGCTCGTTGCGCCGTTCGGGGTAAAAGAAGGGGATCGTGAAGAAGAGAAGAAAGGCATTGTGCGCCGGGAGCGTGACGTGTCGTCGGGTACTTCCTTTTTCGTCGAGGCCAGTCTGCCCGGCAGTGGGCAGCGCTACCGGCTTTCCCCCGGACATACAATGGATTCAATGGAGGCCGGGGAAACACCGCCGCTCTGGCAGGTCGAAAACCGTTATGGAAACGACATGCTGCATTACGCCTGGGGACGCGGCAACGTCACGCTGATCGGTTCGCTCGGTTTGCTCAACAACCACGAATTGGGCGATTTCGACCACGCGGAATTTTTCTGGGCGCTGTTGCGGCGTTACCAGCCCGAAGGCGTGATTCATTTTGCCCAGCGTCTGGAATATCAAACCCTCTGGCAGTGGCTTTCGACCACCGCCTGGCGGGCGCTGTTGGGCACGGCGGCCCTGATTCTGCTCTGGCTCTTCTGGGTCGTGCCGCGCTTTGGCTGCGTGCGCGCGGTTCCGGAAGTCGAACGGCGCGGTCTTTCCGAGCATCTGCTGGCCCTGGGACGCTGCCTGTGGCGGGAAAAAGCCCTGGCTTCCCTGCTGGATACGGCGCGGCGGGAAATCGACCAGCGTCTGGCGCAACGCCACCCCCGGCTTTTGCGGCTTCCCGTGCCGGAACAGCATCAGGAACTGGCGCGGCAAAGCGGCCTTGCCGTCGCCGAAATCAACGCGGCGCTCGGCAGCGTCACGCCCCCCTCGCCGGAAACTTTTACCCGCGCGATGCAGACCGTGCAAGATCTGGAGCGCGCGCTGTGATTGTCCAGAACACCTTTGTCATCGCATCCCCAAACAGGAAGACACCATGAGCACATTACCCCCGGAAAAGGCAAAAGAAGCCGCCGAGTTGCTGCAAAAACTGCGCGATGAACTGGGCAAGGCCGTGATCGGCCAGCGCGGCGTGATCGAGGAAGTGCTGATCGCCCTGCTGGCGGAAGCACATGTGCTGCTCGAGGGCGTGCCGGGCCTGGGCAAGACCCTGCTGGTCAAGGCGCTGGCCAAGACCTTTTCCGGGGAGTTCGCGCGCATCCAGTTCACCCCCGACCTCATGCCTTCCGACGTGGTCGGCCATACCTTTTTCGAGAGCGCGAGCAACACCTTCATGACCCGCAAGGGACCGGTGTTTACCCACCTGCTGCTGGCCGACGAAATCAACCGCGCCCCCGCCAAGACGCAGGCGGCGCTGCTGGAAGCCATGCAGGAATACCAGGTGACGCTGGAAGGCAAATCCCTGCCCCTGCCCACGCCCTTCATGGTGCTGGCGACACAGAACCCCATCGAGCAGGAAGGCACCTATCCGCTGCCGGAAGCGCAACTGGATCGTTTTTTGTTGAAAGTCTGCATCGACTACCCGGACATCAAGGAAGAAATCGCCTTGATCCAGCTTGTCACCAATAAGCAGAGCGGCGCCGCCCTGGGAGTGGAAGCGGTGGAAACGCTCATTGCGGCGCGTCAAATCAGCGCCCTGCAACGCGCCACCTCCTTCGTCGATGTGGACGCGCGGGTGCTGGATTACGCCGTGCGCCTCGTCCGCGCCACGCGCGAGCATCCGGGCTTTTCCATTGGCGCGGGGCCACGCGGCGGCATCGCCCTGATTCGCGCCGCGCGCGGCGCGGCGCTCCTGCGCGGGGAAAATTTCGTGACGCCCGACGACGTGCGCCGCGTCGCCCTGCCCGCGCTGCGCCATCGCGTCGCCCTGTCGCCGGAAGCGGAAATCGAGGGCAATACCGTGGACGCGCTCCTGCGCGGCCTGTTCGACGAAGTGGCCGCGCCGCGAGTTTGAAGGAGGCGTCAAAAAGTGAAAACCCATTTTTTGTGCGGCTTTGCCCTTCCCCCTCCCCTGACAAGGGGAGGCCGGGGAGGGGTTGGGTTTGCGGCGGTTCAGTCCGCATCAGACCCTTGGTGTCTGCTCCTCTGCCACAAACCCCTGCGCGTTGCGCGATTGCTCTTCGATTCAGTAATCAAAAGGAATAAATATCATGCCTTTCATGCCTTGGGCGGTCGCCTTTATCCTTTGCTTTCCACTGTCATTCCTGTGGTACTGGCGGAGGAAGCGCGCACAAAACCCTTGGCCTCTGTGTGCGCTCCTGGCGCTGTTACCCGCTTTTTGGGCGTTCAGATGCTCAGCAAAATAGGGGAACCCTCGAAAGCCGACAGGGAAACGCTCCAAAACGGCGTGCGCGTTCAAGGCGTCGTGGCAGGGGTCAGGACTTACGATAAATTGCTCAGGGGTAGGATCAGCGAGTTCGTGTTTGGAACGCCCCCCACGACTTGGATATTGGATGTGGACTATTCACAACCCGGAGGCGACCGTTATCGGATTTCGCGTTTTGTCAACACCAGCAACCACAAGCCGGGAGACATGGTGGAAGTGGCGATCAGCAGGGATAATGACCCGAATCTTCGCGCTCCCAATGGTCGACTGCATAGCATCGTCATAACACCCGATGACTGGCGCTTCACCGACGACATGAGCGAGCGAGGTTGGATTATTTTTGCTGGTTTGATGTGGTGGGTGTTTTTCTGCATCTTTCGCGGCAGGAAGGATGAGGATACGCATGGTAGAAAGGGATACGTATAGAACGCTCCTGCGGGGCGTTGATCAACTTTTCGAAAAGTTCATACAGAAACCATGCACATCCCAGCTACTGACCACGGACTACAGATTACAAAGCGCGCAACGCACGCGCGCTGTCTTCTGTCCCCTGTCCTTGCCATACACTAATAACCATGCTGCTGCCCCGTAAAAACCTCGTTGTCGCCGCCGCCTCCTGGCTGGGGGTATCCATCGCGGCGCTGTTTTTCCCGGCGCTCGTCCTTGCCTGGCAGGGGCTGGGCATGCTTTTTCTGGCGCTGGCGCTGGGTGACGCCTGGCTTGCCTGGCGGCGCGGCAATCCGCTCACGATCACGCGACGCATGCACCTGACCTGGCCGGTGGGGGTGGAGCAGAAAATCCGCCTGCATCTGGCGCTGGATGCCGATTGGCGCGGCGGGCGGCTTTCCGGCCTCCTTTTCGACCAGCATCCCGACACGCTGGAATCCCCGGATTTGCCCCTGGCCTTTACGATTGGCGCGGGGGAATGGCAGGAACTCACCTACCGGGTAACGCCCGATCTGCGCGGCGAACAGCATTTTGGCCTGACGCATCTGCGGTTGAATTCTCCCTTGGGATTTTGGCATCTGCAACGCTGGTTCGGCAAGGCGGAAGCGGTGCGGGTGTTCCCGAATTTTGCGCGCGTGGCGCAATACGCGCTTTTAGCGATGGATGACCGTCTGGCGCAGATGGGCATTCTGCGCCGCTCTCGGCGTGGCGCCGGGCTGGATTTTCACCAGTTGCGCGAATACCGCCGCGACGATCCGCCGCGCAGCATCGACTGGAAAGCCAGCGCGCGCATGATGAAATTGATTGCGCGCGAATATCAGGATGAGCGCGACCAACAGATCATTTTCCTGATCGACTGCGGCCAGCGCATGCGCAGCCGCGATGATGCGCTTTCGCATTTCGACCACACCCTGAACGCCATGTTGCTCCTTGCCTACGTGGCCTTGCGGCAAGGCGACGCAGTGGGCTTTGCCACCTTCGCGCATGCGCGGCCACGCTTTTTCCCGCCGCAAAAGTCGACGGTAACCCTGCAAAAACTGCTGGAAGCCGCCTACGACCTGCAACCTTCGGCGCAGACTTCCGACTATCTCGCCGCCAGCGATTTTCTCGTGCGCCGGATCCGCAAACGCGCGCTGGTCGTGCTGCTCACCAATCTGCGCGACGAAGACGAAGCCACCCTCTCGCCCGCGATTGCGCAGTTGCGGGCGCGCCATCTGGTGCTGCTTGCCAGCCTGCGCGAAACCGGGCTGGACAAACGCCTGGAGTCCCGCGTCGAAAACTTCGATGACGCCCTGGCCTACGCCGTCGCCCTGGACTATCGGGAAGCCCGCCGCCGCCAACTCGTCCGCCTGCGCGCCCTGGGCGCGCGCCTGCTGGAAACTTCCCCGCAACAGTTACCTGTGGCGCTGGTCAACCGCTATTGGGAACTGAAACGCGGCGGTGCGATTTAGGAGACGGGAGACAGGGGAGCGGCTTTCGGGTGCGATCCAAATTGGAGGAAAAACCGCCCAGAACGAAGCGCAGCCGCGCTCCCTTCCCTACTGAAGCCGAAAGCGAAAGGACAGCCGCAGTCTGGTCTGGCAAAGCCAGATGCAGCAAAGTCTTTGCAGGCTGCGAAGCTGCACACAAGGGGAGGGCTGGGGAGGGGCTTGCAGCTGCGGAACAGGAACCAGGGTTCGATGCAAGCTGAACCGCCGCAAACCCTTTATAGGGCGCAACCTCTTTGCAGGGCGCAACCCCCCTCGTTCCCCCCCCTTCACAGGGGGGAAGGCAACCGCGCTTTCCCTGATCGTCAAGCCATGCTCAACCTTGAGATACCAGCAACGGCATACCTATTGGAGATTGACGTCACCTTGACTTCCTCCACTTTGGATCGCGCCCCGGTTGTTCTGTCCTCTGATCGCAATGAACTTTAATCTGGTACTATTCGCAGGTTTTTTCGTGTCCGTGCGCCGCGCATAGGCTGCGGGCTTTTGTCTATTCTTTTCGTGTTTTCTGCCATGTTTGACGCCATTCGCAACAACAAACGCCTCGTCCAGATTTTCTTGTTGTTCATAACGGTACCTTTTGCGGTCTGGGGACTGGATGCCTATTTCCAGGGGGGCGGCGATACGACGCTTGCCACGATAGGCAAGATGCGGATTACGACCGCGGAGTTTCGGGAAGCGTTGCGCGAGCGGCAGGATCAAGAACGTCAGCAAAGGCCAGGCGCGGACGTGGCGGCACTCAATACGCCAAAGATGCGCGCGAGCTTGCTGGAAGATATGGTGATGCGGCAGATTTTGTTGCTGGAAGCCAAACGCCTGCATCTGGATGTGCGAGCGTCCATGCGCGAGGTGATCCAGAGTCTTCCGGAATTTCAGGATCCGAAAAGTGGCGCGTTTTCCCAGGAACAATACGAATCCGCGCTGGCAATGGTCAACATGAGTGTGCCAGAATTCGAGGCGCGGCTTCAGGAAAACATGTTGCAGCAGACGTTGTTGGGCGCGGTGAAGAACAGCGCCTTTGCGTCGCAAACCGTGGCGCGGCAATTTGCCGTCTTGCAGACGGAAACACGCATCGTGGAAGAAAGTTTGGCGACCTGGCAGAGCCTGATGGGGCAGGTGGATGCCACGGAGGCGGAAGCGCAACAGTTTTATGACGCCAACGCGCCCAAGTTTACCTTGCCGGAACAGGCGCGTGTCGAATATCTGGTTCTTTCGCAAAAGGAACTGGAAGAAAAGAACAAGCTGGATGAAAAGACGATGCGCGCCTGGTATGACACGCATAAGGAGCGTTTCTTCTCGCCGGAGATGCGGCGCGCCAGTCATATCCTGATGTCCAGCAAGGCCGACGCCGAGGCGTTGTTGGCGGATGTGAGGCAGAATCCAGATCGCTTTGCCGAACTGGCCAAAAGCAAATCGACAGATCCGGGTTCCGCGAAGCAGGACGGCGATTTGGGGTTTTTCGAGCGCGCGGGTATGGTCAAACCTTTTGCTGACGCGGCATTTGCCCTGAAGATCGGCGAAGTTTCCGATGTGGTGGAAAGCGAGTTTGGCTTTCATATTATTCTTTTGACTGCGGTTCAACCAGAGCATTACCGCTCTTTTGCCGAGGCGCGCATGGAAGTAGAAGCGGAATTGAAGCGCGAGGGCGCGACGCGTTTTGCTGAAAACTCCGAGAAATTTTCCACTCTGGTTTTTGAGCAATTCGATAGCCTCAAGCCTGCCGCCGATGCATTTGGCCTCGTGGCGCGGCAATCCGGCTGGCTGACGCGCGAGGCGAATCCGCAGGCGGGAGACGAAGCCTTGCGTAGCGCGAAACTGCGCAACGCGATGTTTGACGATGAAGTGCTCAAGAACGGGCGCAACTCCGAGGCAGTGGAAATCGCGCCGGGCGTCATGGCATCCGCGCGGCTGCTGGAACACCGGCCTGCCGCCCTGCTCCCCTTTGCGGACGTGCGGCGGGACATCCTGACCTTTCTGCGGCAGGAAAAAGCGCAGGCACTGGCGGTGGAGCGTGGAAAGGAAAATCTGGCGGAACTGGAAAAAGCCGGGCCGGATGCGCCCCTCAAACCCTTGAACGCCAGGCTGAAGCTGAAGTGGAGCAAGCCGCAACCTGTTTCCCGCGATGTTTCCCGCGAGAAACCTGGCGAACTACATCCTTTGTCCATTGACGCCATCTTTCGCGCGCCCGGCGAGCAAAAGCCGCCGTTTTACATCGGCGTGGAATTGCCCGGCATGGGATACGCGCTCTATAAAATCAATCGCGTAACGGCGGGCGAAGTGCAAGAAGGCGCTTTGGCGGAGGCGCAGGAGTTGCTGACCAACATGAATGCGCAGATGCAGGTGAACGCCTATCTGTCTGCCTTGCGCCAGCGTTACGCGGTGGAAATCAACGAAAAGAAGCTGCTGGAAGAAGGCGGCAAGGACTAGCCATGTCTTCCGGCGCGCCGCGTTCCACCTGGTCGAGCCGCTGGGCCTTCATTCTGGTGACGATAGGTTCCGCGGTCGGACTGGGCAATATCTGGCGCTTTCCTTACATGACCGGCGCGCAGGGCGGCAGCGCCTTCGTGCTGGTCTATCTGCTGTGTGTGGCGTTGGTGGGGCTGCCGCTGTTGATGGCGGAAATTCTCATTGGGCGGCGTGGGCGGGGCAATCCTGTTTCCGCCATGCTCAAGGTGGCGGAAGAAAACGGCGCTTCGTCCTGGTGGGGCGTGCTGGGCTGGGGCGGCGTGTTGGGCGCTTTGCTGATCCTTGCCTATTACAGCGTGGTGGCGGGCTGGATTGTCGAGTACATGTACCAGGCCATCGCGGGCGTAAAAATTCTGACGCCAGAAGCGGCGGCGCAGGAGTTTGCCGGCTTGATGGCGGACCCGTTGCGGCTGATTTTCTGGCACACGGTCTTTCTCGCGCTGACGGTGGGCGTGGTGGCGCGCGGCGTGATTTCCGGCATTGAGCGCGCCAGTCTGCTGATGATGCCCGCATTGTTCGCCATCCTGTTGTTTCTGGTGCTGTGGGGCGGCATGGTTGGCAACATGCGCGCCGCTTGGCATTTCATGTTTGATTTCAAGCCGGAACTGCTGACGGGACAAGTGGTGCTTTCCGCGATGGGGCACGCCTTCTTCTCCCTGAGCCTGGGCATGGGCGTAATCATGGCGTATGGCTCCTATCTGGACAAGCACTCCAGCATTGCGCACAACAGTTTCTGGATCGCGCTGGCGGATACGCTGGTGGGGTTGCTGGCAGGACTGGCGATTTTTTCGCTCACTTTCGCGCATGGATTGGAAGCGTCTTCCGGCCCTGGCCTGGTTTTCCATACCCTGCCGCTGGTATTTGCGCACATGCCCGGCGGGCGCGTGGTCGGCTCGCTTTTTTTCCTGCTGGTGCTGTTCGCCGCCTGGACTTCGGCCATTTCACTGGCGGAACCTTTCGTCGCCTGGGTTACGGAGCGTCTGGGCGTGCATCGCGCCGTAGCCGCCTGGGGCACGGGATTTGCCGTGTGGCTGCCAGGCGTGGCGGTCTGTCTTTCCTTCAACGACTGGAGCGGCTGGAAACTCTTTGGCCTCAACCTCTTTGACCAGTTGGATTACCTGACCAGCCGCATCCTCATGCCGCTTTCCGGCCTTGCTGTCGCCTTGTTCGCGGGCTGGATCATGTCACGGGAGAACGCGCAGGACGAAATTCGCCTGCCCGCCGCGCAATTCCAGCTCTGGCGGCAGGTATTGCGCTACGTCACCATTCTGGCGATTGTGCTGGTGTTTGTGTATCGCCTGATGAATCCCGATCCCTGATGCCGAAAACATGCGGGTTCTGGGAATTGAATCTTCGTGCGACGAAACCGGATTGGCCCTGTACGACACGGACAAGGGATTGCTGGCGCATGCGCTGCACAGCCAGGTTGCGCTGCACGCCGAATATGGCGGCGTCGTGCCGGAACTGGCTTCGCGCGACCACATCCGCTGTCTCGTTCCCTTGCTGCGCGAGGTATTAAGCAGGGCGGGATGCGTCATGCAGGCCATCGATGTTGTAGCCTATACCCAAGGTCCGGGACTGGCGGGCGCGTTGCTGGCAGGCGCGGCCTTTGCTGAAGGGTTGGCGGTTAGCCTGAACAAGCCCGTTCTGCCCGTGCATCATCTGGAAGGCCATTTGCTTTCGCCGCTGCTGGCTGCGGACGCGCCAGAATTCCCCTTCGTCGCCCTGCTGGCGTCCGGAGGACATACGCAGTTGATGGCGGTGACGGGCGTTGGACACTATGAACTCCTGGGTGAAACGCAAGATGATGCTGCGGGAGAAGCCTTCGACAAGACCGCTAAAATCCTCGGCCTGCCTTATCCCGGTGGTCCGGCGCTTTCCCGGCTGGCAAGGTCGGGACGCCCTGGTTTGTTCGAGTTGCCCTGTCCCATGCTGAATTCCGGGGATTTCAATTTCAGCTTTGCCGGCCTTAAGACGGCGGTATTGACGCAGGTGCATAAGCGGGGAGAGACGGCGGACGCGCAGTTTACGGTCGACCTTGCCCGCGCCTTTCAGGATGCCGTGGTCAAGGTGCTGACGCAGAAATCCTTCGCCGCGCTGCGACATGCCGGCATGCGACGCCTGGTGGCGGCGGGCGGCGTTGGCGCGAACTGGCAATTGCGTCAGTCGCTGGATGCCGCCGCGCAAGCAAGGCATTGCCGCGTCTATTACCCGGCGCTGGAATTCTGCACCGACAACGGCGCCATGATCGCCTTCGCCGCCGCACTGCGCCTGCAATCTGGCGTGGAAGTCGCGCGTCCCGCCGGCACGTTCGCCATCAAACCCCGCTGGCCGCTTAGCGATATTTGATGCGTAAAGCATACAATGAAAAAAAACATCGCAAGACGGTTGACAACGCAGGGAAGATTCGCCAGAATTACGCTCCTTCGCTGCCCGACACGGCGGCGATTTTGTTCTTTAACAATGAGATGACCGATAGGTGTGGGTGTTTCGGGGTATGCGTTCTGGGATGGGAGTTCTATCTTGATTGAGATGGAAGTTTTGTTCTGGGGTGCTGAAGGCTTGAAGCACTTTACCTGAGAGAAGTATGCTGGCCTTTGTTGGCGCGAATGGAAGCGGGCGATTGATGCGAGTTGGTTGCGCGTGAAGGTTTGCGTGGACGGGGGTTGGCGAGAACTGTCAGTGGAGTGAGTTTTACTGGATTGAACTGAAGAGTTTGATCCTGGCTCAGATTGAACGCTGGCGGCATGCCTTACACATGCAAGT
>JAITRP010000172.1 GCA_031288305.1 Zoogloeaceae bacterium
AACGTCATTGGGAAGGGGTTTCTCTCCCCTCCCCAATGGCTACGGTCGAGACCCCGGCCTTCAGGCCGGGGTCTCGACCTTCGCGCCGCCCTGAAGGGCGGGGTTTCAAACCGGAGTTAGTTTTACGATGAAGGAGAACGATCATGTCCCTGACCGCGGCAGTGCATCAATTGATGACATCCGTACAAACCAAGAGCGCCGATCTGGAAACGGAAATCAGCGCGGCGACGGCGCGCACGGACGCGCAAGGCAACAAGATTGAATTGAAACAGGAAGAAATCCTCGAACTGCAATTCAACATCGGCCAATACAACGCGCTTTTGGAAACCGCTTCCAGCATCGCCAAGGGCACGACGGACATGCTGAAGACCCTGGCGCAACGGACGAGCTAGGGAGGCGGCAAAAAGTGAAAACCTACTTTTTGCCGATTCAGTCAGCAAAAAAAGGCAAGCAAGAGCTTCGCCCTTTTTTGGAGTAAAGGCAACGAAACCCCAAGGCCGGGCTGGTTTTTCGTTGGGTTTTCACGGTTTGAAGGCGAAGCTTTGCTTTGCCTTCAAACCCAAGCCAACCCGGCAAAAAGTAGGTTTTCACTTTTTGACGTATTAAGGAATCGTTATGACCGAATCATTGATCGACAACACCCAACTCTCCCGCCTGGTGGACGTGGGACTGGCCGCCGCGCATCTGGGCAAACCCGGCGAGGCGCGCGCGATTTTCGAAAACCTGCTCGCCTATCGGCCTGGCCACGCGCCCGCCCGGATCGGCCTTGCCTTCACCTATCTGGTCTGCAACGATTTCGAGAAGGCGCAGACCCTGCTTTCCGAGGCGCTCGCCGAAAACCCGCAAGATGGGGAAGCCCTGGCGCTTCTGGGGCTGGCGCAAAGTTTCGCCGGCAAGCCGGAAGACGCGGCAAGGACGCTGGAGCGCGTGCCCGCCGCTTCGCCCGCTTCCCGCCTCGTGCAGGCGCTTTCGGCGTTTGCGGCCTGACCATGATGAGCGCCGCCCAATCTTCCCCATGCTCCCCGCGCTGGTCTTGCTGGAAAGCCCTGTTCCTGGCGGGGCTTCTCTGCCTTCTGGCCGCCTGCCAGCAGGAACTCCACAGCGGCCTGCCGGAAGGGGAAGCCAATCGCATCCTGGCGACCCTGCTGGAAAACGGCATCGACGCGAACAAGGTTTCCCGGGGCAAGAACGGCTTTACCATCACCGTGGAAAAATCCGAACTGGTGCGCGCGTTGAAAATTCTGGAAAGCCACAGCCTGCCGCGGGAAGACTTCAAGAACCTGGGCGAGGTATTTTCCGGCCAGGGCATGATCGCCTCGCCGACCGAGGAACAGGCGCGCCTGGCCTTTGCCATCGAACAGGAACTGGCCGGCACCTTCGCCCGGATCGACGGCGTCCTGACCGCGCGGGCGCACGTGGTGCTGGAACGCCACGACGCCGCCACGGGAACCAGCAGCCCGTCCTCCGCCGCCGTCTTCCTGCGCCACCTGCCGGATTCTCCCGTAGTCGACCTGCAAGGCAAGATCAAGGAACTCTGCGTCCAGGCGGTGCCGGGACTGGTCTACGAAAAGGTGTCGGTGATGCTGGTGCCGGTGCGCGCCGAAGTGCTTTTGCCGGATGCGTCCAATGCGCAACCCCGCCAATCCGCCGCCGGGACGGGAACATCCCGGGGACTTTTGGGCGCGGCGCTCGCGGCATTTCTTGTTTTTCTCGCGGCGGGGTTTTTCTATGTCCGCAGGAAAAAACACGCGGCGCGAAAAGAGGCTTCGTGAGTAGAGGATTGAGGAGCGGATAAATGAATCCATGCAAAATCACGGTGCTGAAAAGGCATTTTGACAAGGAGCTTGCGCAAGAATATGGCGTCAAAGGCTTGGGCAAATGTCCAATGCTCAAGGACGGACAGGTCTTTTACGCGGACTACGCAAAACCGGAAGGATTTTGCGACGAGGCATGGAAGGCCATTTATCAATACGTTTTCGCCTTGGCGCATGGATGCGGCGTCTTTTACTTCCAGGACTGGATCGAGAAACCCGGCGTGGCGATATGCAGTTGCAACGATGGATTGCGCCCCGTCATTTTCAGGATTGAAAAAACGGATGAGGAATCCAGGATCAATTACACGCCAAACGAGGCGTAAGGAAAAACGACTGCAAGTGCTCAGTTGAAAGTGAGCGCGGGTTTTCTCTCACTTCCAATTGCGCCCGCCCGAAAGATAAATGACCATGCCAACGGAATTCGACGACCTGTTGCAAAACCCCGCGCTCCTTCGCGCGGCGCTGGAATTCAACGACCTTGCCGCGCCGGATTTCGCCGCGCTGACGCCCGACGCGGCGGAATTCCGTCCGCTCCTGGCGCAACTCGCCGAAAACCCGCGCGTCCGGCGTTTCTTGTATACGCAAGCGCCGGGGAAAACGTCGCTATGGTGTTTTGGCCCATCGCCCAACCGGCTCGCCCTCCTGCCGCCGCCGCTCCTGGAGCGCCTGTTGCGCTATTGGAACGCCGCCGTGTGGGCGGAAGATCTGGCGCGAATCATCGACAAGAAACGCCTTCTCCTCATCCGGGCGCGCGTCGGCCCGGAGGTCTGCCGGTACGCGGCGCGGCGCGGCCGTTTCCAGTTGGGCGCGTTGCGCGCCCGGTTTCGTCCAAAGGAGGAGGGCGAAATCCCGGCGATCCCGGCGGATATGGACATGGAAGAATGGCTGATGAAGACCTTCCCGCGCCCCGGCGAGAAAATGCTCGCGTTATGTATCGCCCACTGGCCGGAAGCCTTGCGCGCCGCCTGGCAAACACGCTGGAAAATACGCGAGCAAAGCGCCATCATAAGAGCCTCGCGGCGGGATGCCGCCGCTTTTCCTTCCTTTCCGGCCGCCTGGCGCTGGCTGGAAAAAATTTTCACGAGTGAGGTCGCGCCCGAATGGCAAGCCTGTTTCAATTCACGGATAAGCGCCTGACGCCCGCGCCCGGCCAGTTGATTGTCAAGGCCGACGACGCGGCGGCGTTTTTCGAGGCCGAAAAGCTCCTCGCTCGCGTGCGCGAAGAGGAAAAGGCCATCCGCGCCTCGGCGGACGAAATCTACGAGAAGCGCCGCGCGGAGGGCTACCAGGACGGCATCATGGCGGGCAAGATGGAATATTCCGCCAAGATTCTCGAGACGGTAATGAGTTCGGTGGAATATCTCGAAAGCCTGGAGACTTCCATCGTGCGCCTCGTGGGCGAGGTGACGCGCAAGCTGATCGGCGAAATGGATCACGAGGAAGTCATCGTCCGCCTCGTGCGCCAGGCGCTGAATTCGGCGCGCAGCGAACGCAAGGTACTGATCCGCGTCGCCGCCCGCGACGAAGCCGCCGTGCGCCGGGATCTCGCCGCGCTCCTGCAACAACGCGACGGCGGCGCCGCCGGCTTCCTGGACATCCTCCCCGACCCCGAACTTCCCCCCGGCTCCTGCATTCTGGAAAGCGAAATGGGCGTCATCGAAGCCAGCCTGGAAACCCAGTTGAAGAACATGGAAAAGACGCTGTTGAAGCACGTCAAGCGGCAGAAGGCGGAGGACTGACGGAGGATGCGGCCATCACTGCCGCCGCGATGTCCGATCCGGACGCGCGGCCTTTTACCGGTGAGGAGCTTGCCCTGGCGCGGGCGATTCGCCGTGGCGGGCGGTCACGGGTCGCGGCGCCGAAAAAGAGTGTCTGCATCCGTCTTTCCCCGGACGTGGCCGAGGCGTTCCGCGCCACGAGCAAGGGCTGGCAAACCCGCAGCAAGAAATTAGCGGCAGCCCTTCAGGGCTGCCGGTCTAACGTCATTGGGAAGGGGTTTCTCTCCCCTCCCCATTGGCTACGGTCGAAACCCCGGCCTTCAGGCCGGGGTTCCAACCTTCGCACCGCCCTGAAGGGCGGGGTTTCAAACCGGAGTTAGTTTTACGATGAATGAAAAACAATGGACTGCTTTGGCCCCGATCAAACAAAAGCTGGTCGAAGGAAAGGCCGACGAAGGCATTGCCGATCTGTACGCCTTGACTTCCCGCACGGCTTCAGACGACCCGCCCAATATCGGCCTCATGCTCGCGTTTGATGTGGCCGAGGAAACGGAAAATCCGCTTTTACGGCGCGCGCTGGTGAATTATCTGCTGGATGTGGCTCGCATGGGAGACGATCTCCTGAC